>URVA01000023.1 GCA_900551155.1 uncultured Eggerthella sp. | reverse complement strand
AGCTCTGGCGCTTTAACAACGTCTGTTTCGCCTACGGGCGCTTCGGTAGCGTCGAATTCGTCAAGGGAAATAACGCTTTTGCAACCGATTGCTTATGATGATGTTGCTTCTGTTGCTCGTTCAGTAAGATTAGGCAATATCGTAGTGCTGTCGCTTCGATCCACAGATTCGGCTTTGGCAAAACGAGTATTGGATTTTTCGTTTGGTGTAGCTTCTGCGCTTGATGCCAAGGTTGATTGCGTGGCAGATAAAACATTTGTTATTGTGCAGGGCAGGGATCTTTCTCTTGAAGAACGTCATCGTCTTCAAAAGCAAGGTATTCTGCAAAGGTAAGGTAAGAGGACGATAAAGGGCGTATCGTTATTATGATTTCGTATATTCTTGTTACTCTGGCTGATACCTATAGTTTGGTTATCTTTGTTTATGTCATGATGTCGTGGATTCCTTCGAATTCAGGCATCATTGGGGACTTGCGTAACGTACTCGGCAAGATTTGTGATCCATTTTTGGATATATTTAGGCGTTTCATTCCCCCAATTGGAGGAATGATAGACATTAGCCCGATCGTTGCATTGCTTGTGTTACAGTTCGGGGTAAGGCTTATCGTCGCAATATTGTAGTTAATTTTGAGCTATCATAAGAGCAGCTCATAGCAAATAGGTAATACGTTAGGGGTATTTCATGGCGATCACTTCCGCTGACATCCAGAATCAGAGTTTTAAGATCGAGCGTCGTGGCTATGACGTTGATGAAGTAGATGTATTTTTGGAGCGCGTTGCTTCTGAGATCGACGATTTGAACGACGAAATTGCTCATCTTCGTGTTCAGGCATCAGAGGCATCATCTGCTGCACGTACCGAAGTTATTTCTCAGCCAGTAGTTGAAGAAGACACAGCAAGCAAAGAAGAGTTGGCTGAAAAGGATGCAAAGATTGCAGAACTCGAAGCTCGCTTGCGTGAACGCAAGAGCGACGATAGCGCAATTGCTCAGGCATTGATTGTTGCTCAGCGTACTGCTGATGAAATTATTTCTAAGGCAAAAGCTGAAGCAGAACAAACGCGCATCAATGCTGAAGAAGAAGGCAAGCGCATTCTTGATAAGGCAAATGCAGAAAAGCAGCGTGTCATTGACCATATCAACGAGCTTTCTGCTAGCCGTGAGCAGGTTCGCGAACAGTATCAGGATATGCTCAAGGAATTCATTGGATCTGCAACGCAGCGTTTGTCAGAAATTGGTGGCGAAGTTACTGCTGGTATTGAGCTTCCTGCAGAATTACTCGAAACGCCAAAGAGCGAAGAAGACAGCGCTTCTAAGGCAACCACTTCTGCTGCTCCAAGCACTGCTCCAAAGTGGGAACCAAGCTCTTCTGTTGCAACCTATACCACGCCAACCGTAACTCCTGTAGTAAGCGCTCCTGCTACTCCAAAGCCATCAGCAGCTTCTAAGGATTTCTCTGGTTATGGTGATGCAGACGATTCCTTTACTTTTGATGATGTAGATTAAGCAAAACGTCTACGAATTTGAACTTTTTTACCATAGGTAATGCAGCACTATCGCACTTTTGAGCGGTGGTGCTGCATTTTTCTTTGCTGCGCTTTCAGGGAAGATGAAGCTAAAGATGCGGGTTATAGGCCAAAGACGCAACAGGTAAGGGTAGCAGGAGTGAGGTCGCTAAAGATCCCAAGGGCTTTCTGGAAGAGTATCAAGAAAGAAAGAAAAAGAGTGGGTCTATAAGCCGGGTTCTGTAATCGGCAACCATTTATCTCGATTACGTGTCACCACGCAACTCAAGCACGCAACCCGAACGCGCGGAAAGGCGGCCGCATGGCGTTCCTATTTGCGCTTGCTTCAGATGGGGTTTACCAAGCTGCATTGTTGCCAATGCACTGGTGCGCTTTTACCGCACCGTTTCAGCTTTTCTCCCGCTGCCTTCAATAGCAACTGAATGTCCAGTTTACCATTGAGGGCAGCGGGGGAGTTTTCTTTTCTGTGGCACTATCCGTCGGGTCACCCCGCCCAGCTGTTAGCTGGCATCTTGCCTTTTGAAGCCCGGACTTTCCTCATGCATAGCACGCGATTGCCCGACCCACTCCGAGCAGCTATTGTATCAGACTGCAAGGAACTTACCCATAATAATGGGTTAGTATGAGGGTAGCTTTGGAAAGGGATGATTATGAAGCGATGCTTATTGATAGGAGCAGCGCCTTCGACAGGCGAAGGGCTTGACTATGTGCTGAAAACACAATCTTTTGATGCATTGTATGCCGTTGATGGCGGATATGCTCAAGCAGTGAAGCGTTCTCTTGTGGTGGATGCGGTGTTTGGCGATTTTGATTCACTTGGAGCTACTCCTGATCATCCTTTCGTGTATCAATATGACACCCATAAAGATTTTACCGATATGGATCTAGCAATTCATCATGCCATCCGTTGCGGATATGATGAACTGGTGGTTTGTAATGCTTTTGTCGGCAGGCTTGACCATACTATTGGCAATATGCAGCTTTTGATTCAGGCTGCTAAGCAGGGGGTTTGTATTTGGGGAATTGAGGAAGATGAAGCCATTGCTCCTGTGGTAGCGCCAGGACCCTTTTCGTCTCTTTCTTTTTCTGAAGGTGCAAGCGGTGTCTGCTCGGTACTTTCCCATAGCGATACGGCAATTGGCGTAAAGGAGGAAGGGCTTGAATGGACCCTCGATGGTGCTACCTGCACAAATAGAGCGCTCTGGGGAATTTCTAACGAATTGAAAGGAAGGCCTGCGCGTATTTCTTTAGAGGAAGGATCGCTGTGGGTAACGTTTCCTCTAAAAGAACTTCCCCATGTTTACTACGATCGTTTGTCAGAGCGATAAGGCTGTTTTGATGCGCGTGCCCTGCTTTCCCCCTAAGCAACATTTTTGTCACGTTCACAAACGCGCGTATTCTTTTATTGAAAATGGCACTACAATACCTACATTACATAAAGGGGAGCTTATTTTTGCTGAGAGGAAGCGAAAGCTTCGACCCTATGAACCTGATATGGATAATTCCAGCGAAGGGAGTCACTAATGACGCAGATCGATGCAGCGCGCGCAGGCATTTGTACGCCCGAAATGAAAGCGGTTGCTGCCAAAGAATATAAAACTCCTGAAGAAATTCGTGATGCAGTAGCAGCGGGACGCATAGCTATTCCAGCAAATATTAATCACACCACTCTTGATCCTGAAGGTGTTGGTGAAGGTCTTCGTACTAAGGTCAATGTCAACCTGGGTATTTCAGGTGACCTGATGGATGAAGAAATGGAGCTAGAAAAAGCACGCGTTGCCATTGAATTGGGTGCCGAGGGCATTATGGACTTAAGTAATCATGGTAAGACGCGAGAGTTTCGTCGCAAGCTCTTAGCGATGTCTCCAGCCATGATTGGGACGGTTCCTATGTACGATGCTATTGGCTATTTGGAAAAGCCCCTTATTGGTATTACGGCGCAAGATTTTTTGGACGTAATTCGTGCTCACGCCGAAGATGGTGTTGATTTTGTTACCGTGCATGCAGGTATGAATCGCCGCGTAATTGAGTCGTTTAAAGAAACAGGTCGATTAATGAACATTGTTTCGCGTGGTGGGTCTCTTATTTTTGCCTGGATGGAAGCAACAGGAAACGAAAATCCTTTCTATGAACACTATGATGAAGTTCTGGAAATTCTGCATGAATATGATGTAACCATCAGTATTGGTGATGCGATGCGACCAGGCTGCACTTATGACGCTAGCGATGCTGGTCAGATTGCTGAGCTGATAGAGATTGGAAAACTGACCAAGCGTGCTTGGGATGCTGGGGTTCAGGTTATGGTTGAGGGCCCTGGCCATATGGCGCTTGACGAAATAGCAGCCAACATGAAGATGGAAAAGCGCCTATGCCACAATGCACCATTTTATGTGCTAGGTCCTTTGGTGACCGATATTGCACCTGGCTATGATCATATTACGGCTGCTATTGGTGGTGCTGTGGCAGCATCAAGTGGCGCAGACTTTTTATGTTATGTAACGCCTGCCGAGCACCTACGCCTTCCCGATGCCAATGATGTGCGTGAAGGTTTAGTGGCAACTAAAATTGCAGCTCATGCGGCAGATATTGCAAAGGGTATTCCCCATGCACGCGATGTGGATAATCGCATGAGCGATGCTCGCAGAAGGGTAGACTGGGAAGAGATGTTCTCTCTTGCTATCGATCCTGTTAAGCCAAGAAAATACTTCGAAAGCGCTCCTCCTTCAAATGAGGGAACCTGTACGATGTGCGGAAAGATGTGTGCGGTTCGAACGGTTAATACCATCATGGATGGATTGGTAATTGATCTTGGTGACGAATTGGACACTTCGCGGGATAATAAGCCTCAAGATAATAATCCAACAGAGTATTAATTCATCCGAAAGCGAGTGCACGATGATTCCTTGCGTATTAAGTATTGCGGGCTCTGATTCGAGTGGTGGAGCTGGAATTCAAGCAGATATTAAAGCAATGACTGCGCTGGGCGTTTATGCTGAAACGGTAATTACTGCGCTGACTGCTCAGAATACCCAAGGTGTTCAGGGAGTGCTACCTACACCGCCAGAATTCATATCTCAACAGATAGAAAGCGTGTTTTCGGATATTCGTCCCGATGCAGTAAAGATTGGCATGTTGCCCAACGAGGAATCCGTTTGTGCCGTGGCACGTGCGCTTCGAGGCTGGCAAGCAGAACACGTAGTGCTCGATCCTGTAATGGTAGCCACTTCTGGTGCGTCTCTTTCAGAAGATGGAGCAGTAGCTGCGCTAAAGAAAGAATTGATTCCACTAGCTGAGGTAATAACTCCTAATATTCCAGAAGCGCAAGCGCTTTCTGGCGTGCCGATTGAAACAGAAGATGATATGGTCGCGGCGGGAGTTGTTCTTTGTAATCGCGGTGCCAAGGCGGTACTGGTCAAGGGGGGCCATCTTCAAACATGTGCCGATGATGTTTTGGTCATGAGTGAAGACGACACGGAATGGTTCCGCGCTTCTCGCGTGAAAACAAACAATACCCACGGAACGGGATGCACGCTCTCATCTGCTATTGCTGCCTATTTAGCAAAAGGTCTTCCTCTAGCAGAAGCGGTAGCTCGTGCAAAACGTTATTTAACAGGTGCGCTTATTCATGATCTCGATTTAGGCGAGGGATCAGGACCGGTTAATCATATGTGGGCATACGGCACTAACGGATAAGTTTTTGTGCATAGGTAAGAAGCGCGTTGCGTTCTGCCTCAATCTTTTCGTTGGCAACAGCGGCAAAAACTTCATTGAGCAATAAGCCAACTTGAGGACCTGCTGGAACCCCCAAATCAATAAGGTCTTTTCCCGTAATAGGCAGATCATGTGCTGAGAGACAGGCGCCTTCGTCGCGCATGTCATTAAAGATCTGCTCAACTTCGTTGATGGTGTTAACGCGTTTATGGCTAAAGGGTGCTTGACCAAGCGCATCGGCGCGCATTAAATCGCACATGACATGAAAGAGTTCGTCGCTTTCTTCCAGCTTGCCAAAGAGTATGCATACATCTTTACGGGTGGGCTTTGGGTGATCATCATGATAGCGGACAAGGAGTTCTAGATCGTGAAGCTTCTTTCGACTGAAATGGAAGCGCTTTGCGGCTTCACGAAGATGATCGATGCTCGCAAGAGGGTGTCCTGGCATGTGCCCAGTGCCGTTTTTGTCACGGAAAAAGGTATCCGGTTTGCCAGCATCATGAAAAAGAGCAGCCCAGCGAACTAAAGGCTTAGCTGGTGTGTTTTCTACAACGCAAGCGGTATGTTCCAAGACGTCATAGATATGCCAACGATTATGCTGATCGAATCCTTTCATTTTATGAAGCTGGGGGAGAATAGGGCTAAGCACCTCGGCATAGGTAACCAATACTTTGCGAATATTTTCTCCGCAAAGCATTCCTTCCAATTCAACCGATAAGCGCTCTCCTGCAACCTGCGTTAAGGTAGGAGCCTTTTCGAAAAGGGCGTTTTCGGTATCGATAGCAAGCGAAAAGGAAAGCTGTGAAGCGAATCTGAGAGCTCGCACAATGCGCAGGGCATCTTCTTCGAAACGCTGGAGAGGGCTTCCTACACAGCGAATAATGTGATCCTGCAAATCTTTTTGTCCGTTATACGGATCCACCAATCCGCGTTCAGGATGAAACGCCATAGCATTAATGGTGAAATCACGGCGGGCAAGGTCTTCAGTGATGGATGAAACAAAGGTTACCGCACTGGGATGGCGATGATCCTTGTAGGGCGCCTCGCTTCTAAAGGTGGTTATTTCGAGAGGATAGTTATCGCAGACTACGGTAACCGTGCCATGTTTGATACCAGTTTCGTATACGGCATATCCCTGATTGCGTGCAAGTTTAGCAACGGTTTCCCAGCGAGCATTAGTGGCGATATCAGCATCATGGGGAGTGACGTTTCGAAGCGCATCACGTACAAAACCGCCGACAATCCATGCTTCAAATCCCGCTTCTTCAAGGCAAGAAATAATGCGAGTCACGGGTTGGGGAATTTTGGAAAGGAGGGGATAGGCGGTTGTATGTAGTGAATTATCTAAAGACACAAAATCCCCTTTCCCCTCGCGTGGACTTATAGTATAAATCATGCCTGCTTATACATAAGCTTTGCATTTAAGTGTTCTTTTGTATTTCTGTAAGGTTTTCTGTCGTAGAATCAAACAAGCACACCACTATCGCACAATTGTTGGTAAGGGAATTTTCATGATTGATGAAATTCATATTCGTGATGTCGCGCTTATTCATGAAGCACAGTTTGCTCCGCATAAATCGCTTACGGTAATAACGGGTGAAACAGGTACGGGCAAAACAGCACTGCTCAATGCCCTTAAGCTACTTATCGGAGAACGTTCTGATGCGGGTTTGGTGCGTGAAGGGGCAGAGGAACTAAACGTTGAAGGGCGTTTCTTTTTTGAAGGTGAAGAAGAAGGGATAGTCGCTGCTCGTCGTGTTGGTGTGCAGGGCAGATCACGGGTGAGTATTGATGGCTCTTTAGCTTCGGTTAAAGAACTGGCAATGCGAATTGGTAGCCATGTAGATTTGTGTGGACAACACGAGCATCAGCATCTACTTTCTCCAGCATATCAGCGACAGCTGCTTGATGCGTGGGCAGGTGATGCGGTCCTTCCGTACCTAGAGAAATATCAAACAAACTTTGATCTTGTTAATGAAGCTCAGGCAGAGCTCGATAGATTGATTGAATTGGAATCAGCAGATAGTGTTGAACTTGATCGTGCTCGTTTTGCCTTGGATCAGATTGCTGCGATAGATCCTCAGCCTGGCGAATACGAAGACTTACAAACACAACTTCCCCGTTTGGAGAACGCAGAAATGCTGCGGATGGAAGCAGCCCAGGTTCAAACGCTTCTGAGTACTTCTGAGGGTGTTTTAGAAAAGCTTGAAGGCGCTCTATCTTCACTTGATCGTATTGCGGCGGTAGACGGGGGAGTCGAAGAGCAGAGCAACACGGTTCGAGAAGCGTATTTTGCCTTGGAAGATGTTGCAAGAAGTATGGCAACCTATCGTGACCAGGTAGAATTTTCAGGAGAAGAGCTCGAAGAAGTGCAAACACGCATGGCTTCTTTGCAGGGTTTGATGCGTGGTTTTGGTCCTCGCATGGAAGACGTGTTTGCTCTGCGAGAAGAATCTGAAGCCAAGCTTGCCGAATATGAAGGCCGCGATGAGCTTATTGCGCAAGCGCGTAAGAGGCGCTCTGCTGCAGAAGAAGAACTTCTGGTTGCAGCGCGCGATTTGGAAAAAGCACGCAAAGCGGTGATTCCTCAGTTTTTAGATGAAGTTCAAAAGCAGATGGCTCGACTCGAAATGGGCTCGGCAAAACTTGAAGCAGATCTGGTCACTCTTCCGCGCGATCAGTGGGATTCGTGGGGTCCTCATACCTGCGAGCTTATGTACGCAGCAGGCGAAGCCATGAAACCTCAACGATTGCAAAAAATTGCTTCTGGCGGCGAAATGAGTCGCATTATGCTTGCGCTTAAAGTGGTTTTAGGGGAAAGCGATAAAGTAGATACCCTTGTTTTTGATGAAATAGATGCGGGCGTTGGCGGTTCAACGGCTCGGTCCTTAGCTGATGTTCTTCGCGATTTAGCAGATACTCATCAGGTTATTGTTGTTACGCACTTGCCGCAAGTGGCAGTGTGTGGAGATGCTCATTATCTGGTAACGAAGAGCAACGAAGATATGCCGAAGACCTCTTTGACCTGCATATCTGGCGATGATCGTGTTCAAGAAATTGCGCGCATGCTTTCTGGCGAAGTTAATGAGACTTCACTTGGCCATGCGCGTGAATTACTGGATGAACGAAAGCGATAAGCACGCAAAGGGATGTAAGAAAAGAGCTAATCAGTGGGCAAAGAAAATGCAGTACAGTCGGTAGTATCTTCGGTCAATCCTTCTATTGTTATGGGTTGTCATCTTTCTTCTGCAAATGGTTATACCGCAATGGCGAAAACAGCCCAATCAATAGGCGCTCATACCTTTGCCTTCTTTACCCGAAATCCTCGTGGTGGCAAGGCAAAAGCAATTGATCAAGCAGATATTGAATCGTTTGCCCGTGCCGCCGAAGAGGCGGGAATTGTGCGCATCGTAGCTCATGGCTCATACACCGTTAATCCCTGTTCGGCGAAACAACACGTGCGCGCCTTTGCTTTTCAGGCGCTAGAGGAAGATTTGCGACGTATGGAATACACGCCGCATCAGCTCTTTAATATCCACCCCGGATCCCATGTAGGCCAAGGAATTCAGGTGGGCATTGAACAGATTGCAGAAGTACTTAACGCGGTACTTAAACAAGATCAAACCACAACGCTTTTGCTTGAAACTATGGCAGGTAAGGGAAGTGAAGTAGGGTCTTCTTTCGAGGAACTTGCTTCTATTATCAAAAAAGTCGACCTGAAAGATAAGGTTGGCATTTGTCTCGATACCTGTCATGTTTGGGATGCGGGATACGATATCGTCAATGATTTAGAGGGAGTCCTTGAAGAGTTTGATGCGGTGTTAGGGCTAGAGAGACTTCGCGCTCTGCACATTAACGATTCGCTTAATCCAAGAGGCTCTCACAAAGACCGCCATGCACGCATTGGCGAAGGTGAAATAGGATCAGATGCTCTAGCTAGGGTAGTGCTCCATCCGAAATTAAAGGGTTTACCCTGTATTTTGGAAACGCCTAACGAATTATCTGGCTATAAAAAAGAGATTGCATTTTTCTATGCTTGCGAATGCGAATCTCTTTGAGTACTATAGGTTTGTCTTATTCAATCCCCCTTTACAACAGCTGTTTCAATGGATGCCCGTGCGAAAGTGTGTATGGGCCAGCTGTGTGTTGAAGTCTGATCTAGGAGGACTCTCGTGAAATTCTTTCTCGATACCGCCGATCTCGACGAGATCAAAGAGGCGGCAAGTTGGGGTGCGCTCGCTGGTGTTACCACCAATCCTACGTTGTATTCACGCATTGGCGGTAAGTTAGCGGATTTTCACAATCACATTGCACGTATTTGTGAGATCGTAGACGGTCCTGTTTCTGCTGAATCTGTTGCTATGACTCGCGACGAAATCATCAAAGATGGTCGTGAACTTGCAGCAATCGCTCCTAATGTTGTTGTAAAAGTACCTACTATGATCGAAGGCTTAGCTGCTACTAAAGTGCTTGCCTCTGAAGGCATTCCTGTTAATATGACGCTGTGCTTCACGGTTCCGCAAGCTATTATGGCTGCTCGTGCAGGTGCTCGTTATGTAAGTCCTTTTATTGGTCGCTTCGATGATATTTCCGAAGACGGCTTAGATCAGGTAGCTAATATCGTTACTGCATTGAACAATTACGATTTTTCTGAAAACACCGTAAATGGTGAACAGATTGAAGTCATTGCTGCCTCTATTCGCAGTGCAAATCATGTTGCTCAGGCAGCACTTATGGGTGCCGATATTGCAACGGTTCCCTTTAATGTATTGAAAAAGTGTGTTGAACATCCACTGACAGATCGTGGATTGGATGCATTCCTTAAGGATTGGGAGAAAGTTCAAAACGCATGAGTGATTCCGTAGTTGAAGAACCTGTAACGGAAGAAGTAAAGCCAAAACGCACCTATCGTCGTCGTACGACGAAAAAAAGTGAAAGTGCTACAACCGAAACCCCACAAACTGCTGGGGTTTCGGAAGATTCAGAGTCTCAGGAAGAACCAAAAAAGAAAAGAGCTACGCGCTCTCGTAAAACTTCAAGTAAAAAAGCTGAAGAGACAAGTGAATCCGCATCAAACAATTCTGCAGCGGAAACTTCCGATCAAGCAAAGACATCTTCAGCATCAAAAGTGATCGAAAATCCAGAACAGTCTACGGAGCAATCCGACACCGATGAAAAGCCTGTTAGGAGAAGAAGAGTTTCTCGCAAAAAGGCTTCAGAAGAGGTAGCATCCGATTCGTCTGTACAAGCTGTTGAGGGCTCTACGGAAAAAGATGAAATCAATCATGCCGTTAAAGAGGCAGAAGCGGTTGCGGATGCGGGATCAGGTGCTTCCCAGGAAGGATCGGCAGAAAGCGAAAAGCCGAGCGATAAAGCCAGTGAAGACGCGCATGACGCTGAGATAAGCGATGGCGAATCGCATGAGGGCGATGATAAACGCGAAGATCGCTATCAAGGTCGTGGCGGATCGCGTAAACAGCGTAGCTATACGAAAAACAACAACCACCAAAAGAATTCTTCTCAGCAAAAAGGTGGTCATTTCCGTTCTCGCCGTACTCATCAGCAAAATAGGCGTGAACCAGTTGTTCCTCAAACCTCCAAAGAAGAACTTGCAAAGCTTAAAGTTGCTGAACTGCGTGCACGTGCTGAAGAGCTTGAGGTAGACCACAAGGGTCTTAAGAAAGCTGAATTGGTAGAGGCGGTATTTGCGGCAAGCATTAAGGCTGAAGGCTTTATGGAAACCGCAGGTATCTTAGATGTGCTCTCTGATGGATATGGCTTCTTGCGCACCCATGGTTATTTGCCAAGCGAAGAGGACGTTTATGTAGGTATGGCTACCATTCGTCGTAATGGTCTTCGTAAGGGCGACTACATTACGGGGCAAACGCGCCCTGCTCGTCCCAACGAAAAATATGCAGCTCTTCAGCGTGTTGATACAGTAAATGGTATTGCTCTTGAAGATTTGGGAAGACGTGTTCGATTTGCTGATCTAACACCTGTTTTCCCTGATGAGCGCTTGGTTCTCGAACACGGGAAATCCACCATTACGGCTCGTGTAATTGATTTATGTGCTCCTATTGGCAAGGGTCAGCGTGGTTTGATTGTTTCTCCTCCTAAGGCAGGTAAAACCACCATTTTGAAGGATATTGCTGCTTCAATTGCTGCAAACAATCCAGAAGTTCATTTGATGTGTCTGCTTGTTGATGAACGTCCAGAAGAAGTTACCGATATGGAACGTTCTATCCATGGCGAAGTAATTTCTTCTACCTTTGATATGCCAAGCGAAAACCACATTGCAGTTTCTGAGTTGGTAATCGAGCGTGCAAAACGTTTGGTTGAAAATGGCCAAGACGTTGTTATCTTGCTTGACTCTCTGACGCGTCTTGCTCGTGCGTATAACTTAGCTCAGCCTGCTTCGGGACGCATCTTATCTGGTGGTGTGGATTCAACAGCGCTGTATCCTCCTAAGAAGTTCTTAGGTGCTGCTCGAAATATAGAAGGGGGCGGCAGTCTTACTATTTTGGCATCTGCCCTGATTGAAACTGGCTCCAAGATGGATGAAGTTATCTTTGAAGAATTCAAGGGTACGGGCAATATGGAAGTTAAGCTGGACCGTCAGCTTGCTGACAGGCGTATTTTCCCTGCTATCGATCCTGTTGCTTCTGGTACGCGTCGAGAAGATTTGCTTTTAGATCCACAAGAGGCACCATTGATCTGGGCAGTTCGTCGTATTTTGGCAAATCGCAACAATACAGAACGTGCTATGGAGTCGTTGGTTAAATCGTTGCAGCAAACCAACAACAATCAAGAATTCTTGATTCGTGCTGCTAAGAAAGCCCAGGGTCATCATTTCGAAGAAGGAAATATCGAATTTTAAAGAACGTAGTACAGGAACGCGATAAGTTTTGAATGTACTATGAGCTCAGGCGTGTTGCTTGGATATTTTCCTATAATGAAATAACAAAGATTAGCGAACCTCGTCGTAAGACGAGGTTCTGTATTGAAGAAGACAACACTACCCTTGTGAGGAGAGCAGGATGTCTCAAGAACCGCAAGAGCCAAAAGGAACCCCACAGTCAGAAAATCAGGGTCCTCAAAAACCGCAGGAGCCACAGGGTTATTCTGCTCCGCAGGGAAATGCATACAGCTATGATCCAAACCTGCAGACAAACGAATATGGTTATTCGCCAAATGGGACTTCTTCAGGATATGGTGTTCCTTATTCTGATTACGCAAGCGCTCCTAATTCTGGTTTTGGAGTGGCTCCTAATCCTAATTTTGGCCCAGCCTCCTATGCGTATGCGCCTTCTAATGGATGGAATGCCTCTGCGCCGAAGCAAAAATCACGTGGTTGGATAGTGGGCATTGTTATTGTGGTCGCATTGTGCGTGGTCACCATGTTTGGCATGTGGTCTTGTTCGAATGCATTTTCTTCTGCGGGATCTTATTCGCAAAACGATGCCGATCTGTTGGTAAACGATGCGGTAGCGGTAATTAATCTTAATGGCACGATCCAATACGATGGCACAACGTGCAGTCCTGAAGGGCTTAAATCTCAGCTGGATATTGCTGCCGAAAATAATTACATCAAAGCGGTTGTTCTTCGCGTGAACTCGGGTGGTGGCGTTGCTACTGCTGGCGAAGAAATGACTGAATATGTGCGCGAATTCAAAGAAACTACGGGTAAACCTGTTGTTGTTTCTAGCGCGGCAACTAACGCAAGTGCAGCGTATGAAATTTCTAGCCAAGCGGATTGCATCTATGTAGGTAAGACAACCGCAATTGGTGCTATTGGTACTGCGATGCAGTTTATGGATTATTCGGGTCTTATGGAAATGCTGGGTATAACTACCGAAGACATTACTTCTTCAAGTAGCAAGGATTCCACCTACGGTAATCGTGCTTTGACCGAAGAAGAGCGTGCCTATTATCAGGCTCAGGTAGATCAAATTAACGAAACCTTTATTGAAAACGTTGCTCAGGGCAGGGATATGAAGGTGGATGAGGTCAAGCCACTGGCTACAGGTCTTACCTTTACTGGTATTGATGCTGTTGAAAATGGTCTGGCTGACGAGATCGGAACATTGGAAGATGCAGTTGCGAAAGCAGCAGAGCTTGCGGGCAGTTCAACAAGAGAAACTGTTACGCTTGATACCTCTTCTTCTGATGATTTGGATCTTTTGCTAGATTTAATGTCAGAGTCTAATACACAAACCACCCAAGAGCTTGCGCAAGCCCTCAAGCAGCTTGAAGCTGATGGCTCTGCTAAATAGCGGCGTTTGCGTTTTGATAAAGAAAAGAGCTCTATCACCTTCGCAAGGATTGTAGAAAACAGTTTCTTGTGCAGACAGAGATACTTATAAGATAAGGCGGATTATTCAACGATGGCGGATAAGATGGCAGAAAATAAAGCTTCAAAATCTAAAGATATGCCTCCTATTGTATGGCCTAAACGTGCGGTGGTAACTGCGGGTATGCCTTATGGCAATAAGGCACTTCACTTTGGTCATGTAGGTGGCGTTTTCGTTCCTGCAGATTGTTACGCACGTTTCTTGCGTGATCGTATCGGTAAAGAAAATGTAGTGTTTGTTTCTGGTACCGACTGCTTCGGTTCTCCTATTGAAGAGGGCTATCGCAAGGAAGTTGAAGCAGGCACGTTTAAGGGTAGCATCGAAGATTACGTTTCTCGTAATCATGATGCCCAAAAAGCCACGTTGGATGCTTACGATATCAGTTTGGATGTATACGAAGGCAGCGGTCTTGGTCATTGCGGAGAAGTTCACCGCAGTGTGACTAATGAATTTGTGCAGCGTCTCTATGACAAGGGTTACCTGCATCTAGAAAGCACCTTGCAGTTCTATGACATCAAAGAGGACATGTTCTTGAATGGTCGTCAGGTAGTAGGCCACTGTCCAGTGCAGGGCTGCAAAAGTGAAAAAGCTTATGCAGACGAATGCGACTTGGGCCATCAGTATGATCCTGTAGATTTGATTAAGCCTATTTCTTCGGTTTCAGGTACGGTGCCTGAGATGCGTGAAGTAAAGAACTGGTATTTCGATTTGCCAGGTTTTGCGAATATCGTGCGCGATTACGTGCAGGATATGGAAAACGATCCGCAGATTCGTCCTGTGGTTACTAAAACCATCAAAGAATTCCTTGTTCCGCCCATTATTTATATCAAGGTGGAGCTCTACGATGCCTATAAAGAAATTGCAGATAAACTGCCCGAGCATGTATATCGCGATGCGGAAAAGGGCAAGCAGAGCTTTGAAATAGAGTTCAAAAACATTGCCGATCGCGATACGGCACGTACCGTGTTAACTGATGCGGGTATTCGTTTCCGTACGGGTAAGGCACTGGTTCCTTTCCGTATTTCAGGTAACGTGGAGTGGGGTGTTCCTGTTCCTGTTATCGAAGGCGCGGAAGGTTTGACGGCATGGTGCTGGCCAGAAAGTTTGTGGGCGCCTATTTCCTTTACTATGGCACGCAACGATGATCGCGGATTAGCTCGCACAGAATGGCGTAGTTTTTGGTGCGATAAAGAATCTTGTGTGTATCAGTTCATTGGTCAAGACAACCTGTACTTCTATGGCGTTGCGCAGCCTGCTTTGTTCGCTGCAATGCAGCATTCCGAACAGCCGAAGGCAAATGCTTCGCAGGGCGAATTGCAGCAGACTAAGCTTATTGCAAACCATCATATTTTGTTTGGCGATAAGAAAGCTTCTTCTTCAAGTGAAATAAAGCCACCTACGGCAGACGAGCTTTTGAACTACTACACTGCAGAACAGCTGCGTGCGCATTTCTTGGCGCTTGCGCTTGATCAGCGTTCGGTCGGTTTCAAACCAAAAGTCTTTGATCCCGATCCTGCAAAGCGCGAAGATCCCCGCGTAGCTGATCCTGCCTTAAAGGAAGGCGCTCTACTTACCAAGGTGTTTAACCGCTTGGCGCGAAGCTGTTTTTATGAAGCGCAAAAGAACTTCGAAGGCTATATGCCTCTCGGTTCTGTTTCGACAGAGGTGTTAAGGCAAGCAAAGAAAACCATGCTCAAGTACGAAGACTGCATGTATCGCGTGGACTTGCATTCAGTCATGGCATTGATGGATGAATTTATTCGCTATGCCAACAAATATTGGTCGAGTGGTATTCGTAGCGCGGAAAATGAAGAATTGTCCGATGACGAGCGCAATCAGCTGCGCCGCCAGGTGTTGATTGATTCGTTTTATCTGTTGCGTATTTCTACGCTTTTGATGCACCCCGTAGTGCCAAAAGGTACCGAGCGAATCTGCGATTATCTAAACTTTGAGTTTGATGAATTCTTCAGCTGGAATTACGACTTCGATAGCATGGAAGAGCTTTGTAACGCCAACGAGCTTGATGATGGTCGTCATCGTGTTCGCGAGTTGCCTCCGCGTACCGACTTCTTTAAGTTCCATCCTTCTCAGATAAAGAAGTAGGCAACAGGGGAAACCTTTCACGCGGAGCCAAAACAAAAATAGAAGCAGGAGAGAGCCGCTTGTTCAAAGCGGCTCTTATCTTGGTAGTTGCCAGCAAATATAGAGCAACTGTGAATTCGCATGAGAACTGGTACGTAAAAATCTTGCATGAAGACGATAGCGTGCTACAATAACAAGGCTTGTCTCGCCTTGGTCGGAAACCAAGGCATACGAAGGAGAACCAATGAAAAAAGATATCCATCCCGAATACGTTGACTGCACCGTAACGTGCACCTGCGGCAACACCTTCCAGACTCGTTCTACCAAGTCTGAGATTCGTGTTGACATCTGCAATGCTTGCCATCCATTCTTTACTGGCACTCAGAAACTGATCGACTCTGGTGGACGCGTACAGCGCTTTGCTAACAAGTTCGGCTCTGCAACTGAGGCAGTTGCTGCTCGCGAAGCAGAAAAGAAGGCTGCTAAGGCTGCTAAGGCTGCTGAAGTAGAAGCAGCTAAGAAGGCAGAACGTGAAGCTAAGGCTGCTGCTAAGGCTGCTCGTGCTGCAGAATATGCAAAGAAGGCTGAAGCTGAAGCTGCTAAGGCTGCAGAGGCTGCTGAAGCAACCGCAGAAGAGGCAACTGAAGAAGCTGCAGAAGCCGCTGCTGAAGAAGCAACTGAGGCTGCAACTGAAGCTACCGAAACTGCTGCTGAATAGTTTAGTTGTTACAGTTACTCAACTTTTTTGGGTTATT
>URVA01000022.1 GCA_900551155.1 uncultured Eggerthella sp. | reverse complement strand
AGGTATTCATCTTCCATGCGGCCAATGATCTGCTCTACTACGTCACTCATAGTAACAATGCCCGACGTTCCGCCGTGTTCATCAACAACCACCGCAATCTTGGTGTGCTTTGCCTGCAGCATCTGCATTAACTTAGACAGCGACAAGCTTTCAGGAACCGCCTGGATGGTACGAATACGCAAGTCCTTCATAGAAGAACCTTCGGGCAGCAAGTAAGCATCCTTGATATGGACAAAACCAATAATGTTGTCCTTGTCTTCCTTGTACACAGGGTAACGCGTGAATTTGTTCGCACCCATAATTTCAAGATTGGTTTCAAGGGCATCGTCCAAGTCGATAGCAATAACCTCGGTACGAGGGGTCATGATGGATTCAGCATCCTTGTCGTCCAAATCGAAAATATTGTCGAGATACTGATACTGATCCTGCTCGATAGAACCCGACTCTGCGCTTTCTTCCAAGAGGATCTTAATTTCCTCTTCAGTGTACGCATCGTGTTCCTTAGATACGTCATGACCAGTTAAACGCATAATGCCGTTGGTTAACGTATTGAACAGCCACATGATGGGATAGGTCATCATGTAGAACGCATGCAGAGGTCCTGCCGTATGCAGTGCATAGCTTTCGGTATTCAGAATAGCCATGGACTTAGGTACCAATTCGCCTACCACCACATGCAATGCCGTCATGATGAAGTAACCAATTGCAACCGAAATTGCCGTAACAGCAGCATCAGGCAATCCCAGAGCCACAAACACAGGGTGGAACAGAGCAGAAATTGCAGGTTCGCCCAACCAACCAAGTGCAAGCGATGCCAAGGTAATACCCAGCTGGCAAGCAGACAGATAAGCATTTACGTTGCCTGCAATATGAGCTGCTCGCTTAGCGCCTGGTTTTCCTTCTTCAACAAGAAGTTCTACCTGAGACTTACGAACACGAACCAAAGAAAATTCCGCCATAACGAAGAAGGCGTTCATCAACAAGAAGAAAACTACTAATAAAAGACTTACCCAGATTGGCATGTATTAATCGTTCCTTTCAACAAGCCATAAGAGATTTCCAAATACTTGCCTTGAGCTATTACACGGCAATCTCCCCCTTTAGGGAAAGGCACGAAATCGAATCAGGCTCTTCCGCAAAAGTGCGAATTCGAGCATAAGAAAACGCAGTCTTGTCACACAAAGACATAGACCGCGTTGGACTAGATACAGAATGCGTATGTGTTACAAAGCGTTTTCGGATCGAACAACATCGACCGCCGCCGTCGGAGTCATTCACGACAGCTAAATCTCCTTATCTGGTAACAGCACCACGCTGTTTCCATCGCGAACTAACGTTCAGTCGAATCGGTGACGCTTCTTACGTGTTTCTCCAAGCGCTTTCTCAGTCGTTGGATAAATATCGAACGCGTTTCAATTCGCTAATACATCATGGTATCAATGCGAAAAGCTTTGTCAATCATCTTCAGGGCAGACGTAGCGTCTTCACAAACTTAGCGCAGCCTAAAAAGCTCTTCGATGATGCTGGTAAGTTTTTCTCGATGACCTGTGCTGTCGGGTGCGCTGCTCATAACCGACATAAGATAGGTAGTACCGTCACATTCGATCAAACCCGCATCACACAAACCACTGAATCGCGGGCTTGAGGCAATCCACCCTGCTTTGTTCATGACGGTTACGTCTGCTGCATTTTCTTCTGCAACATCGCGAATAAGCGAAAGATTGGTCTGCGTATATATCTCGCGCAAATGTTTAGCCGCTTGCGTGTCGCTTTGCAGATAGGTATAGATATGGAACCACAGCAAAGCAGATTCCCTGGCGGAATAGCGCGGGAAATGCGTGTCGTGCGCAATATCGGAATCAACCCCGCATGACTCAAGCCAATCGGTAAACCCTGATCCATCGTAGCGATTGCGCAAATTCGAAAAAGCATTGTTGTCTGAATAGCGCACCGACGCATCCATAAGGCTAATAGCCGAACTCGACAGTCCCGATTTTCCATCAGCTAAATGCTCACTCAAATAAGCAGCATAAATTCCCTTAAAAGAGCTTGCGCCATAGATACGAGTATCCAAGTTATAGGCAACGCCTTGACCTGTGTTTAGATTCAAGAAGAAGCAACCAACCGAATAGCCTTCTGACTCCATCGAATCAATTGCTGCATTAAGATCTGACGTGTCTTTTTCTGCATTCTGGTCTGAAGAGTGGCCCTCGATTAAAGAAAATGCCTGAGCACCCTGGTCAGCATCATCGACTTCCTGAAGAGCATCCACGGTGATATACATTTTCGCTAAGACGCTTTGTGCGCTGCGCTCTGCACTTTGCGCCAGGTAAGAGCCGCCCGTCTCTGCCGCGTCTAGAGCTGCCTGCTCTACTACTTGTTCGCGAAAAACAGTTTGCGCAATAGTAGAGGATTCCACCGAAGGAATGCTCTCTTGCGCTGCGCGATCCCCCAACGCAAACGATGCTCCCGTACAAACACAAACAAGAACAAGGCTCAAACCACTCACGAGCATCGCTACACGATGCTGACATACATATGTTTTCCCTTGTCGAACCTTGCACTGCAATACATCTTTGAAATACTGCTTTGCATTTCCGTTTTTAAGTTCCGTTGGAATTATGTCGCCATCTTTCAAACATGCCTGAATAGCGCGAATTGCCTTTTGAGCAGCATTTTGAACAGCGCTGCGAATCGCATCGAGCAAGTCTTTGTTGGAGTGGGAGTTTCTCATGAGGCAATAATACCGCGCCCTTATAAGGAACTATCGAAAGTTTTCATAAACGAAACGGATTCGAAGGTAAAGACAAAAGATCTTCCTCGTAGAGCGCGACTCAATAATTGAACAATGTTGTACATTTTTCCTATTTGTTTATAACTAAGCTAAACCCTCTTAGTTGCTTAGTACAATAATGAATGCACGCTAACACTACGATTTACACAAGGAGGGAAATATGGATCAAGCCACCGCCGTTGATCGCGAAACAAGCGCGTTTTTGCCTGAACGCACCCATATTCGCGATAGCTTCAGCAAACTGGTTTGGATTTTTCTCCTAATGTCTTTCGTTGGTCTTGTTGGCGAAACGCTTCAACATTACTTCGCTTTCAACGAATGGGAAAGCCGCCCTGGTTTTATTTGGGGACCCCTTTCCCCTATCTATGGCACCGCTGCGGTCCTACTCACTTTAATTTTGGAGCCTTTCCAAAAGAAAAACCCTCTCGTACTCATTGCGATAGGAGCAATCGTAGGCGGCGGACTTGAATATTTTGCCAGCTGGGCAATGGAAACGTTTGGCGGAATTGTAGCGTGGAGCTACCTTAACAATCCCTTTAATTTCGATGGCAGAACCGATCTGTTTCATGCCCTTGTCTGGGGAACGCTGGGCACCCTTTGGGTGAAAATTGGACTTCCGTTATGCGAAAAAGGCTTTAGCTTTATAAACCTGAAAAGCAAAATATTTCAGTTTTTGACTGCGGCGCTTTCAGTGTTTCTCGTACTCAACATTGTGATGACTATCTGCGTTTTAGTTCGCACCGATGATCGCTCGAGCGGCGTTCCACCGCAAAATGCCTTCGAGCAATATATCGATTACGCCTACCCCACCGACATGTTGCAGAAACGCTTCCACAACATGGGTGGGCTCGGCATGTAAAAAGCGGTCCTCGCATTGTACGAGACCGCTTTTGTACTTGATATCCGCGCGATGCCACTGATTTACTTCGCGTGACATCGCTGGTTCTACTTTGAATGACGCTACTGGTTCTCTTTAGTCTTCGTAGGCGTCAGCTGCTTCTTCGAGCAATTCGATGATGTTAATACCTTGAGGACACATTTCTTCGCAATTGCCGCACTGGGTGCACTGCGAAGCGTAACCATCCTTAGCCTGCCAATCGTAGAGGCCTTTAACGAATTGACGATCCTCCGTCATCTTTTCCAGATTCATCAAAGACATGATTTCTGGAATTTTTACTCCCGCAGGGCAATCCTTAGCGCAGTAGCGACAATTCGTGCAATCAATCATGCCTACACTACGCAGCGCCTCTAGTGCCTGTTCAACTACCTTTTTATCAGCATCAGATAAAGGCTTTGCAGACTTCCATTCAGCTACATTTTCTTTAACCTGATCAAGCGAAGACATGCCTGAGAGAACAGAAATAACGTTAGGCAAGAAATAGCAGAAGCGATACGCCCAAGAAACTTCACTCAGTTCAGGTTCAGCGGCTTTCAGAATCTGCTTGCCGCGTTCTGGCAAGTTTGCCAAGCGTCCACCGCGAGCAGGTTCCATGATAACTACGGGCACACCATGCTTTTCGGCGACCTCCATGCACTTGCGTGCTTCAACTACAGGATCTTCCCAGTCAAGATAGTTCACCTGAAGCTGAACAAAATCCATGTTGGGATGTTCGGTTAGCAAAGCCTCAAGAGCATCGGCACCATCATGCATAGAGAAGCCCAAATGCTTAATGACACCTTCGTCTTTTTTCTGCTGAGCCCACTCCCACATGCCGTATTCGTCAAATTTCTTTGTGCGAACGCCGCCTACATTGTGGAGCAAGTAGAAATCGACGTAATCAACACCGAGACGCTCAAGGGAAGTATCCAAACAAGCTTTTGCAGATTCGGCATCGGGCTGTGCCCATGCCAAGCATTTGGTAGCAATAGTGAATGAATCACGAGGATAACGCTTTACCAATGCTTCACGTACTGCAATTTCTGAAGTGCCTTCATGGTAAACATACGCCGTATCAAAATACGTACCGCCCGCTTCCATAAAGGTATCGACCATTGCCTTGAACTGATCAAGGTCAATTGAAGTTTGATCATTAGGATCCGTTAAAGGAAGACGCATACAACCAAAACCAAGCTTTGGTGTCTCAAGTAAATTTGTCATAGTTGGGCTCCTTTTAATTTCATTCTGTACGTAATATTACTTTTAAGTGACACAACGTCAAGAGTCCACACAATATGTGCGGACTCTTAAAGAAAGTTTTACGTTTTAATACAAAAGCAATACAGAGAAAAATCGCTACTTCACACCATACTGTTCGTAATAGGCATCAAGCGCTGCTTTGATATCGTCATCAATAACAACCTTGCCCTGAACTTCGTGGTTGTAGAGCATTTCGGTAACTTCAGCCATGCTTACGATAGATGCTACAGGGAAGCCATATTTTTCCTGCACTTCTTGCTGAGCAGTAACAACACCGCCCTTGCCTACTTCCATACGATTCAAGGAAACGATCAGGCCCTTTACGTCAACATCGGCGGCTGCCTTCAAGATAGGATAGGTCTCATCGATAGACTTACCTGAAGTGGTAACATCTTCTACCATAACCACACGGTCGCCATCATGAAGCTCGGAACCCAAGAGGTTACCCGCATCGGCGCCGTGATCCTTCACTTCCTTGCGGTTTGAGCAATAACGTACTTCTTTGCCATAGAGCTCTTCAAGTGCAATAGCTGTTACTACCGCCAACGGAATACCCTTGTATGCAGGGCCAAAAACTACATCAAAATCCAAACCGAAGTTGTCGTGAATGGCACGAGCATAGTATTCGCCTAAACGCTTAAGCTGACCGCCCGTTACATAAGCGCCTGCGTTCATGAAAAACGGGGACTTACGCCCACTCTTTAAGGTAAACTCGCCAAATTTCAGAACCTGGCTTTCTACCATAAATTCGATAAATTCCTGCTTATAGGCTTCCATGGGCGCCCCTTTTCTCGTTATAAAATCGCACTAACCAGCTTCACCATCATAGCAAATCGCGAACACTGCTCAAGCAGGCAGTTTTAGTGAGTTTTAAAGGGCTTAAAGATGCTTTGGACTTTTGGCAAGTTGCAACAATCGTTAGCATTCTAGAACGATTTAAAAGCTTGGCTACCCTAGCAACGCGCACAACGCGCGCCGAATCCGACGCGCGTCAGACTTTTTCTAGCGCTCTTCAATGGGCTTGTATTCACGTGGCTTCATGCCTGTCTTGTAAGCAGGACGAATAATACGTTTGCCGCTTACCAGTTCCTCGAAGCGATGCGCTGCCCAGCCCGCCATACGCGAACACGCAAACAGCGGCGTAATAAGATCAGTCGGAATACCCAGCAAGGAATATACGAAGCCAGAATACATATCCACGTTTGCGCACATGTCTTTCTTGGTTCCCTTTTCACGCAAAATAACCTCGGGGCTAATGCGTTCGATAAGCTTGAGTAGATTCAATTCCGCCTCAAATTCAGTGCCCTCTGCCATTTTGGTGGCGAACTTCTTCAAAACAACGGCGCGTGGATCCGATTTGGTATAAACCGCATGACCCATACCGTAAATAAGGCCGGTGTGGTCAAAGGCTTCTTTATTAACAATCTTGGCAATATACGACGCTACTTCGTCTTCGTTTTCCCAGTCAGAAACGTTTTCCTTGATTTCCTTCTGCATTGCCAATACCTGATGATTTGCGCCACCATGTTTGGAACCCTTCAAAGAACCAATAGCACCTGCATAGGCAGAGTAAGGATCAGTGTCAGACGAAGACAAAACACGACAGGTGAACGTGGAGTTGTTACCGCCACCGTGCTCAGCATGCAAACACATCATGATGTCGAGCATGTGTGCTTCTTCTGCGGTGTAGTGACGATCGGGACGCAACATGGAAAGAATGGTTTCCGCAGTGGATTCACCAGGAACAAAACGATGCATAATCATAGACTGCCCATTGAATGCAGCCTGCTTTGCATAGTAAGCAAGTACCATAATGCGCGGCAAACGCGAAATAAGCGTAACCGCCGTAGAAATTTCATGCTCGTAGCTGCGGTCTTCGGCTTTGGGATCATCTGCATAAAGTACCAATACCGAACGAGCAAGCAAATTCATGATGTCGCGCGAAGGGGTGCCCATAATCTTAGAAGCCGTAAAGCCATCGGGCAATTCGCGATGCGCATCTAAGCGAGAAATGAAAAAATCGAGCTGGTCTTGCGTGGGCAAATCACCCATGAGCAATAGGTATGCAATCTCTTCATAGCGGAAGCGCTTGTCTTCATCACCACTCAAAAGATCGTACAAATCGTATCCACGAAGCGTCAGCTTTCCTTCGTCGGCGATTTTATCACCTTCGCTCATCATGTAACCATGTACATTAGAGATATTGGTAATACCCGCAATTACACCAGAGCCGTCGCTATTGCGAAGACCACGTTTGACGGGATAGCGTTCATATAATTCTGGATCGACGGAATTTACTTTAGTGATGTTGTCGTACAAGGAAAGCTTACGTTCTTCCATGAAAATTCCTTTCGGCGCGACTCTTGCGTCTTTCGATGCGGCACCCACATTTCTGGATGATCCCGCCCCGTCTTTTCAGCGTGTTTGCTTACGAGTTTGCGCGCTGGCCGTACAAACCTGCCGACGCACCAATTGCAAGTTCAATCAATTACAAACTTTACCGATTACTGACTTAATTACGATTTTTAGCGAGATTCAATTCTACACCGAACTAAAGCGATAAGGTTTCGCATGTGTTTCGATATAGAGACGAACGGTAGCTTGCAATCAAATTGTTACTCAAGCAGGCACGCTCTGAGCCTGCAACTCTTGCAGCTAAGTTCCCTTTGTAACTGATTCCCGTGATACACTTTTCTTTAGGGGAAATAACTAAGTACACCTTAGTAGGGGCAGTATGAGTCAGGAGAAATCCATGAACTGGCAACAGGACTATGAACGTAAACAAATCACACTTGATCAGGTTTTTGAGCAACATTTAACAGGTAGAAACAGCGCTGGTCAAAATCAGAAAATATATATGGGCGGTCTTCATGTACCTACCACAATTATCAATGAGCTCCTTGCGCGTATAAAAAGCGGCAACCTTGTTGGCGTAGACATGTATGGCAACTACATGAATGGAGATATCACCTTCGCCGATATGGATGTAACTCCAGATCAGTTCCGTTACCACACCTATTTCGCAGGACCCAATGAACGCACAGGATTTGCTAATGGATCTCGCTGCGTAACGCATATTCCCGTTCATTTTTCTGACACTAATCGCATGCTGGAAGAAATTGGTCTTGACTATGCGGTAGTTCAGATGACCCCACCTAACGATCAGGGATATTGCAACATTGGTCCTCTTGGATTCGAACAGGGAGCACTACGCGGCGCCAAGCACATCATCGCTCAAATAAACACACGCCTGCCTCGCGTCTTTGGCGATTCCCATAACTATCACGTTGACGATATTGATGCCTTCTTTGTGCAAGACGAACTACTTGAAGACATCGTAACGCCCGCACCTACCCCTGAAGAAGTGAAGGTTGCCAAACTAATTGTTGATCGCGTAAACGACGGCGACTGTATTCAGCTGGGTATTGGCGGCATCATTAATGCTATTGCCGCAGGTCTGGATTGCAAACAGCACCTTGGCGTATTCACCGAAATGTTTTCCGATGCGTTTGTGCAATTGCAAATGAAAGGTGTCATCGACAATTCGCGCAAGAATTATATGCCTGGTGTTTCTGTAGGTGGCTATTCTACAGGTACTCAGCGTTTGTACGACTTTATTAACGACAACCCCGATATGTACTACTGCTCATACGAAACCGTATGCAATCCCGTCAATATCGCACAAAACGACAACTTGGTTTCGGTAAACACTGCGGTAAGCATTGATCTTACGGGACAAGTTTGCGCAGAAAGTATTGGCCCGCGCCAATACTCTGCAAGTGGCGGCCAGTTTGACTTTGTGCGCGGCGTAAAGAACTCCAAAAACGGACGTGGCTTTATTGCTGTTACTAGCGTTGCTCATACCAAGAAAGGTGATGTTTCCAAGATTGTTCCCACGCTAACTCCTGGTAGTGCCATCACTTCTCTGCGTAACGATTTGCAGTATGTTGTTACTGAATATGGCGTTGCCGATCTTCGCTGGGCAGATATTCCCACCCGAGCACAACGCTTGATCAATATCGCGCATCCTGATTTCCGCGATGAACTTACTTACGAGGCTAAGAAGCTCGGTATTTTGTACTAAGCTCGTATTTTCTGCGACACGATAGACTCTTCAGATTCTTCGATGAGATGGTGCACATAATTTTGTGCACCATCGTGTTTTATGCTGCTAGTTTTTGCGACGAAGGCGCGAACGAAGTGATCCGCCCATGCGGCTTTCTGGCTGCAAAATCATAAAGGCAGCAACAACAGAAACTACCGCAAGCAAAGCGCCAATTGGACCAGACCATGCAAAGCCCAAATTTGTAGCAACGACACCACCCATAAAGGAACCAGTTGCAATGCCGATGTCGGATGAGGTTGGCATAACAGCAGATGCCAACGTTAAAGCACGGGGATAGTCCTTTGCGGAAACTTGCAACAAATACGACTGTAAAGGCGCATTCATGTGGTAAATAAACACACCCGTTAGCACCACATTAATAATGCATAACATGGTATCGCCCGAAGCCAAACTCAATCCCAAAAGTGCCAGAACTACCGCCTGCAGAGCAAACATCAAAGGCAGCTTACCCAAACCGTAGCGCTGCGCGAGGGAGCCACTGCCCAAGTTGGATACAATTGTGGCACCGCCATAGAAGAACAGCACCAGACTTACCATCCAAACCGAAAGCCCTACCGAATCTTCCAGAATAGGCGTTACATATACATAGAACACATAGGTTGCCGCCATACCAAAGGCCTTCATAACCAGTACCAAAATGATACGACGATCTTTCAGGATAACCAGCTGCTCGCGCACGCTCGATGAAACGTCAGTCGATCCCGAACGAGGAACCGAAATCAGCAAAAGCACCGTCACAAAAAGTGCCACTGCTTCTACCGCAATAAAGGCGGACTTAATACCGAAGGCATCGGATAGCAGCGTACCAATAGGAGTGCCCAAAACACTCGCAACCGAAAAACCCGCATACACAAACGAAATAATGCGCGGTGCCTGATCCTGCGGAATGATGTCGTTGATAAAGGTCATAACCGTAGAAAGCGTTACACCCGAAACGATTGCAGTACAAATACGCGCCAACATAAGCACTTCATAGCTTGGTGCCAGAATTGCAAGCAGGTTACCTATATTGAATACCGCAAGGAAGATAACGAACAGCGGAAAGCGCCTAAACCTACCTGTCGAAAGCACGATAATCGGCGTTGACACTGCATAGGCAACGGCAAAATAACCTACAAGGTTACCTGCATCTGAAAGAGGAATGTTGTAAATTTCTGCAATATCAGGCGTAATGCCAATAACAATAAATTCGGCAAAGCCTAGGGCAAATCCAACCGTTACCAAAGCAACCGTAGCTAATTTGGTGCGACCAGCGCTATATTCCACGAAACCGTCCTTTATTCTTTCATCAAAAACGGCGCCCGTAGCGCCGTCTTAGTTAAAACACACAGTTTCGTTATTTTAATTGTTTTTAATTTAGATGGTTAATTTTGATAATTTTTACGATAAAAAGACCTTCACCAAAGAACGCGCTTCACTAATTTTGGCGGGATGATCTTTAAAACTCGAAAGCATAATGTGCGAACGCATCACACAAATAATCGAAGAGGTGCCCAAAAGACATTCTTCTTTTAAAGAAAGTTCGGGGATTTTTCTTTTTTCGGGATGTTCTGAGAAAAAAGCATACAGGGCTTCCATAATGGCGGGCTGCAACACTAAAGAGCTCTTGTTACTACGAAAGAAAATTTCTGGAGAGTTCAACATAGCGGCCTTACGCAAGTCTTTGATTTCTTGCGAAGCATCTTCTGCTGTCAGTCCATGTTCGATACATCCCGTGATTACATCAACATAATCAGCATCGGGATGAGCTTCAATCGCCTTTAAAAACATCTCTTTGCTGGGTATGTATGAGCGCCCAATAACTGCAGCACGTTTTGAAGAAAAGTAGTTAAAAAACGTCTTTCGAGAAATGCCTACCTTTTCACATACTTCTTCAACCGTTACCTCTTCGTAGCCCTTCTCTATTACCAAACAAAGAATGGTCTTTTCGATGGCTTGGCGTGTTTGTTCTTTTTTACGCTCACGCAAACCGCACGGTTGCGAAGAATGTTCTGATTTTGTTTTCTCTGGTTCCACTGCTTCTTTATTCCTTTTATCGCTTCTTGCGTTAGTGCTTATATTTCTTGCACTGGCGTTCTCTTACTTCTCGCGTTGATGCTTTCGCATCCTGCGTTGATCCCTTTGTTTCCTACGTTAGCGCTTTAACTATTTGCTTAAATGATGATAAATACGCCACTCACACTATTTCTTTTAAATTTATACTTACTATATAAATACACCGTGTGTAATATTATCACCTGCAAGGCGCAAGCCAACAATCTTTCCAAATTTCTTTTAATAGGAACGGGTGGATTATCGGCATACACCAAGCACGACAACACAGCTATTACTACGACTACACCGAATGCAGAACATACTGTTTGCGGCACACTCTGAAGGAAGTGCTCCGTGCGAAGTATTCTGCACAGAGCGTTCTGCATTAAACGCATATTCGGCTTGAAGAGCATACACAACAAAGAAAGGTCATCTATGGGTTGGGGATTAACCAGCAAACAAAAAGTAACGCTCATTATTTTGATTTTGGGTGCATTTGTTACCGTACTTAATCAGACCGTTGTAACCCCTGCCCTTCCCCCTATCATGGCAGAAATGGGCATCGATGCTGCAACGGCCCAATGGCTGACCACTGGCTTTACCCTGGTAAACGCCATCATGATTCCTATTACTGCATTTTTGATTGACCGCTTTACCACACGATCTCTCTTTATCGTTTCTATGGCCATCTTTGCACTGGGCAGCCTGCTGTGCGGCATTGCACCAAACTTCCCCCTCCTGCTTACAGGCCGTTTAGCTCAGGCTGCTGGTGCAGGCATCCTTATGCCTATGGTCATGACCGTGCTTATGCTCATGTTCCCCGTCGAACGTCGCGGTACTGCCATGGGTATGTTTGGCGTTGTTATTGCGTTCGGCCCCGCCATTGGTCCTACTGTTGCTGGTTTGGTAATCGACCATTACAGCTGGCGCGATTTATTCTTGGCGATCGCTGTCTTTTCTGCCATCGTTATTGCCGTAACACCTTTTGTTCTGCAGAAACAAAAGCCTCATTCCGAAGGTGTTGTGCTTGATAAGCCATCGCTTATTTTGTCCACCCTTGGTTTTGGCACCATGCTTTATGGCTTCAGCGTTATCGGGTCTTCAGGCATCAGCGTGGAAGCACTAATTGCAAGTTTGGTTGGCGTCGTTATTCTGATCTTCTTTTTCCGCCGCCAGCTTTCCATGGAAAAGCCCATGCTCAATGTTCGTGTGTTGAAAAACCACAAATTCTTGATGGGCACCATTATTGGCATGCTTGTTCAAGCCTCACTACTTTCGGCTGGTATCTTGATGCCGATTTATTTGCAGTCACTCATGGGCTATTCAGCAACCATTTCTGGTTTGGTTCTTATGCCTGGTGCAATTTTGATGGGTATCATGGGCCCAGTCGCCGGTCGTCTATTCGACAAGCACGGTCCTCGCGTATTGAGCATCGTAGGCATGACGCTACTGGTCATCAGCACGTTTGCCTTTGCCACCTTAAACGACAGCACCGATGTTGTGTTCTTGACCATCCTTTATACGGTGCGTATGTTCTCGCTTTCTTTGGTGAACATGCCTATCACCACATGGGCTATGAATGCACTCGATAACAAAGTGATGAACCACGGCACTTCAGTGAACAATACCTTCCGCCAAGTTTCTGGTTCTCTTGGTACCGCTATTCTTGTTTCGGTATACACCCTGGTTGCTGCTTCTTTGATGGGCAGCATGGATTCAATACATGCAAGCATTACGGGCATTAACATTTCGTTTGCGGTTTCAGGCATCCTGTGCACCATTGGCTTGATCATGACTGTAATCTTCGTGAAGAATAAGCCCACCGCACGCGACGGTGAAGCTCCTGAGCGCACCGAAACGTCCCTGCTCGAAACCATTATGCGTCGCAATGTGTTCACCTTGCCCGCAAGTGCAACCGTGCTCGATGCTATTCATATGTTTGTAGAAAAGAACGTAAGCGCCATGCCTATCGTCAACGACAAAAACGAACCTGTTGGTTTTATATCCGATGGCGATGTTATGCGCGAGCTTTCCGATAGAAGCCATATGTACACCGACCCTGTAGTTTTGATTATGCGCCTGCAGCGCGACAACTCTGGTTTCGACGAAAAGCTGGATGCGTTGGTGAACCGCAACGTTATGGACATTGCCACGCGCAACACCATTGGCGTAGACATTGACGCTGATCTTCCGATGGTCTGCCGAATCTTGGGCGACAACCACCTGAAGAAAGCTCCTGTTCTTGACCACGGAAAGGTCGTAGGCGTTATTAACCGCTCCGACATCACACAATATGCCATGAAGTCGTACCTGGAACGCGAAGGGATTTAAATTTGAAATAAATCAATAGCGAAGGGCATCCTCATGGGTGCCCTTTCGTTTTATCATTACGGATAGGGAGATTTTTATAAAAGGAATTTCAGCAGAAATCTCAAAGGGGATAAAAGAGATTTCGAAAACACTTTACCAATGAAATTTCAAAAGGAGGGGCACTTATGAAGGGAAGCGACCACACTATTTTCACGACGGGACAAATGGGAATCCCTCGCTTCGATTTAACAGGGAAAAAGGCAATTATTACAGGTGTTGGCAGTGAAATCGGCATCGGACGCGCCATTGCACGCACCTTTGCAGCCTACGGCGCTGATCTGGTAATTGCCGATATGGATGCAGAAAAAATTGAGGCACGCGCCAAGGAAATTGCCGAAGAATCGGGACGCGAACTGGGTACGCATATCATTCCTGTTCACTGCGATGTTCGCTCCAACGAAGACCAAGAAAACTTGGTCCAAACCGCCATGGATGCATTTGGTCGCATTGATATCTTGGTAAATAATGCTGGGGTTGTTCTAAGCAACGATCAGCTTATTGTAGATACCGATGAAGACGAATTCGATCGCGTAGTGAACACCGACTATAAAGCAGTATTCTTCCTTTCGCAGCGTGTAGCAAAAATTATGATCGAGCAAGAGCAAGGAAACATCATCAACCTTGCATCCGTTGTAGCACGTGTTGCTTCTACTCGTATGGCAGCCTACGCTTCAGCGAAAGCTGCAGTTTTGCAGCTAACACGCTGCATGGCGTTCGAGTGGGCTCGTTTCAATATTCGCGTTAACTGCATTTGCCCTGGCTATATTGACACCAACATGACGCAGACAACCCTCAACAAGCCACGTGCTTATGAGGCAATCACACATCCCATTCCCCACAACCGTAAAGTGGGCGATCCCATGGATATTGCTGCTGCTGCCTTGTTCTTGGCGTGCGATTGCTCCGATATGGTTAACGGCACCCCGCTCTATGTAGATGGAGCTAGGTCTATTTGGTAGAGCTCATCCAAAGCCCCTTTTTTCGTAAAGGGGCTTTTTCCGTTTAGCGCAAAATAACAACCTTTCGCACAGAGGGGCTACTCGCCTTTACTACCGAAAAGGGCGAATTTCGCCCGAATTTCGCCCAATAAGACTATTCGACTCAGTTTCGTAACATTTGCGGTAGTAGACTACACCGCAATAAAGTACCCCTCAACAATATGTCTTGAATCGTTGCGAAATCATCTTTCTTTCGATTTTAGAGACGTTTATAGATCGAAAGGAAGGGCCGCCGTGGAAGAATTCACCAATATACTTACCGCTATCGATAGTGTTATTTGGGGTCCACCACTTATTGCTCTTATTTTGCTGGGTGGTATTTTCCTTACCTTCCGTTTGCGCGGTCTGCAATTCCGCACCCTTGGCCTTGCACTGAAGTACACCTTCAAGAATGAAGAAGATGGCAAAGGCGAAGTAACCAGCTTTGGCGCACTCTGTACCGCAATGTCGGCAACGGTTGGTACTGGTAACATTGTTGGTATTGCAACTGCGGTTGTTGCTGGTGGTCCTGGCGCCCTGTTCTGGATGTGGTTGGCAGCTATTTTCGGCATGGCAACCAAATTCTCCGAGGGTTTGTTAGCGGTTAAGTTCCGTACCATGGACAAGAAGGGTCACGTTCTTGGTGGTCCGTTCTACTACATCGAAAACGGCATGGGCCAGAAATGGCGTTGGCTTGCTAAAGCATTTGCATTCTTTGGCATGTGCGTTGCTCTGTTTGGCATGGGGACATTTACCCAGATTAACTCTATCTCGAGCGCCGTTACGGGCTTCTTCGATCCTGCAATGTCCCACACCGTAAACATTCTTGGGGGCGAATTTTCCATCGCTACCGTAATTGGCGGTCTGCTTACGGCTGTTTTGGCAGGCATGGTTATTATTGGTGGCCTGAAGCGCATTGCTACCTTCTCTGAAAAGGTAGTACCCGCCATGGTTGTACTTTTCTTGGTGTTCTCGTTCACGCTTATCTTCTACAACATTGATAAGCTTCCTGCAGCACTGCTCCTTATTGTCCAGCATGCTTTTGGTTTGCAAGCGTTCGGCGCAGGTATGTTTGGCGCTATTCTTATTGCAATGCAGATGGGTCTTGCCCGAGGCATTTTCGCAAACGAAGCTGGTTTGGGTTCTGCGCCAATCGCTGCGGCTGCTGCTAAAACCAACGAACCTGCTCGCCAGGGTTTGGTAACCATGACCCAGACCTTTATTGACTCCATCATCATTTGCTCCATGACTGGTTTGGCGCTGGTTATGACCAACACCTATGGAATTCCTGGCTTGGAAGGTGCTGCCGTTACCAACGCCGCATTCCAGGCGGGCTTGCCTTTCTTGCCACCTGAGGCAGTATCGTTCATTTTGATGATCTGCTTGGCTCTGTTTGGTTTCACCACAATTTTGGGCTGGAACTATTATGGCGAGCGCTGCTTTGAATACTTCTTTAACCGCAACGCGCGCGGCTTAAAGATTTATCGCTGGCTGTACATCCTCTGCCTCTTCATTGGCCCTTACATGACGGTTTCCGCTGTTTGGACGATTGCCGACATCTTTAACGCTTGCATGGCAGTTCCAAACATGATTGCTCTGTTTGCACTTTCTGGCGTAACCGCCAAGGAAGCTTACAACTACCTGAATCGTTTAAAGAAGGCTAAGGGCGACGAAAAAGCAATGGAACCTCGTCCCGACGATTCGGACGACTGGAAGACGCCAAAGAAAGCGGCGTACCAAAAGATGGAAGAACAGATTCAGCGCAACGGATAAAACTCGCAAGTCGAAGATCATCGACAGCGCACATTCAGTGCTTCGGCTAAAGCAAGCCCGACAGGAAAAAATCAGCGCATCGGCTAAAACGAGCCCAGCACAACGGATGAAACTCGCTGACCGATGATCTTCGACCGAAAACCGCTCGAATTTCCGTTCGTCGCTTTGTTAACACGTTTTTAATGCACAAAACCCAAAACAACGTGTAGACTAACGCTTGCAAAAAACATCCTCACTGAAGTGTCTTGAATCGTTTTGAAACTGGACATGGATGGGGTCTCTGGAGAATCCCAGATTTACTGGGTGCCGAAGGGGCAAGGTTTCGCACCACTAAGCGGACCGAAACTCTCAGGCAAAAGGACAGAGCATCATATTCGCCCAAGCGAATTCTTTTTTCTGTATCCTCCAGATGCTTTATCTGTTTCCTGGAGGCACCCGAGAGACAACGCGTTTTAAGCAGTACGGCACGCCAAAGGCAGCTCAAGAGCCAAAAGACCAAAAGGCAGCGCTTCAAAACGTCAAAC
>URVA01000021.1 GCA_900551155.1 uncultured Eggerthella sp. | reverse complement strand
ATTCACCACCATCAGTAAAGCGAGTGGAAGCATTTACGTACACCGCAGCAGCATCTATCATTTTCTGGAAACGCTGCCCCACCTCAGGAGTACCCGTGATGATACATTCAGAATGTCCTGTACCATAGCGATTGATGTGGGTAATAGCTTCTTCAACACCACCAGAAATAACTTTCACGCTAATTTCCAGACCAAGATATTCACGACCCCAGTCATCTTCAGTGGCATCAACAAAATGATCAGTAACCGTGGTATCGCCATGTTTTTCATCGGCAAGACGAGCATAATTGCGCGTTTGCTCGCATCCATGGATGAGGACACCTGCATTTGCAAGTTGATACAACATGTCAGGCAAGAATTTGTCTGCGATTGATTCATCAACTAACAGCGACTCTTCAGCATTGCATACACCAGGACGTTGCGTTTTTGCATTCATTACAATCGCACGCGCCTTATCCAAATCACCTGTTTCATGAACATAGACATGACAATTGCCCGTCCCTGTTTCGATGACAGGCACTTTAGCTTGCTCAACACAATGCTGGATAAGACCTGCCCCACCACGAGGAATAAGCACATCAACGATACCGTGCAAGGACAACAGCTCATCCGTTTCTGCACGATCGGTAGATTGAATAGGCACAATGCAATCTGCTGGAAGACCCACTTCTTCTACCGCATTGCGCAGTATTTCAGCAATAGCGTTATTCGAATTCACAGCAAGAGAACCACCACGAAGCACCGCTGCGTTGCCCGACTTAATACAAATACCAGCCGCATCTGCAGTAACATTTGGACGTGCTTCGTAGACCATGGCCACAACCCCTAATGGCACAGTTACGCGACGTAAACGCAAACCGTTATAGAGGCTTCGCTCCTCCAAAACACGATCGAGCGGATCACGCAATTGGGCAAGCGCTTCAAGAGCATCCGCCATTGCCGAAATACGATCTTCGTTGAGCATAAGGCGATCGATCAAAGAATCTTTAGTGTTTTTGGCGCGCGCATTGGCACAGTCCAATTCATTTGCCTCAATGATGGATGTCCTATGGCTACGGAGCGCTTGCGCCATAGAAAAGAGTGCCTTGTTTCGCAATTCATTCGACGCTTGAGCAAGCGCAGGAATAGCATTTCGTGCTCTTAGAGCTGCTTGTTTTGCTTCACTCATTCGAAAACCACCAATTCGTCTCGATGAACTGCTGGCTTCGTATTTAAGTATTCCAGCAATTCGTTGCCCTTTAGTTCATCTTGACTGCGCCCACGGGCCAAACTCATTTCTGAATACGGAGCCCCCGCACGTCCGCGCGCAAAAAGATGACCATCCGTGTCTTTAATATCAACAATGTCGCCACGGCTAAATGCTCCTTCAACAGAAACAATGCCCACAGGCAACAATGAAGAACCCCGTTCAACCAAAGCGCGTTTTGCCCCTTGATCAACTTCAATAACACCTTTTGCAGAATCGCCTAAAGCGATCCAGAGTTTTCGAGGAGTAATATCATGCGAAGCACCTTGCGCCACAAAGCGCGTTCCTAAATTTTGGCCAGCAGCAATGCGAGGAAGAGCATCAGGCTCTTTGCCGTGACAAATAACCATCGTAATGCCAGCAATCATTAACACACGTGCTGCGCGAATCTTAGTTACCATACCGCCACTACCAACCGTTGAGGTTGCGCCCCCTGCAGTAGCCATAAGCTCGGGAGTTATTTCGGTTACCACAGGCACAAGTTTGGCATTTTTATCCTCAAAGGGATTAGCAGTGTAGAGGCCATCAATGTCAGAGAAAATTACACACAAATCCGCTTTGACTAAACACGATACAAGCGCTGCTAAGGTGTCATTATCGCCAAAGCGAATTTGCTCTACTGAAACCGTATCGTTTTCATTGATGATGGGAACCACATCAAAATCCAGCAAACGTTCAAGCGTGTCACGTGCATGAAGATACGCATTGCGATTTGCTGTACTGTGACGCGTTATTAACACGCAAGAGGTCAAAATATCGTATTCGGAAAAAGCTTCAGCATACGTAGCCATCAAAGCGTTTTGACCCACCGATGCAGCAGCCTGCAAAGAAGGCATGTCACTTGGACGCTGCGTGATACCAAGTGCTTCAAGGCCACAGGCAATAGCAGCACTCGAAACAATCAGTGGGCTCCAGCCCGCTTGACGTAACTCGTAAACCTGTTTGGCAAGTCCTTCGAAATAGCCACGATTGAGCTTACCTTGCTTGTCAACAAGCGTCGATGAACCAATCTTGATAACTATGACTCGTTTGCCATTTCGCATGAATTAAATATCCAATCCGCTATAAATATCATCTTCGCGCATGCGGGCAGATTCGAATTCAAATTCATATCCTAAAATTCGAATTTCATCACCATCACGCGCTCCTGCATCTTCAAGAGCCTGATCGAGCTTTAGGCGCTTAAAACGATGCTGCAAGAAGGTAACCGCTTCATCGTTTTCCCAGTCGGTCTGGATAACCATTCGCTCAATTTGCTTACCAGTAACACGGAATACCCCTTCGGAGAGCTGAGTAATTTCGAAGCGCTTATCGCGTTCATCGCGACGATGCTGCCAAATTTGATCGAAATGCTCTTTACCTTCATGTTCTTTACGTGCTTCCTCGCGTAATTGAGCAACACGCGATCCCACGACACGCATAAGAACTTCAATGCCTTCACCCGTTACTGCACTGGTGCAATAAAGCTTTGGATCCAAGGGGCTTGTTTCAAATTCATTGCCGCCAACCCTTTCGAGCGAATCCTTTTTAACTTCTTGAGCCAGTCGCTCAGCAGCTTCCTGGGCACCAGGGGCATCAATCTTATTACCAATCACAATACACGGACGCTCAGCTAATTCAGGAGCATATAATTTCAGTTCGTTATTAATGATGCGGTAATCCTCAACAGGATCACGTCCCTCATAACCGCCCGTCAAATCGACAACATGCAAAATAATGGCGCTGCGCTCGATGTGGCGTAAGAATTCATGGCCCAACCCTTTGCCTTCATGAGCACCCTCGATAAGACCAGGAACGTCAGCCACAACATAGTTATATGAATCAATTTTTACTACGCCCAAGTTAGGTACCAGCGTAGTAAAGGGATAGTCAGCGATTTTAGGTTTGGCGGCAGATATACGAGAAATCAGCGAAGATTTACCCGCCGAAGGAACACCCACCAGCGCTGCATCTGCCATTAGTTTCATTTCTAATTCAACCCAACATTCCTCTGCAGGAACGCCAAGTTCAGCAAATGCAGGAGCACGACGAGTAGGCGTTACAAAATGAGTATTACCACGACCGCCAACTCCACCACGAGCCACAATGATCTGCTCCCCATCGTGGGTAAGATCGGCAATGATTTCTCCCGTTTCTTTTGTTTCTTCGTTATATTCACGCACAATGGTGCCAACAGGAACCTTCAGGATAAGGTCTTCCCCATTAGCTCCATTCATCTTAGAACCCTTGCCGTGGGTTCCGCGGGTAGCTTTAAAGTGATGCTTAAAACGATAATCAATCAACGAAGAAACGCGCATGTCGGCACGAAGAATTACGTCTCCGCCCTTACCGCCATCGCCTCCGTCAGGGCCACCTTTAGGCACGTGAGCTTCACGGCGAAAGGACATGCATCCTGCTCCGCCATCTCCAGCCTTAACAAATATGCGAACTTTATCTGTAAACATAGTATGTCCGATTCTAAACGAAAAGCCCCCTGCAGCGCAGAGGGCTTTGAAATTAAAAGGTAAAGTAAACTATTATTTACGCCTCAGGACGTACATGAACCTTACGGCGTGCGCCCTTGGTGTATTCAACACGACCTTCGCACAAAGCAAACAGGGTGTCGTCCTTACCGCGACCTACATTCTCACCAGGATGGAAGTGGGTACCACGCTGACGTACCAAAATGTTGCCCGCACCTACGAGTTCGCCGGCAAAGCGCTTGCAACCAAGACGCTTGGACTGGGAATCGCGACCGTTGCGGATGGAACCTTGACCTTTCTTATGTGCCATGAATATTCCCTCCTTCGCTTACGCTTGCTCGGAACCTACAGCGCAAATCTGAATACGGGTCAAGTTCTGACGATGACCGCGCATCTTCTTGTAGTTCTTGCGCTTCTTAAACTTAAATACGAGCTGCTTTTCACCCTTGAACTGCTCTACAACCTTAGCCTCGACCTTAGTCTTTGCAGCCTCTTCAGGATCAGCAACAACATTCTTGCCATCAACAATAGCGATAGCGTTCAAAGCCACGGTGCTGCCTACTTCAGCATCAAGCTTCTCTACATTAAGATAGTCACCAGCGGCCACCTTGTACTGCTTGCCGCCCGTTTTAATAATAGCGTACATGAATAATCTCCTATAAAAATGCCAAAACGCAAGGCGTTATCTTATCAGCCAGCGTGGACGGTGTCAACGCATAACCATGAAATTTCACAAAGTTATGTGCGACCACTAACTGATTCCTTTTATACCGAGAGTCGACCGTATATATTAGCACGTTTATGCGTAAAATTAATGAGCTTCTGCCCAATTTCTTCCACTCGACACATCTGCTAGCAAAGGAACGGAAAGATCTACTACTGATTCCATAACTTCCTTGACCAATGCCGACACTTCTTCCACTTCTTGCGCAGGAACCGACAAGTCTAATTCGTCATGAACCTGCAAAAGCAGTTGCGCTCCAAAAGAGCCTTCGACCAGCTTTTCCATGACTTGGCGCATTGCAAGTTTAATGATATCTGCCGCTGTGCCCTGCATAGGATGATTCATAGCCGTTCGTTCGCCAAAACCACGCTGGGCAGGATTTTTCGCTTTAAGTTCAGGAATATAGCGACGGCGACCAAAAAGGGTGGCGGCATAACCGCATTCATGCGCCTGCGCTACAACGTCATCCAAATAATGACGTACCCCTGGATAGGCTTCAAAGTAGCGATCAATCATCTCTTTCGCTTCATAAAACGGAATATCAAGCGATTGAGCCAAACCATAAGCCTGCTGACCATAGACAATACCAAAATTAACCGCCTTAGCACGGCTTCGTAGCTCTGGTGTTATGTCCTCAACAGGAATTCCGAACACGCGCGAAGCAGTGCGTGCATGGAAGTCTTCACCTGAGCAAAATTCCTCAATAAGGTGTTCATCCCCCGACAGATGAGCAAGCAAGCGCAGCTCGATCTGAGAATAGTCTGCTGAAAGAAATACTTCACCTTCATGTAAAGGCACAAAGCATGTTCGAATATTACGACCGAATTCGGTGCGTACGGGAATGTTTTGCAAATTAGGATCCGACGAAGATAAACGTCCCGTTGTGGTAACCATTTCATTAAACGAGGTATGGACACGCCCGTCTTGAGCAATCATGCGCGGCAATGCGTCAATATAGGTGGATTTAATCTTGGCATATTCACGATACTCCAACACCAATTGAGGAAGTTCATGTTCGCTCGATAATTCTTTGAGAACCTTTGCATCAGTTGAGTAACCACGCTGCGTTTTCTTAATGGGCTTTAATCCTATTTCATCAAAAAGAATCTCTGAAAGCTGCTTGGGAGAATCGATATTAAATTCCCTACCCGCACTGGCATAAATCGCATTTCTCAAACGCTCAATTTCTGCACCCGCATCTTTTGACAACATTGCCAAATGATCCGTATCTATCGCAGCACCAACGCGTTCCATACATGCCAGTACTCCAATAAGTGGCGCATCAATTTCTTGATACACCTTATACACTTCACGTTCTTCGAGTGCTTGGATAAGTGGATCGATGAGCGCGGCAATGGCAGACACTTCTAAAACAAGAGCCTTGTCGGTGTCTTCTTCTTCAGGCAATACCGCAGCAGCAAAGCGCTCCATCAAGGCAGAAAGCGTTGAAACACCCGTATTGGAATCAACCACATAACCAGCCAACGCAACATCAAAAGCACTCATAGCTAGTACTTCTTGAGCACTTACCCACGCCTTTTGCGATTCATCACGAGGAAATACGCATTCGACCAACGCTTTTGCATCAAACGTTGCAAATGGCGCTTCACGAACTATGCGCGCAAGTACCTCAAGTGCCTCATCTTCTCGGAAGAAGGCAACTTTTTCACCAAGAAGCACTGCAACAGACAATCCAGAATCGAACAAGGATACCTGCGCTTCTCGTTTCCAAGAAACTGCAAGCGGTGCTTCATGAGGCTCAGACAGATACGCGTCAAGCGCATCGCGCGCCTCTTGACCTTCACAAACTTCCGAAGCAACTTCAAACGTAGGCGCCTGCGAAGCAGCACCTGAAGCACCAGCGAGACCCAGTACTTTATTGAGGTGAGCCATAAAACGCACTTCAGAAAATGCTTTTGTCACTTCTTCTACTTCAAAGTTAGGAAATGATACTCCAGAAGGGTCGATATCAATATCAGCATCTCGCACAATCGTTGCCACCTGGCGAGACAAAAAAGCATCATCTTTGTGCTCGGTAAGATTTTCTAGCTGTTTACCTTTGAACTTATCGAGATTTTCATAGATTCCTTCCAAGTTGCCATATGACTGCAACATAGAAGCTGCTTTCTTATCGCCAATACCAGGAACACCAGGAATATTGTCGGACTTATCGCCCTTCAAACCCAAAAAGTCAGTAAATTGGCTCGGTGTAACCCCGTAGCGATCCTGCACCTCTTCGGGTCCATAAATAACCACATCAGTAATGCCGCGCTTGGTGGTAACAACGCGCGTTAAATCACTTACTAATTGGTAAGCATCCTTATCCCCTGTTACCAAAAGCGTGCGATACCCCAGCTCTTCATCGCGTGCAGCGATGGTTCCTAAAATATCATCGCCTTCCCACCCTTTAAGAGAAACCACGGGAATTCCCATGGAGTCCAAGAGCTTTTCTATTACAGGAAACTGGACCCGCAAATCATCGTCCATCGGAGGACGCTGAGCCTTATATTGAGCAAGCGCTTCCATACGGAAAGCGGGACGCCCCTTATCAAAGGCGCAGATAATAGCATCAGGTTGAGCCATTTCAATAAACTTCACCAACATAGATATAAAACCAAAAGCGGCATTGGTTGGTGTTCCGTCAGGAGCAGTCATCGTAGGTGGCACCGCATGATACGCACGGTGCATTAAAGAATTTCCGTCAATTACGGCAACGGTTTTAGACATGCAAAATCCTCTCACATCAGAATGCATTCGATTATACCCGCCACATATAACCTAAAACAAAATCAGCGCAAAACAAAGAGAGCTCCTTGTAAGAGCTCTCTTATTCAGAACGCTGTATAACGATAATGCATTTCGGCGCTAGCACGTTTAAGAGTTCCAGAGATAACCCACGCCTCGAATAGTTTCTAGATGTTGAGATAATTCAGGACCTAGTTTTGCGCGAACGCGTCGAACATGAACATCGACCGTACGCGAACCACCGAAATAATCAAAGCCCCAAACACGACGGAGAAGCGCATCGCGCGAATAGGTACGTCCAGGATGGGTCACTAAAAACGCCAGCAATGCATATTCAAGATAGGTAAAATCAATCGGCTCGTCATTAACCGAAACCTGATACGTTGCCAAATTGATAGTCATGCCATCAATTGAAACAACATCGTTTACCGAACCTTCATTTCCAGGCCACAAAAGCTGTCGAATACGCAATGAACATTCATCGGCGCTCGCGCCATGAACCACAAAGTCGCTTTTAATTTGAACAGGCAAGCTTAAACCCTGAATCATATGCTCTTTCACAATAAGAAGGAGCGGAATATTTCCATCATCTACCAAGGTCTTTTCAATATCAGGCAAAACCTGCACACCTTCGGCAGGAAGTTCATAGATGATAAGATCGTAGCCTGGATTATCGCTTAAGAGTTTTTTGAACTGGAGCGAAGATCCAGCAGCAACCTCTACATCAAGCCCCGACAATACTGCTTGGAATTTGTGAGCATTATCAAGGCTATCTGCTATGAATACAACTTTTTTTCTTTGTTGCACCGCTCACACCTCCCTACAAAACACCTAAATAGCGATTTAATTCCCAGCCAGAAACATGACGCAAATAATCATTCCATTCTTTACGTTTTGCATTAACCAAGAAGGTGTGAATATGATCGCCAAGCACTTCTTTCATGAGATCCGATGCAGCAAAACGCTCAACTGCTTCTCCGAGTGTGTCGGGAAGAGTTTCTACCCCTTGAGCACGCAGTTCCTGGCGTGAGAGATGAGACCAATCGCTATCTTCGATAGATTCTCGAAGATCTAATTCGTCTTCAATACCCTTCAGGCCAGCAGCAAGTACCGCTGAAAATGCCAAATACGGATTAGCGGAAGGATCAGGATTGCGAAGCTCAACACGACACGCTACTTCTTTTTGAGGCTTGTATCCAGGTATACGAACCAAAGCTGAGCGATTCTTACGTGCCCAGGTAATATGTACCGGCGCTTCACCACCAGGAACGAGACGCTTGTACGAGTTAACACAAGGGTTGGTAAGCAGGCAGTATTCTGGAGCATATTTCAATAAGCCCGCAATATAGTGCTTCGCCAATTTGGAAAGGTTAAATCCTTCAGGATCGTTTGCATCAAAGAAGGCGTTGTTGCCCTTTGAATCGAACAAGCTTTGATGAATATGCATACCAGAACCTGGCGCATCGGTTAGCGGCTTGGGCATAAATGAAGCATACACGCCATATTTTGCTGCAATTTCCTTTACAACCAGCTTGTAGGTCATTACGTTATCCGCCATGGTAAGCGCATCGGCAAAGCGCAAATCGATTTCCTGCTGCGAAGGGCCACTTTCATGATGGGAATATTCAACAGGAATACCCATTTTTTCTAGAGTAAGAATAGTGTCACGACGCAAATCACTTGCCATATCAAGCGAAGTAAGATCGAAATAACCACCCTGGTCTAAAACTTCAGTTCCCTTTGAATCTTTGAAGTAAAAGTATTCTAGTTCTGGACCAACATTAAGTACGTATCCAAGCTTTGCCGCCTTTGCCACCTGGCGCTTCAATACATAGCGCGAATCACCATCGAAGTATTCTCCTTCAGGCGTTTTAATCGAGCAGAACATACGAGCAACTGCATTTCGCTCGGGACGCCACGGCAAAATCTGAAACGTCGAAGCTTCAGGGTAAGCAAGCATATCCGATTCGCTTGTGTGAGCAAATCCTCGCACGCAGCTTGCATCAAAACCCATGCCCTCCTCAAATGCGTTTTCCAATTCACTTGGAATAACCGCAAATGATTTCATATAACCAAGGACATCACAAAACCAAAAACGAACGAAGTGAACATCTCGGCTTTTAATGGTTTTTAAAACAAAATCTTGGTCAGGACTGCTAGTCATGAGTTTATCCTCCCGAAAGCCTTACAACACTCAAGGCTATTATATCCATGAAGATGTTTCGTTATTGTTTCAACAAGAAACTGCCTTGCCCCACCCGATACCCACACGTATCAACGCACAAAAAAAGAACAGCTCATAACCATATAAGCTGTTCTTTTCTTCGTTGTAGTAAAACTCTCTATGTCTTGGCTTTTGAGTTTTAGCTAAAGCCCTCGAAAAAAATCTACTTCTTTTTGTTCACCTTGCGAGCAGCAAAGTCGCAAACACTTTGAATTACTTGGACAACCACGATAAGAATGATAATTGTTGCGATCATCATGTCTACCATGTAGCGCTGATAGCCATAGCGAATAGCAATGTCGCCCAGACCGCCAGCACCTACAGTACCTGCCATAGCGGAATAACCAAGCAAAGTGATAAGCGTAATGGAAAAACCACGAATCAGTGAAGGAAGGCTTTCCCACAAATAAACTTTGATAACAATTTGCCACACCGTAGCTCCGAAGCTCTGAGCAGCTTCAACGAGACTGGCGTCCACTTCGGCTAAGCTCTGCTCTACCATACGTCCCACAAAAGGAGCTGCCGAAACAACCAAAGGAACGATAGCACCAGGAACGCCTAACGAAGTGCCCACTACTAATCGGGTAAAGGGAATAATGGCCACCAGCAAAATAATGAAAGGAATCGAACGACCAATATTAATAATCCATCCCAAAACAGCATTTACCGCTTTATTGGGAAGCAAACCCTTCTTCGGATCAGTCAAGACAACCGCAACGCCAAGAGGAATACCAATAATATAGGCAAACACGGTTGATACCAAAGTCATAACAATGGTATCCCACGTGCCTTGAAGAAGAAGCTCGCCGTATTGTGCAAAAAATAACTGAAGATATTCCATAGGTATTACAGCCTTTTCTCAAGGAGTTTTTTAGCAACTTCACTTTGAGGATTATTGAATACGTCTTCTGTTTTGCCCTGCTCCACAATGACGCCTTCATCAATAACAACCACGTTATCGCAGATGAGCTCTGCCACGGTCAGTGAGTGAGTAATAATAATAAGAGTTACACCCAATTCTTGATTGATGCGCTTGAGCAACTCCAAAATAGAATGGGTTGTCATGGTGTCGAGCGCACTTGTAGCTTCATCGCACAACATAATAGAAGGACGATTAGCTAATGCGCGCGCAATAGCCACACGCTGCTGCTGACCACCAGAAAGCTGACTTGGATATTTATTGACCTTACCCTCAAGGCCAACCATTTTTAATAATTCAAGTGCGCGCTCTTCTGCTTTTTTCTTATCAACATGGCGCAACTCAAGAGGAAACATAACATTGCGCAAAACACTGCGCTGCTGAAAGAGACTAAAATTCTGGAAAATCATTCCTACTGAACTGCGAAACTCCAGTAAGTCTTTACCAGTAAGCTGCGTAATGTCGCGACCATCAATTTTGATCGTGCCTGAAGTAGGACGTTCAAGCAAATTGATGCAACGAACAAAAGTGGACTTACCCGCGCCCGACTGACCAATAATACCGAAAATAGAACCATCTTCGATAGTAAGGTTAATGTCGCGCAAAGCAACATGGGTTTCGTTGTTTGTCACTTCGTATGTTTTATTTAGATTCTCGATCTGAATCATAGTCATATTTCCTTAGGTGCATTCGATATTCGATACGCAGCTTTCCTACTATACCGTAAGGGTATAGGGTTCTCAAGAAATTCCACACATCATTTAACACGCAACGCTTAACTGAGACGGAAATAAGGCGAATCTTTATCAAAGGATTCACTGAAATAAGGATCGCCTTTAATGAAGTAGCGCGGCCAGCGATAATGCAAGAAAGCACGTTCTCGTTCTGCGCGAAGCAGCTGACTCTCCGTTAACGTGTGTCCACTTGTCGCATTTTCCTGATGATAAAACTCAATACCACCATCAAACACCACGCGATAACCTGCCCTGTTAACCTTGAGGCAAAAATCGACATCATGGCAGATCACCATAAAGCGCTCATCAAATCCGCCAACTTCTAAAAAGACAGAACGTTTAACCATCATGACAGAACTGGAAACCGCAGATACGTTGCTTGAGCAAATAAGACGTTTAGCGTAGCCCTCAGCGCTTCGCGGCATATTCACTGCAATATTCCCTGCAGAACCGTAAGCGCCAACCATTATGCCTGCATGTTGAATCGTGTCATCGGGATAGAGCAATTTTGCCCCCACAACTCCCACATCACTGCGCAGACAATCTGCCAATAAAGCAGAAATAGCTCCTTTAGATATAGCTTCTGTATCGTTATCTAAAAACAAAAGATAATCCGATTTGCACAACGCAGCAGCAGCATTTGCGATTGCTGGTGGATTATAGGGTTTATCGTACGAAACAATTTGCACGCGAGGAAGCTTGCAATCAAGCTCGGCGAGATATGTCCGCGTTGCTGGATCGGTGCTGCCGTTATCAACGATAACTATTTCACAGCAATCAAGCGTATCGTGTTCAACCAGTGATGATAAACACGTATCCAGCAGCTCCACTTCATCTTTGATGGGAATAATGATCGAAAGTGAAGGACGTTGTTCTGGCAGACGATACTTCACCTTATATATTCGCTCGGATATTTCGGAGAGCACCACCGCATCAATATGAAGACGGCGCAAATGAAGCGCAAGGGCTTTTCTCCCTAAGCGGAACGCTTCTTCTTCACGACGGGCCTCTATTTTTTCTGCCTCTGTCGAAATACAAGCAGCGTCTTGAATGTGATACAAAACTTTATCGATACGTTCAATTCTGTTAGCGCGATTCGATGCCTTAAGCATTAAATCATATTCAAATGCATCGCTTGAAAAGCCTTCGCCCTGAGAAATGGTATCTATCATGGAGCGCGAGATGAAGATAAGCGGACCAGCATAGAAGTAGGAATAGAGCAAATCGGGAGAGTGGACAGGCTTTAACTGCGGGTCATGAAACCCTAACTCCCTATCAAAATAGTCATGATTTGCATAGGCAAGATCGCAGGGAACTTCCTTTACTTGAGGAAATGCCACAATTGGTGCTCCATCAAGCCCGCGAGCAGCCTCTTCTCGATCTGGCGATTCGCTAGTCTGCGAAGATGCTTGGTCTTTTGCCCGGACTTGCGCATCGGCTTCACGCTTGGCTTTATCTTCATTTTCCGAATGAATTTTATTCAGTAGGCGCACATATTCAAACAGTGCCTCAGGTGCCAAAATAATACGAGGGTCAAGAACCGCACATATTTCACCTCGAGACTGCACAATACCGCTAACGCGAGCCGTCGCCTCATCAAGACTTGCATCACCTGCAATATGAACTAAACGATCATCATCTTGCCATTCGCGGAAGGTGTGATTAAACGTCGCTTCATCTACTCCACAATCAACCACAACAAGCTCAAATGCGCTGTAGGTTTGCTGAGAAAGCGCCATCAGTGTTGCTGGCAAATAGCACACATCTTCTTTAAAAAGAGGCAACACCAAACTGATAATTGGCTGATAAGAAAACGATTGTTCACGTTGAGAAGCTAATCCTGCAAGGGTTTCACAGTGGCGGCGGTACCACTGTTCATATTCTTCATCTTGCGAAGCATCTGCCATGGTATCCATATAGGAATCGCGAAGCGATTCATACGTTTCGTCACAAAAATGAGCAAAGCCACCTGAGATCAATTCATGGGCGTCATATACCGTGGCACAAAAATCTTTATTTTCACTACGAACACGCACCGAAAAGCCAATGTGGAGTCGAGGAGAATCGCCAAATTGAACAGGTGGAACCACTTCATCAATAAGCGGATAAACGGGTAGATCTATCTCGTTTCCCCAACGATCCGAGAAATCTACCATAATATCTGCGCCTTCAACATGAGGCATATCCACAAGCATCTTTACCACGATTTCGTCGCCATCATCGATTGCTTGCGTGAAAAAGATGTTCATTCGGTTGGCGCAATACTCTCGCTCAATATCAAACATCTGAGCAATAAGTTCGTTGTGTACCAGCGCATTAAAACGGGTACGCCAACGCATCATATTCATCTCAACCGTTAGGCGGCTCTGACCTAAAGGTGCCCCTTCTCCTGAATACTCAACGAAGGTAAGGTCTACCTCGCGCACTTCAAAACGCGGAAGGACTACCACATAATTTGCAGCAGAAGACGGATCTATAGGAACAAAAGGAAACAGATGAGCAGGAATCTTGGTGCCATCTTTTAAATGGGCATCAAGAAGCACTTCCGCTTGAGGGGTCAAGCGGTCAAGTACCATCTGAAGATAGACCTTCCCATCTCCATGACTCATGCTTTCAATACGTACGTTCATTTATTGCTATCTACCACTATCGTTGTTTTGCTGTTGCTATTAGTACTGTTGTTGCTGCGATTATACAAGCTCTAAACGCCGATCTATCAATACCTCATTACTGCTTTAATGCAAAATATGAACTATCGGGATCGAGATTCGGATTACCGAAAGCATCACCTTCGATAAATACTTCTGGCCATGCAGATTGCAAATAGGCCATCTCGCGACGACGTTTTATCCGTAGCTCTTTAGAGTGAATACGAAGTCGTGTTGCACTCTTCAAATGACCCAGTTCGACAAACGGGGTATATACCGTCAAATAACCCGCATTGCGAACCTTCAAGCAAAAATCAACATCACCATAGAAAAGTGCTAATTCTTCGCTAAAACCGCCAACTTCATCATAGGCGCTTCGACGAATCATCATGCATTCGCCTGTTACCGCGGAAACATTCTGTGCAACGCGCGCTCTATCAAGATAGCCATGCCAACTTGAAGGAAGATGCCTAAAGAGCGGTGTTACTACCCGCGTTCCGCCAACCACAATACCAGCATGCTCAATTGTGCCATCCACGAATAATTGCTTAGGACCCACAATACCAACATCCGAAGATTGGAAATACCCTAGGAGCACCTCAATGGCATCATCCGACAAAATGCGTGCGTCACCATTTACGAAAAGCAAAAATTCGCCTTTTGTTTGCTGAGCAGCAAAGTTTGCCATTTTTGGACGATTGATTGGCTCGTTCCAGCTCAACACCGAAAACGTATCATACTGTTCACGTAGCGTATCAAAACATTCCTGATCAGCTTCGGAATGAGACCCTGCATCCACTACCACGATTTCGAAATTCTGATAGGTAATCCTGTCATAGAGCGACTTCACGCACGTTTGCAACAGCGCGGGATCGCCTTCATACGACACAACTATTACCACATGAGGATGATCTACCAACACATGACGCACGCGGTAATGCCCAGCAACATCTTCGTTGAGCACTTCTGCCTTTAGCCCCAAACGCTGACAATGCGCCACAAGTGCTTTGCGCCCTACTTCTTGTTCGATACGAGAAACCATAGCATCAGGTGGCTCCACCGTTGCGAACCTGCGATGACACAAAACACGAGGCACATGGCAAACACGACGCGCTTTTTCTGTTGCACGCAATACCAGCTCATAACCCGATGCACTAAACATGCTGTACGACAGAGGAGAAATCTCTGTGTAGAGCGATTCACGCATAACAACCAAATCACGAATATAGTTGTACGAGCGTAAAAGCTCGGGAGAAAAGTCGGGGCGGAAAAGCGGCTGCGAATGAATACCCTGAGCATCACAGGTATCCACATCGGAATACAAGAAATCACAATCAGGATATTCGTTGATAACGCGAACAAATTCAAAAAGTGCATCAGGTGCTAAAACATCTCGCACTTTTGTAAACAGAATAAAATCGCCTTCGGCAGCTGCCATACCTGCATCAAAATTTTCATCAATACCAACCGAAGGGTCGGCATCAATAATGTAGAAGCGATCATCGTCGAGAAGTTCTTTTAAGTCAGATACCCTACCCTTGGTACCCAACATATCAACCATAATTAGTTCCCAGCGACCATAACTTTGCTGGGCAACCGAATTAACAAAATCATATATATGATGATCGGGATCATCAGTAAGCAAGCAGACAATGCTAAACAGCGGCTCGTTTTCAAATCTTGTTGCAACCTGTTCCAATAAGGCAGGTACATCAGCGCGATGTTGTTCAACAAACCACGTATGATATTCGGGATCGTTATAGGCGCTCGTGACGTGATCGCGAAAACGCGCATTTAGAGTCTCTAACGTTTTTGCTCCCAGTACAGCAAAACCAGGAGAAATAGTACCTTGGGTGTCGGTAGCGCATAAACAGAGATACGGACTTTGTTTATCAACTAAGAAAGACACAATCATATAACGTCTACGAATTGCCCCATACTCAGGAGGCTGAGCGATAGAATCTTCCACCACTCGATAATCGAGCGAAAGCGGTTTGCCATGCGAATCCAAGAAGTCACATTCAACGCGCGTTTCTTCATGATAAGGCATTTCAATCAAAGCCGAGATGCGGTACTTATCTTCAATTTCAACAGCACGAATAAAACTTACATGTATACGATCGTGTACAAAACGACCCTCTAAATCCTCAATCATTTCACCTGTTTCAGGACTTGTGCGCTGAGATGCAATCGCCTTAATTGAGGTAGTTAAAGGATCAAGCGACTTCCTGCACGAAGAAACCACGGTGCCTGACGCATCTATAGCCCGAAAGACTAAATCCCATCGCTTTACTTCTAACCACGGCAAAGAGATAACAAAGAAACGAACCCCCGCAGAATTTTTTGTATGAAGCGGAGGAAGAGGCATGCCTTGGTTGGCAAGCGATCCATCATAGAGTACATCGCGCAGAGCGAAGGTGTCGTTTATATCGCAGTAGGGAAACGTGTCAGAAGGAATGAGGGCACCAGATTCCGTTGAGGCAGAAAGCACAACAGGAAGGCGCTCATCGTAATCAGAAATCTCTGAGAGAATATACACTTTATCGCCTGAGCGACGAATGGTTTTGAACGATACATTCATACACGTTCCTCTTCCCTCGCGAAAAATAAGGACTTCTAGGGATCAATTCTAGCCATGCAGCCCGCAAGCCAAATTAACCCCTAAGAATCTATTATCGCTTATTATCAGACATCTCGGTTAGAGGTGTTGAAATCTCTTACCAATTAGTCTTTTGCTTCGAGGAAGATCTTTCGTGTAACGAAGTTCCAAACAGCAACTATAAAGGTAACCACAATTTTTGAAATGCGGTAGTCAATATAGAGAAAATCTACCATTAACCACATGAATACGTCATTTATTACCAAACCTATTACCGAAAGAACGATAAAGATAATAAATTCACGCCTGCGGCTCATATCGTCTTTGCGCTTAAAGACGAATCGCATAGAAGCGAAGTAGTTAAATACAACGGAAATGATAAAAGAAATCGTAGTGCTTATCAGATAAGGAACATTAAATACTTCAGTAAGAAGCACCATAAAGCCGTAGTCTATGACAAAAGCAATAACGCCTACGATGCCAAACTTCATAAACTGAGCCAGTAGCTTCTTCAAGAAACTCTCCTTGTAAACAACAATGCAATCAGAGCAACTATGCATAAAGAAGTGTATGCGATTTTCTTGCCCCTGTAGGCTATATCCATAACCCCTGTATAAATAAAAAAGGTTCTGCAAAGCAGAACCTGAAATTTGTGGTGCCCCCAACGGGAATCGAACCCGTGTTTCAGCCTTGAAAGGGCCGCGTCCTGACCGCTAGACGATGGGGACTTTTTCCTGCTTCGAAAGCAGCCCGTTTATTATTACAAGACTTTTTCAAAGATGCAAGTACTTTTTT
>URVA01000020.1 GCA_900551155.1 uncultured Eggerthella sp. | reverse complement strand
CCTGACTTCGCCAAAATAGGAATGCCCTTTTTGGTGAGCTTACCTAAGCCATACATGGCCTTTTCCAGAAACGCTTCGTCTTCAATAACTTCATCGTCATCAAGGAATACAACGGAGTCGAATCCGAGCACCTGTGCAACCACTAAGCCAAGATTGCGTACCGCAGAATATCCCGTAAGGCCAATGCAATCGCTCTGGTTTCCGAAACCTAGCTGCTCAAACCTTTGCTGGATAATGCTTTCCTCTTCCTGAGCAACAATAAGAATATGCATCTGAGGAAACTTATCTACGATTGCCTTAACCTTCGCTGCAGCTTCCTTATCAACGCCGCCTTCAGTTGCAACCAAGACGATAATTTGTCCCAAGCCCTTTACTTTTTGTAAAGATGCCAAGCAGCGCTCGAGCGTGCCCTTGGAATTTAAGGGTGTTGGATGGTCATACAAACTCGAAGGTGTGCCACGCTTGCGCATGGGCGATGTATAAAACGAAGGAATTATTACTGCAGGATTCATAGTATCACCTTAACAAATATACAAATAATGCCTAATGCATGACTCAGTTTCGTGAACCATTGTACCCCAAGCAAAACTATCCCTCTAAGCATCCATAAAAGGGCAGTTGTTAAATTGAGGCAAACCAACAAAGAACGCTAACGCCTGCGCCTAGGATGACCGCGTCTTGTTCGTATGCGTTCAGCTTCTTCACGCCGCACTTTAACTTGCTGACTTTCTTCGCGTAAACGGATATATGACTCTAGGCGTGCAGAAGAAAGCTCACCTTCGTCAACAGCTCGTTTCACCGCACACCCTGGTTCGTTGGTATGCGTACAGTCGCGAAAACGACATGATTGTGCCAATTCTTCTATATCTGAAAATGTAGCGCCAATACCTTCATCGGCATCCCAAAGACCTAGCCCGCGCACACCAGGCATATCGATAACGCTTCCTCCACTCGGAAGTTCAATAATTTCACGTGAAACAGTAGTATGACGTCCTTTTCCATCTTGGCGTACGGGAGTAGTAGATTGAACCTCTTTTCCAACCAACATATTTACCAGACTGGACTTGCCCACACCTGAACGTCCAAGCAGAACTGCCATTTTATTGTCTTTGGCAATAAGATCTGCCACCACCTGAATGCTCTGAGAATCTTTTTCGGAAACCACTAAAACCGAATCGTTGCCAATAAACCCATCGATGCGCTGGCGCACTGCTTCTACTTCTTCTGCCGAGGCAACAAGGTCTGCCTTGGTAAGCACCACGGCAACCTCAACACCTGTTTCATGAGCGAGCACCAATTCGCGCTCTAAACGGCGCACGTTTACCTCTTCTAGCGGCTGAGCCACCAACACTAAATCAAAATTCGCAGCCAACGTTTGCGGCAAGGCGCGCTCAGTTGGGTCTTTACGAACAAACGAAGAGGTACGTGGGAGTGTTTCTTCGATAATTCCTTTATCGTGACCTTCAGGAAGAGAAACGGTAACAAAATCGCCAATAACAGCACGCTGGTCGCTTCCCTTTACCAACGAGATAGCGTGCTCGCAACGCACTTCTTCACCAGAGGCAAGACGAACCAAGGGAAATCCGCGGTCGAGTTTAACTACTCTGCCAACTTGCCGTTCTGTGAATTCTTCCGTCACGCTTATAGCATCCTTTCACGTTTAATGTGGTAGGCAATCATCAAGATAGCCCCCAACGCACACGCAACAACTGCAATGCTTAAGATGCGCATATTGGGAGCAGAAGTGGATTCGTATCCTTTTTGAATTGCAGAAACTTCTTCAGCATGAATATCAGACAATCCCTGATGTTCAGCGCATTCCAGATGGAATGTTCCGCGCACCTGAAGCTGTGTACCTACTGTGCCATATTGTCCGTAGGTATCAATAATTGAAGACTGATCCTTGGTCATAAACACGCTGATTACACTAGGGCTGGTTTCACTATCCTGCAGGGTAATCCAGCAGTTGTTTCTGCGAAACTCATCGTTTACACGATCCCCTACTACTTCGCCCTTAACCAAGACCGTCTGACCTTCGTAGTAGGAGTCAGCCTCAGCTAAATCAGCAATGGAAGTTTCATATAAAAACGAACTATCGGAAAGTTGATTTACATATATCTTATTACTCAGGTCCTCTCCGTTATCGGAGCCTTGTTTTTCTTGACTAGGTTCTTCTTGACCAGAATCTTCCTGGCTGGATTGTTCTTGGTCTGCCTGCACTTGTTGGTTTGTCTGATTTTGAGGATCATCCGCCCAAAGGCTTGCAGGACAAGCACACAATGTAAGCACAAGCATTAATGCAACAAAAAGCGCACTGAGAGTAGTAGGTTGTTTACAAGATGCCGCAGCCTGTTTCGACGAAGCCCACTTCGACGCAACCTGTTTACAAAATGCGGCAGACTGCTTCGACGTAGCCTGTTTCGGCGCGCCCTGCTTCGATACAGTCTGCCTACGAGATACATACGCAAGGAGCTTATTCATTATGCCTGCTCCTTTAGCTTCTTTTTCGCAAGCGATCCCACTGAAACAACCACTTTAACAATCAGGGCAATAAGCGTGACGAACTCAAGACGGCCTGCCCACATTTCCAAAATATAAACTGCCTCTAATACAGGGGGCATGCCGTGCGCAATAATGCCCGAGCTCAATCCGCCGTTAGATGCCATGGAAACTGATTCGAAAATAGCATCAAGCGCATCATATCCGTGCGCGATACCCACCAGCGATCCCAAAAGATAGGTGAACACAAACAGGGCGGAAACCGTTAGAGCAGCTTTCGCCACTTCGGTAGTAAGCACCTTTTTCCCCAGGTGATAATAGCGCACCGAAACGCGTGCAGTTCCTGGGGCTAGCGTTTCTTTGATGGTAGAAACCATCGACTTCGCAATTAAGCCCAAGCGTGAGAATTTCATACCACCAGCGGTACTTCCGCTCGAACCGCCTACTGCCATCAAGATAGCAACAACCAGGAAGGCACCCGATGAAAATACCGTGGTCATTTGGTTGTTGGTAACCGTTTGAAAACCAGTAGTAGTTGAAGCGGACACTACCATGAATACGCCACGACGCAAAAGTGCCATGATGTCCGAAAAGCCGCCCGAGGCACACAGCGAAAACATAAGGACTACCGTAGCGATAAGCATCCAAACAACGCCTGTGCGAATTTCATAGTCCTTAAAGAAAGAAGTTGTCTCGCCCTGACTAATCTTTACAAAGAGGGCAAAATTAACTGCGCCCAAAAGCATCAAAACCATACACACTACTTCGAATGCAAACGAATGGTAGTACATTGCCGATTGCGAAGTAGGAGAAAATCCTGCAGTGGTAAAGCCAGAAATAGCCATCCACAAAGCATTAAGCAGCGCACGAAGCGGTTCAAATCCTCCAAGAATACAAAGAAGGAACAGTACCGCCGTAGCAACACCAATAACTGCCAATGCAATCTGACTAATAAGACGAACCGTATTTACGATATTAGGCAATACGTGTTCGCTTCTGCCTTCTGATGAATACAAGCCTGATGTGGACTTACCAAAAATTCCCAACGAAAGCGCAATAACAATAAGGCCTAAGCCACCAATTAAGTGCATGGTGAAACGCCACATGTTATCGGCATAAGAAAGATGCTCAAGGTCTATTACCAGCGAAGCACCCGTTGTTGTTAACCCCGAAGTCGCCTCGAACAGGGCATCAAGATACGACCCGTAATGTCCTGATAAGGCAAGCGGTATTGCCGCTACAAAAGCCAGTACAATCCAGGACATACCAGTAACCGCAAGAGCTTGCTGGTGCGTAAGCCTACCTGGTTGGATACGCAGAAAACGCAGCACTGAACCCAAAATGAGAGAAATACCAAACCCTAGCAAATAACGACAGGCTGGTTCCCATTCCTGACACACCACCGCAACAATAAGCGGAATAGTGAGTGCAATAGAGAAAAACGAAATAAGCACACCAAGATAGTGCCCAATAACTCGAACGTCATACCAGGTAAATCGCTGCCACATACAAAGACCTACCCAAAGACAAATAAGAATCGAATAGCAATAGTAATTAAGTACAGCACGATAAGAAAAGCCATCAGGCTAACCAAAACTGCACAGAATCCTAGAACGGGAACAAGCAAGTTCTCCTTCTTTTCGACCCTTAGAATATTTCTTTCAAGTTTATTCATGGGGGTTATTCTAATACAACAAAATAAAAGAGGGGTTCATACACAAAAGGAGCGGTATTGCATGAACGCTCATCCATACAATACCGCCACTTAATTTGCAGAATATATGTTCTGTTTAAGGCGTGTTCGTTAAGAACTTAGTCGCCGAAATCCATTCCGCGAAGCACGTCGTTTGCCTGCTTCAGCACATCATCAGCATCTTGCGATGTTTCCTGTGATGGATCTTCATATTCGCCACCAGTAAGAGCTGCAGAGCTATCACCCGCATGCAGGCTTGAGCGATTTTCAACCTTGGCACAGTAATTGCCATCAGCATCCAAATCGATCGTTACCTTAGCGCCATCGCCAATATGGCCGTCGATAATCTCCGTTGCGACACGGTCGGTTACCTCGCGCTGAATCAAACGACGCAGTGGACGAGCACCGTATACTGGATCGTATCCATCAATAGCCAAACGCTCGCGCGCTGCTGGGGTTACTTCCAGTTCAATTCGACGATCTGCCAAACGACCACGTACTCCATTCAATTGCAAATCAACAATAGGCTCCATAGCTGCAATTGAAAGCGTATTGAAGGTAATAACTTCATCAATACGATTCAAGAACTCAGGACGGAAGGTTGTGCTCAGCGCTTCGTTGATCTTCATCTGCATTTCAGCCAAACGCTTAGCAGCAGTAGCAACGTCTGCCTTCATCATGTCTTCCATCATGCTGCCCATAGAATCGCCCTCGTTTTGGTTGGCGAATTCGCGAATGGACTGAGAACCAACATTGGAGGTCATAATGATAATGGCATTCTTGAAGCTAACTACACGACCCTGACCATCAGTAAGACGACCATCGTCGAGTACTTGCAGCAAGATATTGAACACATCCTGATGCGCTTTTTCAATCTCGTCGAGCAGAATTACGCAGTAAGGCTTACGACGAACCGCTTCAGTAAGCTGACCGCCCTCGTCATAGCCAACATATCCCGGAGGGGCACCAACCAAACGAGAAACGGAATGCTTCTCCATGTATTCCGACATGTCGATACGGACCATAGCCTTTTCGCTGTCGAAAAGATATTCAGCCAACGCTTTTGCGAGCTCGGTCTTACCAACACCCGTAGGACCCAAGAACAAGAAGCTGCCAATAGGACGGTTCGGGTCAGACAAGCCCGCACGATTACGACGGATAGCGCCTGCCACCGCAGATACTGCCTGATCTTGCCCGATAACGCGCTCGTGAAGCTTGGACTCCAAGTCGACAAGCTTGGCCATTTCGCCTTGCATCATCTTGGTTACCGGAATGCCAGTCCATGCAGAAACCACTTCTGCGATTTCCTCTTCGCCAACTTCTTCTTTAAGAATTGCGCCATCTTGCTGACGGTTCTCAAGCAAAGCTTCCGCATCTGCTAACTGAGCTTGCAATGAAGGAATGGTACCGTAGCGCAACTCAGAAGCACGAGCGAGATCGCCTTCGCGGGTAGCACGCTCTTCGTCCAACTGAGCAGCTTCAATATCTGCCTTCAAATTCTGAACGCCTACGATAACGTCCTTTTCGTTTTTCCACATAGCCTTCTGCTTATCAAGTGCTTCTTGAGCCGCAGAAATCTCTTTACGCAACGCTTCCAAACGTTCACGGCTTGGCTCATCGGTTTCCTTCATAAGTGCTTGCTCTTCGATTTGCATCTGAGTAAGCTTGCGCTCTGCCAGATCCACCTCTTCAGGCATGCTGTCTATTTCAATACGCAGACGACTTGCCGCTTCGTCCATAAGGTCAATAGCTTTGTCAGGCAAGAATCTGTCAGAAATGTAGCGATTCGAAAGTTCTGCAGCAGCAACCAAGGCAGAGTCCTTGATGCGTACACCATGATGAATTTCGTACTTTTCTTTCAAACCACGAAGAATTGCAATGGTATCTTCCACGCTTGGCTCGCTTACCAGCACGGGCTGGAAACGACGCTCAAGAGCGGCATCCTTTTCGATGTATTTACGATATTCATCCAAAGTGGTTGCACCAATTGCATGAAGTTCGCCACGAGCCAATGCAGGCTTAAGCATATTGCCCGCATCCATAGAGCTATCGCCCGTCGAACCTGCGCCAACAATGGTATGCAATTCGTCAATGAACAAAATGATTTGTCCATCGGATTGTTTTACCTCACGAAGTACCGCCTTCAAGCGATCTTCGAATTCGCCACGATACTTAGCGCCTGCCAACATTGCAGGTAAGTCCAAAGCGATCAATTCGCGATCTTTCAAGCTTGAAGGAACGTCGCCTGCAACAATACGCTGCGCTAAGCCCTCAACGATTGCCGTCTTACCAGTACCAGGCTCACCAATGAGTACAGGGTTGTTCTTAGTACGACGAGACAAAACTTGAACGGTGCGACGAATTTCTTCCGAACGACCAATAACAGGATCCAGCTTGCCTTCACGCGCTGCCTGAGTAAGGTTGTTACCGTACTGTTCAAGCACTTCAAACTCGGGCTTGCTCGTAGCATCGGTTACGCGTGTATCGCCACGGAGTTCCTCATAGGCCTCTTCGATGTTTTTGCGCGTAATACCCTGATCGTTTAAGATTTTGCCTGCAGTTCCACTATCTTCAGAAAGCGCAATTAGCAGATGCTCTGTGGTGGCATAGGAGTCACCCAGCTTTTCTGCAATCTTTACCGCTTTATCAATGAGTGAAATGAACGCAGGGGAAGGAGCAGTAATGCCCATACCCATAAAACCATTGCCACTTACTTTAGGCATACGGTCTTCTTCTTCCTTCACGCGCGCCTGCAATACAGCAGGATCTGCTCCAATACGCGTGATAATGGCATTCATATTATGTTCGCCTGCAGACAGGATGGCATCAAGCAAATGAATAGGCTCGACTGCGCTTGCTTCGCGCTCGCCAGCAATGCTCATTGCTGACTGGAACGCTTCCTGTGCTGTAAGCGCCAGCTTGTCTAGTCTCATATATAGCTCCTTTACAGAAGTCGACGCAAAACAATTGCGTTGCTTTCATTTACCAACGAATTAACGCTTTCTCGAGTTTCCAATTCATGAACCCTATCGGCTAAGCGACGAACTCGTTTATGCAAGGCATCAATTTCTTCATCGCGTTCATCCAAACGGCCCTTTAAATCCAAAATTCGAATAACACCTGCGAGGTTAATTCCCTCGTCAGTTAACGCATTAATAAGCTGCAAACGCTCAATATCTGCTTGCGAATACATACGGGTGTTACCACTCGTTCGCTGAGGAGATACCAAACCTTTTTGCTCGTAAATTCGCAGGGTTTGAGGATGGACGCCTGCAAGTTCTGCTGCAACACTAATCATGTACAGCGGTCTGTTTTTGTCCTCCATTACCAAGCCCTCACTTCTTCACTCGTTGCTGCCTGGAATGCTTCCAGGGCTTCTTTTTGTTTATCGTTCAACGTCTTAGGAACAGCCACGTGCAGGGTTAAAAGTAAATCGCCCGTACCCGTTGCACCTTTCCCTAAACGTGGAGCGCCTTTTCCTTTTACCTTCAAGACCGTTCCACTTTCGCACCCCGCAGGAACTTTTATGCTTACCTTTTTTCCTTCGGGGGTAGGAACAACAATCTGTGTTCCCAGAGCAGCTTCCGCAAAAGTAATGGGCACATCCATTAAAACGTCTGCTTTATCGCGCTTGAACAAAGGGTGATCTGCAATGTGAATATTCACGAGCAAATCGCCTGCAGGACCACCTTGAATTCCTGGTGCGCCCTTGCCTTTCAAGCGAACGCGACCACCTTCAACAGCACCTGCAGGAATTTTTATCGAAAGGGTTTCCTTTTCGTTGGTGCCCGCCTTGCCTATGCGAACCTTCTTTTCACATCCTTTGAAGGCCTCATCAAACGTAACGGTCATGGTTACGTTTTTGTCGGCGCCCTTTTGTGGCTTTGGTTGAGCATGATAGGTTTGGCCTTGTCCGCCAAAGTTCCATTCGGTGCCGAAAGCACCTTCACCATTGCGGATACTTTCCAAAATGTCCGCCCAGCTACCAAAACCGCCAAAGCCAGAACCGCCGAAAGGATTTCCACCTTGCCCCTGCCAAGCTCCGCCACCAAATGGGATTTGGTTTTCGTTAGCGGTGCCGTATTGGTCGTAAAGCTTTCTTTTTTTCTCATCAGAAAGTACTTCGTATGCTTCGTTTATTTCTTTAAACTTCGCTTCATCACCGCCAGCATCAGGATGATGCTTGCGCGCTAATTTACGAAATGCTTTCTTAATGGTGTCTGCATCAGCGTCTCGTGGAACGCCTAGCGTTTTGTAATAGTCAGGAGTCTGTGCCATTCGTCCCACCTTTCTCTCTGTCCTACAACAAGGGCGGACCTAAACATCGCCCGCCCTTGCATTTGCCTCTTCTAAATTACTTGTTAAGCCTTCGCAGCGTCTACTTAGAAGAATCCTCAGATTCCTCTTCCGCTTCGCGCTTAGGACCACCTTGGGTAACCGTTACCATTGCGGTACGAATTACCTTGTTGCCCATGCGATATCCCTTCTGATATACCTCGGCAACAGTTTCATCAGGAACTGAAGGGTCATCAACCGTGGCTACCGCTAAAGCTTCAAGGGCATTGAAGGCTTCACCTTTAGGATCAATCATTTCAACCCCATGCTTGGTTAGCACTTCAAGCATCTTGGTGTGCACTGCCTGTACACCACCAAGCAGGCCCTCTTCGCCATTTTTTTCGGCGTAATCGATGCTTCGTTCAAAGTCGTCAATTACAGGGATTAATCCTTCAACAAGCTTTTCAGCTGCGCGAGCTTTTTCTTCCTCGCGCTGTTCATTCATGCGACGACGGTACGTATCCCATTCCGCATGAAGGCGAAGATACTTATCTTGCCAAGCTGCTGCTTCCTTTTTTGCAACAGCAATCGGATCCTCGGTTTCCTCTTCTTGAGATTCGCTAGAATCCGCAGTTTCCTCGACCTGAGTATCTTCAGTTTCAGGGGCGGCAGCTTCTGCCGCCTCCTGATCTTCTACAACCTGGTCCTCACGTACCTCGTCTTTTTCAGGCGCGGTCATGATTACTTGTCCTTCTTCTCGTCGTCGTCAACTACCTCAAAGTCTGCTTCGATGGTGTCATCGTTGGTAGGCTGCTGAGCAGCACCTGCTGCACCTTCAGCACCTGGCTGACCACCATTTTGGCTATAAGCGACTTCTGCCAACTTGTAGCTCGCCTGCTGCAAAGCCTCCATTGCAGACTTGATTGCCTCAATATCGGTGCCCTCAAGAGCAGTACGAGCCTGAGCAACCGCATCCTCTGCCTGCTTCTTGGAATCTGCAGGAACCTTGTCGCCCAACTCGTTTAACGTGGTTTCCGTAGCGTTGATCAAAGAGTCGCAGTTGTTGCGAACTTCAACTTCTTCCTTGCGAAGCTTATCTTCCTCAGCGTGAGCCTCAGCATCCTTAACCATACGATCTACTTCGTCGTCGGTCAGTGCAGTGGAACCAGAAATGGTGATCTGCTGCTGCTTGCCAGTGCCAAGGTCCTTAGCGGAAACGTTTACGATGCCGTTTGCGTCAATGTCGAAGGTAACTTCAATTTGAGGAACACCACGACGTGCTGCAGGAATGCCCGTAAGCTGGAACCTACCTAGAGTCTTGTTGCCTGCTGCCATTTCGCGTTCGCCCTGAAGAACATGAATTTCAACGGAAGTCTGATTGTCAGCTGCCGTAGAGTAAATTTCAGTCTTGCGGGTAGGAATGGTGGTGTTGCGCTCAATCATCTTGGTCATTACGCCGCCCATGGTTTCAACACCCAAGGACAGAGGCGTTACGTCAAGAAGAAGAATGCCCTCAACGTCGCCTGCCAAAACGCCGCCCTGAACTGCAGCACCCATAGCTACTACTTCGTCAGGATTTACAGACATGTTAGGCTGCTTGCCTGTCATTTGCTTTACCAATTCCTGAACTGCTGGCATACGGGTAGAGCCACCAACCAAGATAACTTCATTTACGTCGCCTGTAGAAAGACCAGCGTCCTTCAAAGCCTGCTGTACAGGAGTCTTGCAGCGATCAAGCAAGTCCTTGGTGATGCGTTCAAACTCTGCACGGGTCAAGGTGTAGTCCAAGTGCAATGGGCCAGCAGCACCTGCAGAAATGAAAGGCAGGTTGATGTTGGTCTGAGAGGTGGAAGAAAGTTCCATCTTTGCCTTTTCAGCTGCGTCCTTCAAACGCTGCAAAGCCATCTTGTCCTGGCGAAGGTCGATGCCATTGTCTGCCTGGAACTTGTCTGCCAACCAGTCAATAACGCGCTGATCCCAGTCGTCGCCACCTAGGTGGTTGTCGCCTGCGGTGGAGCAAACTTCAAATACGCCGTCGCCCAACTCAAGAACAGAAACATCGAAGGTACCGCCACCAAGGTCGAATACCAAAACCTTTTCATCCTTGTTGGTACGATCAAGACCATAAGCCAGCGCTGCTGCAGTAGGTTCGTTGATAATACGAAGAACTTCCAAACCAGCAATCTTGCCTGCGTCCTTAGTAGCCTGACGCTGAGCGTCGTTGAAGTATGCAGGAACGGTAATTACGGCCTGAGTAATAGGTTCGCCTACGCGCTTTTCTGCGTCAGCCTTAAGCTTCTGAAGAACCATTGCAGAAATCTCTTCTGGCATATAGTCCTTACCTTCAATGTCTACTACTGCACGACCGCCGTTGCCGTTCTTTACGGTATAAGCAACAGTCTTCTGCTCTTCGGAAGTTTCTGCATAGGAACGACCGATGAAACGCTTTACTGAAGCGATGGTGTTTTCAGGATTGGTTACTGCCTTGTTCTTAGCAGCCTTGCCTACCGTACGTTCGCCATCTTTACCAAAACCAACAACGGAAGGAGTGGTGCGGTCGCCTTCGGCGTTAACCAGAATTTCTGGTTCTGAACCTTCCATAACCGCCATTGCCGAATTGGTAGTACCCAAGTCGATGCCGATAATCTTTGCCATCTTGCATATTCCTTTCAGTTGCGGCTGCTTGAAGAAATACCCTCAAGCAAACCCCCTGCTTTTACCTATATATATGTCATGCTTCATCGAAGCTTTGCGCTTCATATGAGGAAGCCCACCTTTAGGTGGACCTCATGACAGTGACCATAATAAAATCTAAGTGTCTTATTGTCAAGAATCTAAGTGCCTTATTGTTAGGTTTTGTTACCTTCCTGTTGAAGATTATCTTATGTTTTCTGTTATCCCAGTTCAGAATGAAGTTTTCTTCATCTCTTGAGCGCAGTTTCAAGTAAATTTTGCGAAACAATCTAACAAAATCGCCCTTAGATTCGGCATTAGTTCCTCCAAATTCACTGTTCTTTACCCGATCGCACAAAAAAAGTCCCGCCGAAGCGGGACTTATGCGAAACACGATATAAAGCGCAAGAAGAAGTTTCTGACTAATCTTGCTTTGTTGCGTTTCTAAACTGCGCGAAGTGTTCTACTTCTTTGCAACGCCACCGATGAGGGACATCTTGGTGCCACAATCAGGACAGGTACCCTTCGTGATAACACGACCGTTCTTGGTAACGCCTTCCTGAGGATCAACCATTTCCTTCTTAGCCTTGCACTTTACGCAATAAGCAACAACTGCCATTGTAACCTCTTTTCATTTTGTCGGTATAAAAGCCGTAACAGCGAATAACGCTCGACCTATTGTAGCCATGCTTATACCATTTGACCAGTTAAAGTACTTATTTTTTTGTACCCTTAACAAAAAGAGGAAACGATATGACTAAAAACTACAAATTTAGTCTTCAACAATCTCTTCAATTGCACCCATTGGGCACTCTTCAACACAGTCGCCACAAGCAATGCAGGATTCTTCGTTAACAACAGTGCAAACACCGTCTACAACTTCAATGGTGCCCTGAGGGCAAGCATCAATACAAATACCGCAGCCAATGCATTCATCTGCCAAAATCACAGGATGGGACATGAGATACCTCTTCTCTCGTTCTTTTAGGACTTAAGGGATGCTCGGTAATCCCTCATGAATCAATTCCATGACGGGAAAATACCATAGCAACGATAAGTTGCAAGTATAGATTCTTGATTTTTCCGTTAATAGCAGAAATTGAAACGATTTTCCGACATTTTCCTCGCTTTTGCTCAAAGTGTTTACCGTCTACCGCCTGTTTTAAACAGCAACTGAAACAACTTCAGGGGGTTTCTAATCGTTCGTCAATCTCTCGTATTAATAATTCAACATCTTCCCCTCAAAACTAACGAAGTGCTTAATCGCTCTTCAAGAAGGCTAAATAACGCAGCGAAATGATTTGACGCAAGTTCTTTTCATCCCCTGCTTGTTACTCAAAAACCAGGGACTGCGTTTTATGCGCCTTCTTTCAGAGCGGCACTTCGAAATAGTTTTTCGTGAAAGATGTTGAATTTAGCAAATGCGCGGAAGCTGTTCGCCAACGAGCATATCCATGATTCGAAGTGCACCAAAGCCCGTTCGAATAGAAACACGCGACGATCTATCTTCGGGTTTTTCAACCACTTCGCCAATAATTGCCGCATCAACACCATACTTATTCGCACGCATAGCTTCTAGCGCAGCATCAGCCTGATCAGCAGGAACTACACATACCATTTTGCCTTCGTTTGCAACCTGGTACACATCGTAGCCCAGCATTTCGCACGCGCCTCGTACGGCATCTTTTACGGGAACCGCATCTTCTTCAACAATGAAATCAACGTCGGACTGATCTGCCAGCTCATTAAGAGTTGAAGCTAATCCTCCGCGCGTAGGATCACGGAAGCAACGGGTATCAGGCGCAGCTGCCAACACCTCTGCAATAAGATGGTTAAGGGGTGCAGCATCGGTTTGAATATCAGCATTAAACGACAGTTCTTCGCGACATGCCATTACCGTAATACCATGATCGCCAATGGTGCCGCTTACTAATATTTTGTCGCCAGGCTTACAAAACGCACCGGACAATTCAACGCCCGCAGGAATAAAACCAACGCCACTTGTATTGATGAATACGCCATCGCCATGGCCACGATTTACTACCTTGGTGTCACCCGTAACAATATGCACACCAGCTTCTTTAGCCATCTGTGCCATGCTGTGACAAATTTGCTGTAAGTCAGCAACAGGAAAGCCTTCTTCCAGAATGAAACCACAGGAGAGATACTTCGGAACAGCACCACTGGTTGCCACATCGTTTACCGTTCCGCAAACAGCCAACTTACCAATATCGCCACCAGGGAAAAAGTGTGGCGTTACCACGAAGCTATCGGTTGAATAAGCTAAGCGTTCACCTTCACTAGGAGCTGGCAGCGATGCGGCATCGTTGCCTTCGAGCAATTCGGTAGAGCCATATGCCTCATAGAACACTTCATCAATTATGCGTTTCATCATAGTGCCGCCGCTACCATGACCAAGCAAAACTGTTTCGTCCATACTGTTCTCCTAAATAAAAGCGCCCGTAGTAGTCATATGTAAGCGCCCTGTTTTAACGCCTTTAGTGCCTATGATTAGGTTTGCGATATCTTGCACAAGGCCCGTTTCGCCCTTAAGAACAATAACCTCTAGGCAATTTTCTTCATCAATATGAACATGCAACGACGAGACGATAGTTTCCAAATAATTGTGCTGAATCTGGTGAAGTTTTTCTTGAAGGTCGTTAGCATGATGGCTATATACAATAGTCAGCGTTCCCATAACGATACGCCCAGGCATCGAGCATTCGTCCTCGACAAGAGCATCGCGCACTAAATCGCGAACAACTTCGCTTCGGTTTTTAGCCAACCCTCGTCGAGCAACCAAATGGTCAAACTTAACGAGCAAATCTTCCGGCATAGCAACCGAAAAACGCATGAGATCATTACTCATTACAACCTCGTTCTTCTTTGTGCTAAGCCACTAACTAAACGAGGCTAACCGTAACGCCGCTGGCGTTTTCAGCATCCTCTTCAAGCGCATCCTTCGCATCATCGAGTGTTGCGCGGACTTCGTCCAAGAGCGCCTGAACCTGATGGAGCTTTTCGCCTACCGTTTCAAAACCCGCATCAGCAGCCTGATGAGCAAGATTGTGAGCCCAACGACGCTCCAGCTTAATATGGTCATCAATCTGATCCATCATCTGTTCAAACTGACCAGTATTTACTCCATTAGTGCACATAAAGCCTCCCTACAAATCTTGGCTCTAAATTGTGTTATTAATTGTTATATCTGTAATATCATGCTTAGGGTACATCAGTGTGAAGAATTTTGTAATTGGTATTATTCTTTAGGGGTGATTAGGATATGGAATCCGAACAAGCGCTGCATTCACCTTATGAAAAAATTCGCCACACTTATATATCTCCCTTTGCACAGCATTTGGAGGGAAGTGAAGATGCGCTCTTTTGCGTAGTAAGCTCTTCTCCTTTATCAGCCTCGGGCAAAAACGCTTTGCTCGCCACTGCAAAGCAACTCGGTTACCACGAAAAGCAACTAGCTTTTATCATTCTTTCAAAAGAAAGCCACACACTTACTCCCCAGAATCTTTTTACCGTTATAGAAGCGCTTGATCCTCAATGTGTAGTATGCACTGATCACGAAGCGGTAAGAGCAGCATCCGCTGGTTACAACACTCCGCTTTCCCTTGAAACACGAGAATACCTGCTCGGCCGCAATTGTTGCTGTTTTGAAGCTTTTGAAGATATGCTTGCCAACAATGATCTTAAGCAAAAAGCCTGGGCTTGCCTCAAAACGCTTCCCGCACTTGCGCATTAATCAAATCTTTGTGACATTCAGACACCCATACACGCGTAATCACATAAGAAATGGTATTCTTGCCTGCGTAGATAGAGAAACGTTTCACGCATAGGTATTCCCCCTATGCGTTTACCCTTAATACGACACTTATCGAAAGGCGTTCACATGTCGAATAAAAGCTTGAGCGGCACTCACGAATCCCAAACCATCTTGGTAACGGGCGGTGCAGGCTTCATCGGTAGCCATACTTGCGTTGAACTGCTCGAACAGGGATACAACATTGTCATTTATGATGACTTGTCCAATTCAAGCGAAGTTGCCGTAGATCGCATTCGTGAACTTACGGGAGCAACCGAAGAAAACTGTGCTTTTGTTAAAGCTTCTATTCTTGATCGCGAAGCCCTTGAAAAAGTATTCAACACCTACGACATTGCTGCCATTATTCACTTTGCTGGCTTCAAGGCAGTAGGCGAATCCACTCAAAAGCCCTTGGAGTACTACTGGAATAACGTAGCAGGTTCTTTGGTGCTCTTCGACGTTGCACGCAGCCATGGCGTTAAGAACGTTATTTTCTCTTCTTCTGCCACTGTTTATGGCGAACCAGAGATGATTCCTATCACCGAAGAATGCCCCAAGCATGAATCCACCAACCCCTACGGTGAAACCAAGTCTATGCTTGAGCGCATCTTGACTGACTTCTACCTTGCAGATAACGAATGGAACGTGGTGCTTCTTCGTTACTTCAACCCAATTGGCGCCCATGTTTCTGGTCGCATTGGTGAAGATCCAAAGGGCATTCCTAATAACTTGCTCCCCTATGTTGCTCAAGTAGCAACGGGCAAACTTGAATGCATTCAGGTGTTCGGCAACGATTACCCCACCCCCGATGGTACGGGTGTACGTGACTATATCCACGTTGTTGACTTGGCTCGCGGTCACGTTAAGGCGCTTGATTACATGGCAGGCAAAGTTGGAACGGGCAAGGCAATTGGTCTTGGATCCATTGAAGGCAGCGCTGCAGCTGATGGTACCCGCAGCGGTGTTGCAATTTTTAACTTGGGCACGGGCACAGGATCAAGCGTTATGGATGTAATCCATGCATTTGAAAAAGCGTGCGGCAAAGAACTCCCTTACAAGATTTGCCCTCGCCGCCCAGGCGATATTGCAACCAACTACGCTGCATGCGACAAAGCACGTGAAGAATTAGGCTGGGTTGCTGAATACGATTTGGCACGCATGTGCGAAGATGCTTGGCGTTGGCAGAGCAATAATCCCAACGGATACAACGGCTAACAGACGCTTGAATTTATGTTTTAAAGCACTAAAGCCCTGTAAAAAGTTTTCCTCAAGCTCAGCAAATCTTTAATCAGATTTCTTTAAAGGCGAACGGACGTAGCGGATATAACGGACGCACCGTTCGCCTTTTTCCTTATAGCTTCCTTGCTAATCGGGGGCTACGTCTTTTAAAGCCTTTAAAGAAATCTGCGATTTGAATGAGCTTTCGAAAAACTTTTGCAGGGCTTTTAGCTGATTAAACTCAACCCACTGCCTTGCTATTGTTTGCAAGTCCCCCTAGGCAAACTTCAAAATGTCTTCTGGTTTGTCGATTAGTTCGTCGGGGTTACCTGATTTAATTTTTTCGATAGGCTGATATCCCCAGGTAACCCCTACGGTATACATACCCGCATTGTTGCCCGCCAACATGTCGCCATGCGAATCGCCGAAATAGACGCATTCTTGCGGAGTTAAACCCATTTCTTGCGCCGTAACGAGAAGGCCCGTGGGATCAGGTTTGCGAGGAATGTTTTCTGCTTCACCATGCGATACATCAAACAGCCCAGGGAAATAGCGCTGTTCTACTTCACGAACACCTGCTTCAAATTTATTCGACACAATACCAAGCTTGATGCCCTTGTTTTTAAGTGCGCGAAGGGTTTCTTCCATACCATCAAAAGGCTTGGTAAGCTTGATGCCGTATTCATCGTATAAATCACAAAACAGTCTAAAAGCATGCTGAGCTTTTTCTTCAGAAATATCTTCAGGAACTGCTTGCAAGATAAGAGAGAGGACTCCATTGCCTACAAAGGTACGTACTTCATCTTCGGTGCGCGTCGGATAGCCTTCACGTTCCAACACAATATTGGTAAGCGCCGTTAAATCTGGCAGCGTGTGCAAAAGCGTGCCATCCATATCGAAAATAAAACCTTTAAATCCCGTACGCGTCATACAATACATCCTTCTTGATGGTATTCACCTTATCTGGCTCCAACCAGTAATTTACGATCACGCTTTAGCAAGCATGGTACGCAAACTTTTAGTTGTTCACAAAATAATACTAGGGTTCTCTTTTCCTTCCAGCGCACTCCATGCATTTATTACATCGTTTTACAAAATCAAATACCTACATTCTGATCAAAAAAACGTCTGCTCTTTGTAAGCGGTCGACACAAGGCGACCCACTAAAACAAAAAACGGCAATAATTGCCTGGCATTTCTAAAAACAGCGAGCAGTAGCAGAGTGCGCTAGATAGGCTCGAGAGTATGAGGAAGTGTACTTTGGTACACGACGAATGCTCGCAGAGCCTAGATAGTGTGCGCTGCTGCTGCGCAGCGTCATTGCGCTTAATGCGAAAAGAAAGCCGTTCGGTAGAACGGCTTGATTACGAATGGAGCGGGCGACGGGAATCGAACCCGCGTCAC
>URVA01000019.1 GCA_900551155.1 uncultured Eggerthella sp. | reverse complement strand
ACGGTAACGAAAAACCGAAGAATTCTTTTGCATTTTCAAACAAAATATACTTTGGCTTAACTTCTTTGATGAATTTGATGCAATAGGCGCCGACAGAAATTATGATAATGAAGTCGGAGAAATGCGCCGTATTTTAAACTCGTTTCTCCAGTTCATAGAAAGCGATTCCTCGAATAGCCTTATCATTGCTGCCACTAACAATAGAAAGATGCTCGATCAGGCTCTTTTTCGTCGATTCGATGATGTACTACACTATGATCTTCCATCGGTAGAAGAAATACGATCCATTGTTAATCAAAGAACAGGAGCGTTTTCCTCGACCTTTTCTTTAAGCAATTCTGCCGCAAAAGCCATGCTTGGGCTTTGTCAAGCAGAAATTGCAAGACTTTGCGATGACGCAATTAAAGAGTGCCTACTTAATGAAACTTCTCTATCAAACGAACTATTTAGCATGTTGGTGGCCGATAGGCTACTGATTTATTCAGACCAAAGGATTAGTTAGTGGTTATCGAAAAACCGAATTTTATTTTAGAAAACACTGCAATTTCGCAAAAATACGCTTCCCCTCAAAGAAGTTTCCAAAAAAATTCCATTTCACGAAACAGGGATTCTCACGCCCAATATTTACTTAATTCTTGGAATACCGCAACCGAAAACGCCCAAAAGCAAAAAGCCTATGCTGTCTCTGAGAGAAATGGCATTTATTTGCAATTTGAAGGCGCCAAAGATGCACCCCTTGAAATAAAAGGACTAGAAAATTTACCTCATGGTATACGCTTATTAAACACAACCGACGACAACGGAATTAGAAAAGCAACTGTATTTATACCAAAAGGGAAAGAATCAATTTTTTTAAATAAACTTAATAAATATAGCGACCATTCACAGGACCTAAAATCTAACAAACCTGCCCATTCTGATCTCATTAACAGTATTGAAGACATCAAAGCCGCTTTCTTAGATGCTTTTTGGACAGGATCCGACGACAAAAGACCCACAGAAACAAAACAGTGGATTGAAATATGGATACGAAATAAAGGACTTAAAGATCGGTCAACTATAAAACCATTTAGGAAATTACTAAATAGACTAAATATAAAATCATCAACCTCATGCATCACTTTCCCAGAAAGAACAGTTTTTGCTATCTGTGCAAATGAAAAAGATTTACTATCACTAATCGCTTCTTCTGAAGAAATAGCAGAAATTCGCAACTGCTCTGTGCCCACTTCTTTTTTTGAAGATCTAACCAGCAGAGAAAAAGGAGAGTGGATTGATGATCTCTCCTCTCGCACAACAATCGATATGGGCCAATCAGTAATATGCATTCTGGATTCAGGAGTTAATCATAATCATCCACTTATCAGCTCAGCACTATCTCCAAATTCAGTTCTTTCCGTAAAAAAGACCTGGAATCCCGCTGATACCTACTATCCAAATGGTCATGGAACAAGAATTGCGGGTATCGCTCTTTATGATAATTTGACTCAAAGTCTTGCTTCCTCTGATCCTATTAGAATCACTCATAAGTTGGAATCAGTAAAAATATTTGACCAACTGAACCCATAACAAGATTCAGAGCTGTACGGAGATTTAACAAAACAGGCAGTAGATCTTGCTATCTCAAACGCATATGAAGAGAACAGGATATTTTGTAGCGCTATCACTGCCAATGAAACAGAGATTACAGACGGAAAACCCACTTCGTGGTCGGCAGCGGTCGATGAGGTTATCTCACATGCAGATAACCAAAACGAACCCCATGAATTGTTTCTGATTTCTGGAGGAAACATCTCTACAAATATGATGAAAATAGGCTATCCAGAATCTAACTCTGTTTATTCAGTACGGTCCCCAGGACAAGCATGGAATGCTCTAACTGTTGGCGCATACAGTGACAGCGATCTTATTACCAAGTCGATCTTTCTCAAAAACAATTTTAAACCCACTGCAGGTAAAAATATGCTTTCATCCTTTAGCACTACGTCCATTCAATGGGATAAAGCCACCCCAATAAAACCCTAAGTACTATTCCCGGGTGGGGATACAGCAAATAATGGTTCTGATTATTCGGATTGTCCTGACCTCTCCTTATTGACAACTGGTGCTAACATCCCTTCAAAACCACTAGTGAACTTTGCCGGGACGTGCGCAGCAGTAGCAAAAGCCGCCTGGATGTCAGCAGAACTAGAAAATGCATACCCTAGTCTTTGGCCAGAAACAATACGAGGCTTAATAGTTCACTCCGCAAAATGGACGAATGAAATGCTAAATCAGTATTCACGCCCTGGCTCAAAAGAAGATACCAAAACCAAAGGCAGAAGATTATTATTGAGGCACTGTGGTTATGGAGTTCCAAGCTTAAACCGTGCAATTCACTGTCTTGAAAACAGTATCAATTTGATCATTCAGGGCGAAATCCAGCCTTTTTGTTTTAATAGTTCCAAAAAACCTTCAATGAACGAAATGCATTTTCATAAAATACCTTGGCCAAAGCATGAGCTAGAGCGTTTGGGATCAAAGCAAGCCACTCTTCGTGTTACCCTATCCTATTATATAGAGCCAGGTCCTGGACAGATTGGTTGGAACGATAGATATCGTTACGCTTCCCACGGATTAAGGTTTGATGTGAATAAACCAGGTGAAACATTCGAAGAATTTGAACATCGAATTAACGCTGCTTCCCGTGAAAATACAGCACGCTACTCCACCTCAGCATCTGAAGGCTGGTACCTTGGACAAAGCAATAGAGATGTTGGATCTATTCATTCCGATTTCAAGACCGATACCGCTGCAGATTTAAGTAGCGTAGAATTTATTGCTGTTTATCCAGTTATTGGTTGGTGGAGGTCTCGTCATTATCTGGGGAAAATCGATTCGACCACAAAATATAGTTTAATAGTCAGTGTCGAAACGCCAACCACGGATGCAAAATTATATACTGAAGTACTTAATCAAATAAAAATACCAATTGATGCAATATAATTGTTTGACTGAATTAAGCATGAACTTCAATAACTTATATGCAATCCCTGCCAATAACTGTGAACTTAAAACCTCTAAGCAAGTTCGGGGTTATTTCGCATCGACGAACTTGCTTCTATAATCACCAAACAAATTTGCATCCTGCAAATTTGAGCGCCATATCCACAGCTTGGTTTTACCTTTGACGATCAGAAACTCCCACGGCCGACCCGTAGCCACTCCGCCCCTACGACTCTTCAAACACTTCTTTCGCTGCGGCGACAAAGGCGTTCTGGCCTTCGATGTTGGTGTGAGTTCTGTCAGAAAGCAAGTATTCAGGATGCGCACTTGCAACAGAATTCCAGTCGACCAGATATACGTTGGGATATTCTTCAGCAAACTTTTCGTAAATCTCGTTTGCTTCATCAACAAAGGTAGACGGGCTATAGATGTTGTAAAGCAAAATGCGCCTATTGGGACCCAATTCATCAAGCACCTGTCGAACAAGATCTTCATCCGCAACACCACCATTAGTACCAAAGTCAAGGATGACGTTCTGACGAATCAGACCCTGCTGATTACCTTCCTTAACTACCTCGACGCCCTGTTCCCACTGGCGAATCGGCTCTGCCAAGAAGTTAATTTCGGGGAATTCTTCTTCAAAACCAATCGAATTGCCCGAAATAAGCGAGTCTCCAATAGCGGTAATCGTTGAACTATCGGGGATACCCTTCATCTGGGACTCGTCATAATTCGGAATTGACCCAGGATCCTGAGGCGATCCACCTTCAGTATTATTCTGCTGCGCCTCTTGAGCCTGCTGAGCTTGATCTGCCTGTTGCTGCTCAATCTGCATCTGGAGCTGAGTTTTCGCAGGCGCCGTCGCAATAGCAATAATGGTCGCAATAACCAACACAACGCAGACTCCCGCCTGCACCCTACCAACAATTCCATCGCGAACGCGGTCAACCAGTTTTTCGAGCGACTTAATGAAGCCATCTTTTCGCATAGGTTCTTCAACAAAGCGATAGCTCAAGTCCGCCGCGACAAATGAAATGAACGCAAACAGTACATCAACCGCAACATTTTCTACCGTGCCCATTGCAGTCGGAATAAGAATGCGACCAAACACCAACATCGGCCAATGCCACAGGTAAATACCATACGAACGAACACCCAACCAGCGCAGCGGCGCCAGTTCCATAATGCGTGTGAACAGCGTGTCGGGGCGAATAATAACTGCGCCAACCAGGAACAAGCTGAACAGCGATCCAAGAACAAGTCCGAATGGATAGGTGAACGCAGCGGTGTCGGGCACCAGCATTACGATGAGAGCAAAACCGATCAAGCCAACAGGAGCCAGCGCTGGAATCCAAGGCTGCGCGCTCAGCCATTCCTTCGAGAGCGAACCTTTTTCTTTGTTCCAAATGAAGGCGAAGATAATACCCATGGCAAGACCGAAGCAATGAGTGTCGGTGCCGTAGTAAACACGCGTGTAGTTGTCAGGAGCTGCAAGAACGCCCATCAGAACCATCGAAGCAACAGCAATAGTTGCCACAATGGTAATCAGCTGGGAATTCTTCAGCCTACGCGAAAGCAAAAGCAGCAAAAGCGGAGGCCAAATGATATAGAACTGCTCTTCAACAGCAAGCGACCAGAAGTTCTTAAACAACGACGGATTTGCCTGGTCAAAATAGTTCGAACCATGAATGATTTCCACCCAGTTGGTCGAATAGGTAAGCGCGCCTGCGACCTGCCTAAATGCTCCAACAAGAATATCAGGATAGATAATCGCACCAATTGGCACGCATACCAAAATAACCAGCACGAGTGCAGGGATCAGGCGTCTTGCACGACGAAGCCAGAAGTTTTTCAGCGTGAACTTCTTGTTCGGGTTTTGGATGTTTTGAAGATTGCGATACGTAATCAAAAAGCCCGAAATAACAAAGAACAAGTCAACGCCAATATAACCACCTATAAATTGGTTAGGCGAAATGTGATAAAGCAAAACCGCCAAAACAGCCAAAGCACGCAAGCCGTCCAGGCCAGGCATATAGGACTTGCCGAGTTTGCGCGCGTCATGCGGCGATTTGGTGGTGGGTTCTGCGTCAGAGCGAGCTGGCGCGGCAGCTTGGGATGCGGTGGAAGCAGATGCTGCGACAGAAGAAACTTTAGTCGATGCTGCGTTGCGCTTATCGCGTCCACCAAAAGGTATTTTGCCAGCGACATTACCAGCAACACGAGCTGCTACACCGCGAACTCCACGAGGAGCTTCGTCGTAGACCTCGTTATAGGATTCATGATGGGCTTCGTTGTAGCTCTCGTTATACGCATCGTTATATGTACTTCGGCTGTCGTGAATCCGATGAGCATCGCGGCCGTCGCGGATTCTGCGACCTTCGCGAGCGACGCGACTTTCACCAAAATCGCGAGCCTCACGAGCACTTTCGCCATAAGCGTAGTCACGCCTTTCGCGCACGTCACGGAAGTCGCCGTCTCTATCTACCTCGCCGAAACGAGAAGGCGAACGAAACCGAGTTCCCTTTTCTGGCTCGATGCCAGACCGATCGTCAATGCCATAGCGTTCATTGAATGAACGATAGCGACCTGACGCGCCCCTATAAGCTCCATCAGGTTGATTTTCGTGACGATATCCCGCGCTAGGGCGATCCATAATCTCATCATCGCGACTTTGCAAATAATCTTGCGAGCGCAAAACGCGATCATTGCGCAAAGGACGCTTACTTGCCTGTGGACGCATCTGCGAATTCGTATATGGCTGCTGCCCATGCAACTGCGCTTGTCCATGTACTTGCGCTTGTCCACGCAACTGCGAGCGCGTAGAAGAATATTCCTGCGAACGAGTTCTTGGGTTCGTTTGCGGATGTGATTGTGAGTGCAATTGTGACTGTACTTGCTGCGGCGATTGCGAGCGCACTTGCTGATGTGCCTGAGAATATCCCCGACGAGAATAATCGGCGTTAGAAAAGCGTGACTGCGTTGAAGATTGAGAATCCTGAGTATCTTGATTTGAATGCGCTTTCTGAGATGCATTCTCAGCATTTTTAGCCTTAATAGATTTCCAATAATCAAGTTGTGAAGACATTACCAGATTCCCAATTATTCACAATAAAACCAATTTTTCAGTAAGGTTAAATATACCACCTTCACCAGGTTGTTATATATAGAAATCAGTCCCGATTACCTGAATAGCATCATTTTCAAGAAAATTTTGTATCTTGCCGAAAAAGAGACCGCTATTACGGTTTTCGGCTCCTTTGCACAGCCTATGATTCCTCTTGTTAAACCTGCGCTATACGAACACTACACCAGCGCCATAACAAGTGCGATGAACACTGCCAGCACAATAGCTGCCACAATCGCAAAAGCAAATGCAAACGCCATACCTAGTTTTTGATTAGGCTTTTTGGCAGGAGTGTTTTTATTTCCGTCGCTTCCACCTGCGGCATCACTTGAAAAAGTAAATTTCGCAGCTCGCCTTCCCTCAACCCCAGCAGTTAAGGCTTCTGCAGCCGACACCGTCGCAACAGAAGCCTTCTTCTTCGCTTCGCTTTTATCCGTTATATTCGCTTTGTCTGTCTTATTTGTTTCGTCACTCTTGTTCGTTTCGTCACTCATACTGAACCTTGTCATATCTTTCATGTTTTATTCTTGCCGAGAAATCTACGCACACCTAAGCCAAACACTACTTTGTCGATACGCCTGTCTTAGAGCAAAGGAATGATTCGCCTGCCTAATAAAGTGCAAGTTATCACCTATTCGCAAAGTTTCTCCTCGCAAAGTTTCACGAAATCGCAGGCACTACTCCCCTGCCAAGTCTCGTTTCGAGCGGAGCACAGGAATATCATCCAAGTCCTCGCCATGCCAACAACGAACAGCGCCCTTTTCTTCTAGCGCGGCAATTTCTTCATCTGAATAGCCCTTGTCGCGCAAGAATCGCTCGGTGTGATAACCAACAGGCTTACCCAAAACCAGCGGAGGATCGCCATAGCTACCAAAACGAAGTGGCGCGGTATTAAACACACGCGGTCCAAAATCCTTGCTTTCATACCTGCGCAACGCATCGTTGTCGTAGGCTTCCTCGTCAGCCAAAATATCATCGTAGTCGAACAACTTCTGATGAGGAACTTCCTCTTCCAGCATGATGCGATCCCACTCGTCATAGTCCTTACGAGCAAAACCTTCACCAATTTTAGAAACAACGTATTCCTGCAAGCCATGCTCTGCCATAGCTGCAAGCGTAATAATACGCTCGTCTTCGATCAGGTCCCCCTGGCCCAACATGCGCATCATAGACGGGAAATATCTGTTGTAATCGGGCAAGCAAATCAAAAACCAGATGCCATCTTTCGACTGATACGTGTTGTTGAAAGGATTATTTGCCTTCGCGCGACTTCCAGGATACTGCGCTCCGAACTGACGCGACTGAATACCATGCGAATGACCCCACAGCGCCACATGATACAAATTCGTCGTTACCTTATTGCCAACACCCGTACGGGTACGATCGAAGAGCGCCGCCACAATACCACCCGCAAAAATAGCCGCGGCATTAAAATCACCAAAGCCCTGCGGTGCTGTCGCGGGCGATTCTCCCGCCTGGCGAAATACCGCATTTACGCCACCGCGCGATCCCCAACAAACCGCATCATATCCAGGTTCATCACGCATTTCGCCAAATTCGCCATAGCCACGCATTTGCGCCCAGACCAAACGGGGAAACTTTTCATGGAGCGTTTCGTAATCCAATCCCATACGCTTTAGCGCTTTATCACGCACACCATTAACGAACACATCCGCCGTTGAGAGCAGGTCCATAAAAATAGCCATGCCTTCTTCGGTTTTTAAATTCAAACTGATCCAGTCTTTGTTAGCATTGACGTTTTCATACGTTGGATCGCACTCTTCGGTTCGCTTACCGCCAAAGCCGTAGCACTGAGTGCGCTGCGGATCTCCTGCTGGATTTTCGACCTTGATAACTTCGGCGCCCATTTCTCCCAAACAGCGCACTGCTGCTGGAGCCGCCACCCATTCGGCCAACTCAACTACACGAACGCCTGATAATGGACCAAAGCCCTCAAATTCTTTCGATGCATACATGGCTTCCCCTCCCCATTAAGTAAAGCCACCTGTTTTAAGAAACCTGTGCGTATTCAATTGAGAAATTAAAAAGCGAACTTTTGCAAGCGCGCTTTGCCTGCAAAGGATTTCGCGAGCGTTTGCGAACTTTTGCAAGCGCGTTTTTACTGCAAGGAAATTCGCAAGCGCTTGTAGAACTTTGCAAAGTTCTACAAGCGCATTCACCTGCGCATTCACAAAAGCTTATAGTCTTCGCTTATCCTCTATTTTGACGCATTTTATCTACAGGTTTAAGAGCATTTAAGCGCTAATTTCTGCAATTCGTTCCTCAATTGCATCGATTTGGGGTTGAATCTTTCCCTTTGCTGCCTCAACCTGTGCATCTATTTGATCCAATTTTTCGTGGACCGCTTTTAACTGTTCATTGATCTCGTTGCGCTTGAAGAACTTATAGGGCTTTAAGTTAGCCAATTGGTATTCCAATTCATCGCACTGCTGTTGATACAACTTACGATTAGACATGCCAACAATGTTTGCCAGCTGGCTGCGAAGATCTGAAGCTTCTTTTTCCAGAAGCGTTTTTTCTTCTTGTGCAGAAAGCTCGCCAGCTTCAACTTGCGCACGGTACTTTTCCAAACGCTCTTCCACTTCTTTTTTCGCGGAAGCTAAAACCTTGGCTTCGCGCTGCATTTCTTTCTCTCCGCGCGCTGCCAATACTTTTCGAAACGTTTCACCATAAGGCTCTTTATGATTAAACGTTGCATATGCGGTATACACAAGCCTATCGTTTGGCATGATGCCCATTTTCGAACGAGTACAAATATTACTGCACAGCGTAACTTCGCTTTCGATCAAACCAGGCGTTAGATAAGGAATTTCCGCTAGCAAACGCTTCCAGTCCATCATGACTGCATGACACTGCTTTGCTCCCTGATACGACGGCATCATAATTGCTGCCTCTAAACGCAGCGAAATTTGTCGCTTGCGTGCCGTATAGATGTCGGCGGCAGTGTCATATTTTTTATCTTCTGGAACGAGACTCAACGCATGATTAATGGTGCGCATAATGTAGCCCATATCGAAATCGTAGAGCTTGGCATCCCAGCCACCAAATAGCGCAAGAAGCTTCCAAGCTTCAGCATTTTCAGGGTCCAATTCCAAGACTTTGTTGCAGCATTCACTTACCGTCGTGGAATCGTCTGCTTCATATGCTTCCTGAGCCTTACGCAACAATGAAGCAATTTCTTCTGTTTGAATAGAATTTCCATTGAAACCGCTTATCGATTTATCTGCGCCGTCTGCCTTGGCTTGTTCACCATTGTGATTATTTATATCGGTAGTCATATAATTTCACCCTAGTCATAAGATGTATCTATATTTCCTGTTCATCTGGCTATAATCTGCTATTTCAGGTTTTGACTTTGCGAAAGCAGCGCTAATTTTGCCAAACAAGCTGCATTTTTATATAGACTAATAAAGTTTATTCGCTTCGTTTCTTTTCGTTTGTTTCAGAATACGTTAGTTTCTTATTCATTATTGGTATAAGTTACTCGAGATCAAGCTATTACAATGGTTACGGATGTTTAAGTTATTGTGAATTACAATAACTTGTCGTTCCTAAACCGAAAGCGCCTTAACATAGTTGTTTTATTTCATCTAACTTCAGAATAAATTTCTGTTATGTTTTGCGCCTTCGCTAGCACTTACATTCGCTGTTATTTTGCTCAAAAGGGGGTGCAAAACCATGGAGATGCAACAGCTGCAAAACTTTTATGTCATTGCGCAATGCGAAAGCCTTACCAAAGCAGCTCAAAAGTTGCACACTTCTCAACCAAGCCTAAGCCGCAGTTTGCATTCGCTTGAAAACGAATTGGGAGCACCTCTATTTGATAGGGTGGGTCGAAATATCGTTTTAAACGATGCGGGTCGCTTTGCGCTCAGTAAAGTGGTTGATGTTTTAGACTCTGCCGAATCCATCAAGCTCGATATCTCCGACTTCATTCATAACAAGAACTTCTCGGTCGATATATATTCTCCCGTTCCTATGGGTGAATTCGAAGATATCATCATCGGATTTAAAGAACAGTATCCAAACGTTCGTCTTCGTATGGCGTCATGGAACTCTTCAAGGCTTAAATCCGTACAACCAAGTATCACCTTCTTTGCAAGTCCTCATATTCACAAGGAACCAAATTACTTACTCCTTGGCGAAGAACAGGTTTGTCTGGCGGTGTCTCGCAATAACCCACTTTCAAAAGTTGAAAACGTATCACTGGCAAGTTTGTCGAACGCTCCTTTTGTTAGCACACTTTGCGATTCGCCTTTCTACAGCATCATCACAGAAATGTTTTCGCAAGCAGGCTTTAAACCTAACACCGTCATAGAAGATCAGGATTACAACCGCGTTATGTCCTATGTCGCTCATGACTTCGGCATCGCACTTGCCCCTTCTATTACATGGTTTGGAAGATGGCGCGAACAAGTTGCCTCTATTCCTTTGAACGACATTCATGGCAAACGTTATCTCTATTTGAAATGGCCCGAAAATTCAGTAATGAACTGGGCAACACTTCGCTTCAGAGACTTTGTTATCAAGCATTTCAATGAGCGTTACGGCTTTGATGTAAAAGTCGATTAATATACCGCGAATTGCGAAATGAGCTTCCAATAATCCATCCGTCATTCGGGTGGATTATTTTTTATCCTCTTACACCAAGGGCTGCACCAGATTAGATCTAGTGCAGCCCTTTGAGAGAGAAAAGCCGTAGTACAAAACTTTCTTGCTTGTTTAAGGTTGGTGTCGCAGCTACGAGCTAATTTGCTTTCGCGCCTTATTTCGCATTGCCGCAACACCAATCAAAAATTCGCAATGCTATTTACTCTTTTGTCTTCTCGAGTTCAGCTACCAAAGTGTCGGAGAGACCGTCAGTCTGACTAGAAATGTCAGTATAGAGAGCCTGAACGTCTTCGTTAGCAAGAATGTTGTCGAAGAAGGACTGATCGTATTCGATAACTTCCATGCCACCGTCGGTCAAAGTCTTCAACTGCTCGTCCTGCATCTCAAGCATCTTAGGCTTCATAACCTCGAGTGCCTGATTTACAGCCTGAGTCAAAGCTTCCTGGTAAGCAGGGTCCAAACCGTCCCAGCATTCCTTATTGATGCTGATGTTGTTTGCATACAGAATGTGGTTGGTCATTGCCAGGTACTTCTGAACTTCCTGGAGGCTGGAGCCAGCGCAGGTGTCAATAGCATTTTCCTGAGCGTCTACCGTACCATTCTGGAGTGCGAAGTAAACTTCAGCCCAAGCAAGTGGGGTAGGTTCGGCTCCAATTGCTTGCCAGAATGCCATGTGGTTTGCATTTTCCATGGTACGAATCTGGAGAGCCTTGAAGTCTTCAATGGTGTTCAGAGCCTTGTTAGAGGTGGTTTCACGATAGGTACCATTCTGGAGGAAGCCTAAGTTGTGAAGACCAGCTTCCTCGAAGGAAGCCTCTAAGCCCTGAGTGAACTCATTGTCGCCGTTAAGAACGGTTTCAATTTGGTCGGCATCATAAGTTGCAAATGCCATTGGGAGGTCGAATACTGCCATGTCAGGTACGAAAGATACCATAGGAGCAGGCTGCATGATTACCATCTGGATGTCGTTAGACTGTTCCTGACGAACCAAGTCAGTGTCGCCACCGAGCTCGCCAGTGCCATGATAATCAACCGTCAGCTTGCCACCAGTAATTTCGTTAGCCTGGTTAGCAATTTCCTGACCCAAAAGGTTACCAGCAGAATCCTTTGCAGTAGAGTCTGCAAGGATCAAGGTTACCGGCTCGAGATCAGCGTAAGCATCGCTGCCGCCGGATGAGCTTTCAGAGGAGCTATCACCACTGCAGCCCGTTAGGCCCATTGCCAATACGAGTGCGAGTGCAGATACACCGATAAAAGCTAGAAACTTGTTCAAAGCTTTTGAGTGTGTTTTTGCTTTCATTCCCCTCAATCTCCTTCCAAAAATCTTTTCTTACAACAGAGCGTTTTGTACTTAGCCCAGATAAAGCTTTTTTAATCCTGGTGCTCAAGCTCTTTGTCTTGAACACCAGGTAATTCAAATTCCTTTTCGAGTAACTACTGACCCAGATAGAGGAATGTAGAGAACCAAGGAATGTACACAATCAGTACCAAAGCGACCAAGAATGCAATGATGAAAGGTACTGCCTTGGCTGCGATGTCCATTGGCTTTTCGCCAGAGAGGTTCGAGACAACGAACAGGTTGAGTCCAAATGGCGGAGTTGCAAGACCGATTGCCAAGCAGCAAACCAGAATTACACCAAAGTGGACTGGGTCGACTCCCAAAGCTTCCATTGCAGGCAACAGAATAGGAGCCAAGATGATGATTGCAGGACCGGTGTCCATAACCATACCCAGGATAAGGAACAGGATCATGCAGAAGGTAAGAGCAATCCATGCTTCACCGAAGGTAGAGGTGATGAAGTTGGTAATTGCAGCAGATGCGCCAGTAAGAGAAAGTACACGACCGAATGCAGTTGCAAATGCCAGTACGAATGCCAAACCGCCATACGTACGAACTGCCGTTACCATGATGTTCCAGATGTCCTTGATCTTGATGGTCTTGTATACCCAAAGAGAAACAATCAGAGCATAAAATACGCTGATACATGCAGCTTCGGTAGGAGTTACGAAACCTGCATAAATGCCACCAAGAACGATAATTGGGCAAAGCAGTGCAGGGAAGCTGTCGATGAACAGGCGACCAAGACCCATGTCATGGAGTTCCTGCATTGATGAGTCAATGCGCTCGCGATCTTCGCCCTGACGCTTGCAGTGAATTACGCAGTAAATCATCAATACAAGACCGATAAGGATGCCAGGGAAAATGCCGCCCAGGAACAAAGCGCCCGTGGAAACACCAGTTGCCAATGAATACAGAACGAATGGAATAGATGGCGGGATGATTACGCCCAAACCGCCAGCTACAACAATTAAGCCGGAGCTCCACTTACGTTCATATCCTAAACCAACCAAGAATGGGATACACATAGAACCTACTGCTGCTGCGGTTGCAGGACCAGAACCAGAAATAGCACCGTAGAACAAGCAGGTAATAACTACTGCACAAGGTACGCCGCCTGGGAAGCGACCTACAAAGTAGGCAAAGAAGTTAAACAACTTCTGAGAAATGCCACCTTCGGCCATGATGATGCCGCCAAAGATGAACAGAGGTACTGCCAAAATAGGCGTTGAGTTAGCACCAGAAAATGCATTGGTTACTAACTGAGTAACATTGCCGCCAACACCCGTGACCCAAATAGGAGCCAGGGAGCCCGCAATCATTGCGACACCAATAGGTACGGAGAATGCAAGGACGACAAGGAATACTACGAATACAAGAATTGCCGGCATTATTCATCCCCCTCCTTACCCATAGCCTTAATTGCGCTGGTATCAAAATTGCCAGATTCAAGCTCAAATTCGGTTTGCTCTTCAATAGTGCTCTTAGGCTCTACATTGATATGCTTGATATGAATAACGAACATTTCCACGCTACGCAGTGCAGCAAGTGCAAAACCGACAAGAACGATGAGATACATAATCCACATTGGGAGAACCATTGCAGGAGAAGTTTCTCCACTCTCAACGATACGCATTAAAACGGTTACTGCTGCATTGGTGAGAACTGCCATCATTGCGAAAGTAACAACATCAACAATTACGTTAACAATGTTGCGAACTTTCCAAGGCATGATGTCAATAAGAGCAGTAACTCTCAACATCGACTCTGTACGGATGGTATAAGGCAACGAAAGGAATACTGTTGCGATCCATAAGAAGCGGCACAGTTCTTCTGGCCACGTCAGGACTGGAAATGCGGGCACGTTACGACAAATAACTTGTAATAAAGTGACACAAGAAATAAGAACAAGGAAAACAATCAGAATGAATTCCTCAAAGTGCTCGTCAAACCACTTAATGACTTTCATCCGTTTTTTCACCTCCAATTCACTTCATGGACAAAATTGAAGGTAATGGCGCATCAGACACCTTGGATAAATTGTTCACTGAATCCCCCGAACAATTTTCCAGAACAGGTCTTCCCTCCAAGCTACAGCGATGACTTAACCCTTTTGGAATAATCTGGTGCGCCATTCCCTCTCTACAATGCGCACCGCTGCAACCTCGCTTTTTAGTATAAATTCCTGGTTATACGGGGATTCCTCCAAATACGAGAGGTCATTTATTCAGGGGTTGCATAAGTTCATCAATAACTATCGCTATATAACAGAAATGTTATAAGAACAGGTTCAAGAAACGTTTTTTGCATAGATATATGAATTGAGCTCATAGATTCGGATGGAACCTATGAGCTCTTCTGATTGTCTAGAGCGCCGCCCTGTTTTCTAGAGCGCCGCCCTATTTTCGCGCTTCCATAATTTCTGCCAGTCCTTGTACGCGGGTTTCAAACTGAGCCTGACTGAACACGCGAGGATCCGCCTGATCCGCATCAAAAGTGGTATATGGTAAACCGCGAGCCTTTTCTAGCTGACGCTGCATTTCGAACATAATGCCTACCCAAGGCTTGCAACTACGCATCACATTACACAGCACACCGTTGCAGTGATAATCATCGATCAGTCCCAGACGATAATCGCGACCTAACTCAATACCTGTTGCATTGTTGGTCTTCGCGTATGCCTCGCATAAGGTATAAAGATCGTTAAACGTCACACCATAATTGCCGCAATAAGGCGTTCCTACTAAGTTAATGCCGTTTTCTGCCAACGTTTCGGAATTGCTCCGCAGGTAGGGCCAGCAGCATAAACCGTCAAATAAAATGCGATGCTTCTCTTCGCCCTTAAACGTGCTTTCGCCTGAAGCAATTTTTTCTTTCAGCTCATCAATATACATGCGAAGCACTTCGGTGGTTTCCTTGCGTCCACGCGCGATTACCATAAGCGCCATAAAGTTATAGGCATCAAATCCGCTTACAGGAGAAGGAACTGTTTTACCCATGAGATCCAGTGCTTCTTGGAACAAGCGACCATTTTCGGCAGATATTTCCATCACTTCCTGGAACTTATCGTAGTCGAATGCCTTGCCGCTTATTTCTTCGAGCTGTTCGACAATGCCCTGCACCTGCTTTTTCATGTAAGTTATTTTGCTCTTCTTGTAATAACCATCGGTGTTGTAGGGCACATCAAACATGATGAACGGAATATTCAGCTTCCACGCAAGATTTTCGTACCACTTAATTACCGTGGTGCAAATATTGTTACCCACGCAAAGGAAATCAGGCTCGGGAATATCGAGTCCAAACCCAAAATCTTCATCTCGCTCAATAAAGCCAAGATTGATTCGCGCATAAGAACACAAATCCATGGAGTAACCTAGGCCTTCCGCTTTTTCGCAGAATGGAATGGCGCCTTTGTGTGCCGCAACTGCCGCTGCATGGTTTTCGGGATAAATAATGTTTAGATCGAAAACTTCGAAGAGCTCCTTGATAAAATTCGAGGTGGAATATCCAACAGGCTTGCCAGCTGCTTTCGCATCGCGCGCTTCTTGATACAAGTCGCCTGTGACTTCTTTCATGCGGGCACGAGCAGGGCTGTAGTTTTTAGCATTCTTTTCAACCATGGTAATCAATCCCCTCTTAGCCAAGCATTTCAGCAAACGCCTGGATACGCGTAGTGGCCTGCTCGTTAATGTGATCTTGCTGAGCTGTTTCTAAATACAAAAGAGGAACGTCCGCGTCGGCAAGCTGCTTTTTGATAACGGGGTAGTCATATTCTTCCTCTTCGCAGAATTTCGTTACATTAATAAGAGCTCCATCGGCTTTACGTTCTTTTGTGAGCGCCGCTAACGTTTCACCACGCTGCTTCGTCGGATCGAGTGCAACCGAAGTGTTTTGAACATCGAGCCAAATATGCGCCAACGACACAAACGGATCCACATTACCTGGAGCATCTTTTGCGAACCGAACCGATTCCGCCGTTAAGACATCGCCCACGATAGCAATTTTTTGTTTTTCGAGTTCATCGAGCAGCGGCTTTGAATCAAGCAGAATTCCTGTAGCAACCAAACGCAAACCAGTAAAAGAATCCTCGGGCAAAGATGCCAGGCCTTTGTTGAGCTGCTCTACGCATTCCGTATGTACGCGAACAGGCAGCACTTGCGCGGCTTTATAGACCACATGGCGCTTCCATGGAGTAGCTACGCTGGGATGTTGCGCTGCAATTTTGTCGAATTCTCGCATTGCGGCGCGCTGTTTGTTATAAGCGTTAATGCTAGTTCGCAGAGCCTTGTCGGTAATAGTGTTGCCCGATATCTCTTCCAGCTTTTCTTTTACTTCTTCCAGTTCGCTTAAAAGGTAATCCTCTGCTGCAGGATGGGTTCGATTAGCAGGCTGAACCAAGCTCATTACCGACATTTCTGGTACCGCGAATTTCCAGTTTTCTTCCAAATTACGAAGCCCATCGCAGGTTGTCGGAATAATTACCCCTGATAGATAGTTATATTCGCCACGCAGCGCTCGCTCCATAAGCGTTACCAAAATCGAGCAATAAAACGCTGGATAGTACCCGTTTGCACGACTTATTTCTGTATCGCCACCCCACAGCTCGATAGGATACATTCCTGCAGCATCCACCAATTCATAAGGAGCAAAATAGGGAATGCATCCTATAGCCTTTTGGTTTGCGCTTCTATACTTTTCAAACGTTTTCTGCGGATCGGCTATGGCCTGCTCCATTTCAGAAAAGATTTCATCAATCGTTTTGTCATCAATCGTTTTGTGCGATTTTTCTTCAGCAGTCCCCATACAGTACACCCCTTCTTGTGTTTACTGCTAACAGTTGTTATCTGTGTCACATCCTCTGTTTGTCGAATGTCGCATCCTCGGCGTTATCAAACTAAGCGTTGCGCTTTGCCTTTCGATACGCTTTTAATGCTGCGCCTATAGCACCCGCAAACTGACAATCTTTCGGCACCGATATCGAAACGCCGAGTTCTCGTTCAAGCGCATGCACAACACCTGCATTTTGGGCAACGCCACCACTCATTCCAACGGGCTCGGTTACTCCTAAACGACGCGCCAATCCAGCAGTTCGCTGAGCGCACGAATTATGAATTCCTGCCACTATGTCGGGGATCTTGTTTCCTTCAGCTAAGTGAGAAATAACTTCAGATTCGGCGAAAACCGTACACGTTGAACTGATTTTTACCGGCTCTGTTGCTTGAGCATCAAGATTGCCTAGTTCATCAGTAGTGGTTTCAAGAACGCCCGCCATCACATCTAAAAATCGGCCAGTTCCAGCGGCGCATTTTTCGTTCATGACGAAGTTGTCTAGCATGCCTTGGTCGTTAAGGCTGAGAACTTTAACGTCCTGACCACCAATGTCGATAATGGTCCGAATGCCAGGTAGCAAATGATTCATGCCTAAGGCGTGACAAGAAAGTTCACTGATCTCTTCATCTGCCTGTTCGAAACGCTGTCGGCCATAGCCTGTAGCAACACAGTAGGCAATGTCGCCCCATGAAAGATTTGCCTTTTCGAATAGATCTTCAATAACGCGCGCAGCACCACTCGTGCCTGCACCCAACGAATAAAGCGAGCGTGCCACTATACGATCGCCATCTTCAAGAATTACCGCTTTACTTGATGTTGACCCAATATCAATCCCCAAGGTGTACATAATGATTCCCTCCATTAGTACGCCACTAAAAGCGCTTCGTAATAGCAGCTAGGTTAATTCTGTTATCAGCTAGA
>URVA01000018.1 GCA_900551155.1 uncultured Eggerthella sp. | reverse complement strand
TGCTGTCATAGCTGAAGCAGATGCCATTGTTCTTCCTGGGGTTGGTGCGTTTGCGGATGCCTCAACAACAATGCTTCAAACAGGCCAGATGCAGGCAATTCGTAACGGCATTGCAGCGGGTAAGCCGTTTTTGGGAATTTGCTTAGGCGAACATCTCTTGTTTGCGGAGGGTACTGAAGGGGCTGTGAGCGCCCATGTTGGTACCGTGGACTCCAATTCTTCAGATAGCGCTGATGAGACTAGTGCCACCTGCGAAGGATTGGCGGTGCTTCCTGGTACAGTAGATCGCATTCCTGAATACGACGAGCAAGGCAGACGCTTTAAGGTTCCTCATGTGGGATGGAATTCTGTTGAGTTCGATCCTGATACTACCTGTCCTTTATTACGGGGTATTCAGTCAGGGGAATATTTCTACTTCACTCACAGCTACATTGCTCCGCAAACACCAGCATGCGTTGCTACCACAACGCATTCGGTAACGTTTCCTTGTGTAGTGCAAAAAGGAGATACGGTATTTGGGGTGCAGTTCCATCCCGAAAAGTCTTCCGATGCAGGGGCTAAAGTAATGGAGAACTTTGTTCGTCTTGTTGATAAGAATCAAGCGGCTTTGTAGTGATGGTACTGCGATAACGTTGTCACGGACTGCGCTATTGCGATAAGTACGACGTGGTAATGTTGCTACATCAGCGCTGCAGAAATGTTGCGGCACTAGTGCTGCGGTAATAAAGGAGAGAAGTAATGGATCTGCTTCCTGCAATCGATATTCTAGATGGCAAGGCAGTACGTCTTGCTAAGGGTGATTACAACGCTGTCACGGTATACAACGATAGTCCTGTAGCACAGGCGGCGCTTTTTAAAGAACAGGGTGCGCGTTGGATTCATGTGGTTGATCTTAATGGTGCTCGAAGCGGAGTACCTGAAAATATTGAGATAATCGAACGAATTATTCGCGAAACAGGTCTCAAAATTGAAGTTGGTGGCGGTGTGCGCAGTTTAGAAACTATTCGCCGTTTAGCTGATGCTGGTGTTTCGCGAGTGGTATTGGGCACGACGTTGGTAACCGATCAGGAATTTGCAAAGGCAGCACTTAAAGAATTTCCCGATATGCTTACTGCAGGTATTGATGCCAAAAATGGAGAAGTTGCGGTAGCAGGATGGCGTGAAGGCGCAGGTGTTCCCGCTGAAGAACTCATTGCTGAGGTGGGAGCGCTCGGATTTAAGCACCTCGTGTATACCGATATTTCTCGTGATGGTATGCAAACGGGAATTGATGCAAAGCGCTACGTAGAAGTAGCAAAGGTGTTCGGGAACCCCGTTATTGCATCAGGCGGCGTGGCAAATTTGCTTGATATTAAAAATCTCGCTGAGGTGGCTTCTTCTATAGAAGGAGTAATTGCAGGACGCGCGGTATATGAGGGAAGCCTCGATGTACCAGCAGCGCTTGCGCTCTGTGAAAGGACTCATTCATGCTAACAAAGCGTGTTATTCCCTGTATGGACGTCAAAGACGGCAGGGTAGTAAAGGGTGTCAATTTCGTTAATCTTCGTGATGCAGGAGATCCTATCGAGCTTGCTCAGCGCTATGACGAACAGCGTGCAGATGAAGTTATTTTTCTTGACATAACCGCTACTCATGAAGGTCGTGCAACCACCGTTGAAATGGCTAGCCGTGCGAGTGAGGAACTTCACCTGCCCTATTGTGTTGGCGGTGGTTTTCGAAGTGTGGCCGACATTCGAACCATGATAGCTGCGGGTGCCGATAAAGTTTCGGTGAATTCTGCGGCGCTTGCAGATCCTTCTCTTATAACGCAAGCAGCTGCTGCATTTGGCACCCAGGCAATTATATGTGCTATTGATGCAAAACAGGTTCCTGGAAATCCCAATAAATGGGAAGTGTATGTGCATGGTGGCCGCAAGAATACGGGCGTCGATGCCATTGAATGGGCAATAGAAGCAGCTAAGCGTGGTGCAGGCGAAATTCTGTTGACCAGCATGGATCGCGATGGTAGTAAAGATGGCTTTGATATTCCCTTGACCCGTGCAGTTGCTCGTGCGGTTAATATTCCCGTTATTGCATCAGGTGGTGTGGGTAAGCTTGAACATTTTGCCGAGGGTATTATCGAGGGCGAAGCTGATGCGGTGTTGGCGGCAAGTGTGTTCCATTTTGGAGAACTGACTATTCGCGAAGTTAAGGAATATATGCGATCTCAGGGAATACCTGTTCGGTTGTAAGAGCATATTTTTGCCGACTTTATCGATGGCAAACGGTATTGCGAGAGGTAACAATGACTTCTTCTGAATTACAAAAAGAAACAATTTCAGCGTCGGCTGATAGGGAATCTGCTGAATTAACACTCGATGATCTTTCCTACAATGCCGATGGGCTTATTCCCTGCATTGTTCAAGATGCTAATACGCTCGAAGTTTTGATGATGGCATGGATGAATAAAGAATCACTTCGTCGTACGTTAGAACAAGGTACAACTTGGTTCTGGTCGCGCAGTCGCCAAAAATTCTGGCATAAAGGCGAAGAGTCGGGCAATACGCAGGAATTAGTGGAGCTTCGCTATGATTGCGATGCGGACACGTTGTTGGCGTTAGTACGTCCAGCAGGGCCTGCCTGTCATACGGGAAATACCTCCTGTTTTTATCGTGCGCTTTAAAAAGATGCGCGATTTGACCAATTTTGTGGAATAACGCACGAATTTTTCGTGCGAAGCATCATATGCCGATAAGATACTTTGAATACAGGTAGGCAAATTGCGCAGGCACATAAGAGGTAGTCATTGTTTGGGTTTATCCTTCCCAATTTAGAGAGCTTAGAAGAAGCTGAGCGGAAACGGTATCGTGCCGTGTATTGTGGTGTGTGCCGATCGATCAAAAACCGCTATGGGCAGCTTCCCCGAGTAACTATTTCTTTTGATATGACCTTTTTAACGTTAGTGTTAGGGTCGCTCTATGAGCCTAAGGAAATAAGTGGTGCTAAACGTTGCCCTGTGCATCCTACTGCTCCTCAGGCTTTTTCTATGAGTGAATATAGTGATTATGCAGCGGATTTAAGTGTTGCGTTTGCTTACCATAAGTTGCTTGACGATTGGCAAGACGATCGGATGATACGATCTCGCGCAGCGGCTTTTGCGCTGTCGGGGGCGTACCGAAAAGCAAAAAAGCGAATACCGTATGTATGCGATAGTATTGAGACAACCATGCACGATATTCAGAACATGGAATACGAAATTGAACATTCCTCCAACCAATCAGATATTCCTTTTGATGCTCCCGCGAATTGTTTTGGTATGTTGCTAGGGGAAATATTTGCCTATAAAAATGACTTTTGGGCAACAGATCTGCGTCGTTTTGGTGCACGTTTAGGAAAGTTTGTGTACGTCATGGATGCAGCGATGGACTTGGAGGAAGATTTACGAACAGGTTCATATAATCCATTTAAGTATATGGAGCATGACACGCAAGCGCTTCGAGATAATTTGGAATATCTTGCGGCAAGTATGACCGACGCTTTTGAGCGTTTGCCGCTTGAGCGAGATATGCAGGTAATGAGAAGCGTGTTGTATGCGGGCGTGTGGCAGCGTTTTGAGGCGAAGGAGAAAAAGGACCACGATGGTTAAAGACCCCTATGAGGTTTTGGGTGTAAGCCGAGATGCATCGGCTGACGAAATTAAAAAAGCATATCGTAAAAAGGCACGCGAAAATCATCCAGACTTAAATCCTAATGATCCCAAAGCTGCTGAACGTATGAATGAGATCAACGAAGCATACGATCGAATTACTAATCCTGAAAAATATAAAGCGAGTGATCGTCGTGCGGCTGGTGCACAAGGAGGCTATGGCAGCTACGGTGCTGGGGCTGGTTATGGCGGATCTGGCGCAGGTGGCTCTGCTCAAGGATACGGTTCTGGTGGACCTGGCCAGGGCTATAGTTCTTCTGGTCCTTATGGCTGGTCTACTATTGATTTTGATGACATTTTCGGTTTTGGTGGTATGGGGGGCTTTGGTGCTATTCACCCAGAAGCCACACCATCTGACACTGCCGAGGTTCGCAATGCTATTGATGCCATCAATGTTGGTAGATACCAGCAGGCGGTCAATATCTTAAATCAGGTAACAAGTACGGGTAGGAATGCTCGCTGGTATTACATTAGCGCTATTGCTAATCATGGTGTAGGCAATTCAATGATGGCAAACGAACAAATTCGCCGTGCTATAAAACTTGATCCGAACAATCGCGAATATCGACAAGCGCAACAGCAATTCCAGATGGCAGGTGCAGCCTATCAGCAGGAAGGCAAGGAACGCGGCTTTACGGTAGGCATGGATCCTAATATGATTTGCTGCGGTTTGTGCTTGGGTATGTATGGCTGCTCGAATTTGGGAATTTTTTGTATCTAGGATCAGGTATCGCGTCGCTTGCGTGAACCTTGTAGGTTTACGAAGCGTTATCTAAGAAAAGAGGATCTTACATGGGTGCTGCAATTGGAATCGATTTAGGAACCACTAATAGTTGTATGGCAACAATGGAGGGTGGTCGTGTAACTATTATTCCTAATGCAGAAGGCGAGCGTACAACACCAAGCGTGGTGGCGTTTTCTAAAGACGGCGAACGTCTTGTTGGTAGCATTGCTCAACGTCAAGCAGCGGTAAATCCCGAACGTACTATTTCCTCGGTAAAGCGCCACATGGGAACAAAGTGGCAAACAAAGATCGATGGTAAAGCATATTCTCCTCAAGAGCTTTCTGCGATGATTTTAACCAAGTTGCGTCGTGATGCAGAAAACTTCTTAGGGCAAGAAGTAACCGATGCTGTTATTACTGTTCCTGCTTATTTTGATGACTCTCAACGTCAGGCAACAAAAGATACAGGACGTATTGCTGGTCTTAACGTGTTGCGTATAATCAATGAACCTACTAGTGCGGCTTTGGCTTATGGTCTTGATAATGGTGCTGCTCAAAAAGTCATGGTCTATGACTTAGGTGGCGGTACCTTTGATGTGTCCATTATTGAAATAGGCGATGATGTAATCGAAGTACTGGCAACTTCGGGAGACAATCATCTAGGCGGCGACGATTTCGACGAATGCGTTGCGCAGTATTTGCTACAAGCTTTTGAGCAGCAAACAGGAGTAAATCTCCAACGCGATGCTATGGCAATGCAGAGAGTTCTTGAAGCGGCAGAACAAGCAAAAAAAGAGCTTTCGACGGCTACTTCTACGCAAATTAACTTACCCTTTATTGCTCAAGGCTCATCTGGGCCATTGCATATGGACATTACGCTCACGCGTGCTGAATTCGATCGCTTGACTGCCCATCTAGTAGAAAAGACTACAGGTCCTGTGCAGTCTGCCTTAAATGATGCAGCTATTGCTGCTTCAGAGCTAGGTTGCGTGCTGCTTGTTGGTGGCTCTACTCGTATTCCTGCGGTACAAAACCATGTACGGGCACTTACGGGGAAAGAGCCGTCTTCTTCCATCAATCCTGATGAATGCGTGGCAACGGGTGCTGCTATTCAGGGGGAAACGTTATCAGCTTCATCGTCTGGTATTGTGCAGGCGAACAGCTTGCTGCTTCTCGATGTAACGCCGCTTTCTCTGTCGATTGAAACGGTAGGTGGCGTGGCAACTCGTCTGGTAGAGCGCAATACAACGTTACCTGTTCACTATTCGCAAATATTCAGTACTGCAGCTCCGTTTCAGACGAGTGTTGAAATTAAGGTTTTGCAGGGCGAGCGTCCTATGGCGGCAGACAACAAGGCTATCGGTACGTTTCGCTTGAAGGGCATCAAGCGTGCTCCTGCAGGAGTTCCGAAAATTGAAGTTACCTTCGATATTGATACCAATGGTATTTTGACGGTATCGGCAAAGGATTTGGATTCGGGACGCGAACAATCCATCGTTATCGATGATTCCGATCGTATGAGCGATGAAGAAATTGAGCGTGCGATTCAAGATGCGAAGGACTATGCCGAAGAAGATGAATTCCGTCGTGCAACTATGGATGTTCGTCAAAAGGCAAACGATCTTTTGAGCGAATGCAACCAAGCACTGGCTTCCTTGGGTAAGCAGGTAGATAAGCACGAAAAGCGTCAGATTAAAGCGGACATGGCAGAGTTGCAACGAGTGTTGGCACGTCGTCCAAGCAAGAAGGAAAAGGCAGATCCTGAAGCAGAGGCACGTAATATTGTGGTAGCTGCAGCGCGTCTTGATCAGTCGAGCGCCCATGTACGTGAAATGCTTAACAATCAAACGGGGCAGACGAATAACTAATAATAGTTTTGGCTAATACAGCGGCGAAGTTTGCAATTACCGTAGCAATATTCGAGCAAGCACGGTAATAGTAATTGGCCAACTGCAGTAGTAAAAACAAGCCAAACACTGTAATAAAAGTGAGGTTTCTCATAAAAGCGGTTTCGGTAGAAGTATTCTTTGCGTTATACTTCTTGCCACATGCATTGACGAAGACAGCATGTCACGAGCGGTAGTGCTTGGGTGTAAAGCGTAAGCCAATACCGTGGTTCGTTTCAGAGAGTTGCTTCTTGGCTGGAAAAGCAACATGAATCGCTGACATGATTCCCTTCTGAGCATCAAAGTGAACGCAGGATGTGGAAACAGTTTCCTTTTCTCTTTAGGAAATGTGTCTGGGTGATTCGGATCTTTGCGACTCCGAATTTTGACGATTTAAACTGTTTTGCATGGATGTAGTAGCTTTGACGGGCGCTCCCGTAATAGAGCGTAAGAGTGGGTGTTTTGATTTCGCCAGACTTTTGTTATGGGTGTTTCGTGCATTTGTAACGCGCAAGAATTGAACGAATACAGTTGACGGTCAAAACATCAACCAGGGTGGTACCGCGAGAGCCCTTCTCGTCCTTGGAAGTAAAGGATGAGAAGGGCTCTTTTTATTTTGCGATAGTGCTTGTGCTAATGCGTATTTTGTCTACGCACACAGACACGTCGTATGAGTAGGTAGGAAAGGATGCGAGGAATGTCAGTAGTAGATGACGTAAAATCCCTCCATGCCGATACTTTGTCGGCCATTGCTCAGGCGCCGGATACGGAAGCGCTTGAGAAAATTCGCGTTGAAGTTGTTGGTAAGTCAGGCTCTTTGACGGGCTATTTGCGCTCGATGGGTCAGATTGAAAAAGAGCATCGAGCCGAAGTAGGCAAGACGGTCAATGCGGCCCGCAATGAAATCGAAGCAGCACTTGATGCTAAGAAGAAGGAACTTTCGTTTTCTGAGCTTGAAGCAAAAATGGAAGCAAGTGCTGTTGACGTAACTCTTCCTGGTCGTGTACAGCAGATGGGCACCCGTCATCTTATTAATGCGATTTCTGATGAAATTTCTGAAATCTTTTTAGGCTTGGGTTATTCAGTAGCAACTGGTCCTGAAGTAGAAACCGACTGGTATAACTTTACCGCGCTGAATGCTCCCGCAGATCATCCAAGCCGTTCCATGCAAGATACCTTCTATGTTCGCGATTTCTCTGGCGAGCATAGTCGCGTTCGTGGTGAATCAGATGTTTTGCTTCGTACTCAAACTTCAGGCGTTCAAGTTCATGCTATGGAAGACCAGGATTTGCCGATTTATGTAATCGCTCCTGGTAAGGTATACCGTCGCGATGTGGCAGACCCTTCGCACTTGCCTCAGTTCACCCAGTGTGAAGGCCTTGCTATTGATAAAAATATTACTTTTGGCGATTTGAAGGGCACACTTGAATACTTCTGTAAAGAAATGTTTGGCCCCGATCGCAAGACGCGTTTCCGTGCGCACTTCTTCCCCTTTACGGAGCCCTCTGCCGAGGTAGACGTTTCTTGCGGAATTTGTCACGGCGAAGGCTGTCGTATGTGTAAGGGTACTGGTTGGCTGGAAATCCTTGGTTGCGGCATGGTAGACCCTAATGTTTTGCGTATGTCAGGCATTGACCCTGAAGTATATTCAGGGTTCGCATTCGGTGTAGGTGTCGAACGTGTCGCCTGCTTAAAGTACGACGTTCCTGATTTGCGTATGTTGCTTGAAGGCGATATGCGCTTCTTGCGTCAGTTCTAAAGCGAAGTAACTACCGAGTAATCATTAGGCAAGCGTCATCAAGTCAGCATGGTTTATGCAGAGCAACATTGATGATGTGCTAGTCTAAAGAGTAGAAAGATAAAGGTTATGAAAGTTTCTCTTAAATGGCTTTCTGAATATGTAGAGGTACCTGCCGACTTAAAAGCGTTTTGCGATCGTTTGGATTTAACGGGTACTGGTGTAGAAGGCGTGGAACGTACGGGGGATATGTACGACCACGTAGTTACGGGTCAGATTTTAGAAAAGCAAGCCCATCCCGATTCTGATCATATGTGGGTAACCAAGGTTGATGTTGGTGCTGCAAATGTGGACAAAGATGGAAACCCTGAACCTTTGCAGATTGTTTGTGGTGCTCAGAACTTTAATCAGGGAGACCACGTTGTTGTTGCAACTATTGGTGCGGTTTTACCTGGTGATTTCAAGATTAAAAAGTCCAAGCTTCGTGGCGTGGTAAGCTGCGGTATGAATTGTTCAGCTCGTGAATTGGGTATCGGATCCGATCATGATGGCATTATGATTTTGCCCGAGGATGCTCCTATCGGTATGCCCCTTGCGGATTACCTGAAGCTTTCCGATACCGTTTTGGATCTTGAGATTACCCCTAATCGTCCTGATTGTTTGTCTATGGTTGGCATGGCACGTGAAGTAGGTGCTATGTATGCCGTAGATGCTAAAAATCCTCTTGATGAAATGGAGGCTGCTCTTAAAGAAGGGGCAGATCTACCTTCTATTGAACAATTGGCAGCGGTAACGGTAGAAGATACCGATCGCTGCCCTCGCTATACGGCGCGTGTTATCAAGAATGTAAAAGTTGGCCCAAGTCCTGACTGGTTAGCAGAGCGCGTAACAGCAGCAGGCGCTCGTTCTATTAATAATGTAGTAGATGTAACTAACTATATTCTGTTCCTGTTCGGTCAGCCTCTTCATGCCTTTGACTACGACAAATTGGTGGATGAAACAGGAAAAGCTAACGTGGTCGTTCGTGCTGCAAAAGAGGGCGAAAAGCTTCTTACTCTTGATGGCGAAGAGCGCGAATTAACTACCGATATGACGGTAATTGCAACACCAGAAAAAGCGGTTGGTCTTGCAGGTGTTATGGGTGGTTTGGATACCGAAGTAACAGATGAAACCACTACTATCTTGCTTGAAGCAGCAACTTTCGAACCAGGACGTACTTCTCGTACCTCACGTAATCTTGGTTTGATCTCCGAGTCTTCTATGCGCTATGAGCGTCGTGTAGACGATGTTGAAATCGATCGCATGTCCGCTGCGGCAGCCCAGTTGCTGGCAGAGGTTTCGGGCGGTACGGTTGTCCCAGGTTTGATTGATGTATACAACACCAAGACCGAATCAGAGGTATTGGATTTCCGTATTTCTCGTTTCCAAGGCATGATGGGCGAAACCATTCCGCGTGATTTCATTGTTGATATGCTGCAGCGTCTTGGATGTACGGTAAGCGAAAAGGACGAGCAAACACTCACAGTTGTTCCTCCTACGTTCCGTCCAGACCTTGAGCGCGAAATTGACTTATATGAGGAAGTTCTGCGTCTCTATGGCATGGATCGCATTCCTTCCACTTTGCCAGGTGGTCCAGGTCGTGTTGGCATTAAAACGGAAGCTCAGCGCACCATGGATAAAATCAACAACACGTTGCGTGCGTGCGGCTTGAACGAAACCATGACCTATTCGTTTGCAGATCCCCACGAACTCGAACAGCTTCGTATGCCAACTGAGGGCATGGGTATTCCTGTTGAGCTGCTGAACCCGCTTAATGCTGAACAATCAGTTATGCGCCAGTCCATTATTCCAGGTCTTATGCGCAGCGTTGCTTACAATCAGAGCCGAGGCGTTCATAATATTCAGCTCTATGAAACAGGTGTTGTTTTCTTTGGCGCTGAGGGAAGAAAGAGCCCCAAAGAACGCAATCGTTTGGCAGTGGTAATGGCAGGTGCCATGAGTGATCCTTCATGGAATCAGGCTTCTATTGCCTTTGACTTCTTTGATGGCAAAGGCGTTATTGAAAGCTTGATGCGTGAATTGGCTATCGCTAAACCTCGCTTTAAGGCGCTTAGTGCTGAAGAGGCTCCTCATTTGCAGCCTGGTCGTGCAGCTCAGGTGCTTGATGGTGGCACGGTGCTTGGTTGGATTGGCGAGATTCATCCGCTTGCTTGTGATGCCTATGATGTTCAGGCTCCTGTAGTGGCATTCGAACTTGATTTGGATGCACTTATTAAGTGTGCTCGTCCAGCTCGTGATTACGTGGATGTTCCAGTGTTCCCTGCTGTTACCATGGACGTTGCCTTTGTGGTTGATGAATCAGTAACGCACGAACAGCTTTCTCGTTGCATTTCTTCTGCAGGTGGCAAGTTGCTCGATAAGGCTCAGCTCTTTGACGTATATCGCGATGAAGAACGTTTGGGTGTTGGCAAAAAGTCTATGGCATATGCGCTTGAATATCGCGCAGCTGATCGTACGCTTACTACTGAAGAAGTTGATAAGCAGCATGCTCGTCTTATTAAGAAGGTTTGCGGAGCAACAGGTGCTGAGGTTCGCGGCTAAGCTGCAACACGATAACAAGCCGTGAAACGGGGTTCGTTGCTAAAGCTTGTTTAGCTGTTTTCGCTAGAACGTTCGTTGTATATCTGCTGATATTTGCCAGAACAGCTCGTTTAGTTGTCGATTTGTTTACTTTGGAGGTACCGATCTGAAAAGGTCGGTACCTTTCTGTTATAAGTAGTAATCACCGACTCAAGTAAGGTTATTTTTTTCATTCTTTTGTAGTGCTTTTGAGGTTTGATAAGGTTTGATTAAAAAAGCAAAAGATAAAAAACAGCGCAAACAACGCATATCAGCGGATGGGACTCCTTATACCATCTGGCAAGTGCGAACTCATTGGCTTTGTGTAGCTCTAATTGTGTGGGCAGTGATTGAGTTATCTGCAGGTATTGGTTTGCTGAGTCTTTCGTTTTTGAACATCTTTCATTTGCAAGAATTTGTTCCTGCTCTCAGTGTGGGTCCTTATACGATTGCAAATGGTGCGGTTAATCTGATTGTTGCAATTCTTGGTTTGTGGGGTGCGTACAATCCAAAGCGAATAACAGTTTTCTTTTGGCTGGTTGTTTTAGATGCTCTGTTGAGTTCTTGGTCAACGGCGAGTGCGGTTTCTCAAGGCCAAATTGATCCCGCAACAACGCTTTCTCTTGTCGTAGTCCTTGCGTTTGCTGCTTGCGCCTGGAATGTTCGAGGTCAGACGGGGTATTTTGATAACCACCCTCATCCTGAAGACGAAGAGGAAGCTTCACTATCAAAAAACGAAGCATAGAAAATATCAAACCACCTTCTTTAAACGCCGATCTTGCATAAAACAATGTTTGGTTACACGCTACAATATCTATTTAAGCGACTAACAAGGAGGAAATCATATGGCCCTCGCAGATATTCTTGGTATTGAAATTGTCGAATCTAGTCCTGATAAATATGTTACTCGTATGTTAGTAACAGAAGATATGCTCCAGCCTCATGGCGTTTTGCATGGCGGTATCAGTGCTGCTCTGGCAGAAAATGCGGCAAGTGAATGTTGCACTGAACATTATGAGGACGATAAATTCTTCTTTCTGGGAGTTGAGGTAAGCAGTACTCATCTTCTTCCCGTAAAAGCAGGCGATACGGTAGAGACGGTTGCAACTCCTATTCGTGCGGGTGGACGTATTTCTCAGTGGAAAGTAGAGCAGTATCGTACATCTGATGGTGAATTGTTCAATGTTTCTCAAATGACTATGTATGGAAAGAAGAAGCACTAAAAGGCAAAGCTTTGTTATTGGTGGTTTAGAGGGTGATATTTGATTGATACCCCACCCGCCAGCCCTTAAAGTGATATCTTTCTTCGATTTTTGGTTCGTATATTCCAAAAGGCGCATTCCGTGAATGCGCCTTTTTATTTGCTTTTTCTTTATTATCAATTCACTTTAGGTAATTCATATTGATTTAGCTATGTATACCAACAAAAACATCAATCGGTCTTACCTGTTAGTTAGTGAACGCGTTCTTGACGCTTATTTATCTGATTTTTATTATTTTAGGAGGGGAATTCGACCTAGAAGGCCATAGGCCTTCTTTTTCGTATAGGTTGAATTCAGGAGAGGCTTTTTGTGCGAAAGAATTTTGATCACACGCTTTAGCTTAAAGCAGAAAGCGCGAATTGCTGATTGCATAAAGCTTAAGCTGAGGTTTATGCAGGGAGCATAAAGCTAAGATGCTCCAGGCTAAATTCTTTTACAGAAAAAGGGAATGGATTTTGGATAGGAGGGATGTGCATGCCAGAATTTACTACTCCGCAGATCATTTCTATTGTGATCTTTATCGTAGTGTTCGCATTCATTATCTCGGAGAAGATCCATCGTACTACTGCCGCGCTTGCGGGTGCCGTTGTGCTTATTCTGACGGGTATTGTTACCTTTGACGTTGGCATGGAGCACATCGACTTCGGCACACTCGGTGTTTTGGTCGGTATGATGATCTTTGTTGCGGTGGTTAAACAGTCGGGTATCTTCGAATATATCGCCATTAAAACCGCGAAAGCAGCAAAGGGTAATCCATGGATCATCATGGTATTGTTCTGCTTTATTACGGCAATTCTTTCAGCATTCTTGGATAACGTAACCACGGTTTTGCTGGTAGGACCTGTTACCTTTACGGTTTGCAAGATGTTGAAGATGAGTCCGGTGCCTTACTTCATTGTTGAGATTATGGCATCCAACATTGGTGGTACGCTTACTTTGATTGGTGACCCACCAAACATCATGATTGGTATGCAGGCTGGTCTTTCCATGCTCGACTTCATCGTTTATAACGGTCCTGCTATCTTCTTCATCATGATTGCAGCTATTGGTATGTTCTATGTTCTTTACGGCAGGAACATGTCAGCTACTTCAGAAGAAATGGAATCAGTCATGCATTTGCATGCTCATGAGGCTATTACCAATAAGCGCCTCTTCCATCAGAGTGTTGCAATGACGGTTATCGTAGCTCTGGCGTTTGTTTTCCATAGCGTCATTGGTGTTGAGCCTAGCGTTGTAGCTCTGACTGCAGCAGCAGTCATGCTTATTATCAGCGCTGCAGAAATCGAAAAGGTATTGCTGGATGTTGAATGGGCAACCATCGGCTTCTTCGCAGGTTTGTTCATCGTTGTTGGTGGCTTGGTAGAGACGGGCGTTATCGATATGCTTGCTAATGGCCTGATTGATGTTACCGGCGGCGATGTAATGATTACCATTATTGTTCTGGTTTGGGCATCGGCAATCATTTCTTCCTTCTTGGACAACATCCCTATGGTTGCAACGCTCATTCCTATCATTATGGCAATCGGCAATACCGGTGTTGACGTTATGCCTTATTGGTGGGCAATTTCACTCGGTGCTTGCATTGGTGGTATTGGTACTCTTATTGGCGCTTCGGCAAACGTTGTTCTTTCTGGTATGTCGAAGACTTACGGTTATCCCATTACCTTCATGGAGTACACCAAGGTTGCATTCCCAATGATGCTCGTCTTCACGGCAATCAGCTGTGTATACTTGGTACTTCGTTTCTGCGTATTCGTATAAGCGGCTAAAAGGGCTAACAGCTAAAAGACCTGTTTAATCGAAGCAATTAAACGAAGAAAAACTACCAATATTCGGTATCATATAAGCTCCCGTTTCCTTATGAAGCGGGAGCTTTTATTGTCTGAAGCCGCTTAGCGGCTTCTTTGCTATTGATGTGACTTTTCGCATTTCTATTTGTCTTGGAGTGTTGAGCCGCTACACTATCGAGTACTGTTTATTATTGGAAAGGAACAAGATGGGCAACGAAGGTAAGCGTGTACGCGCTCATTATGTCGGTACCTTTGATGATGGAACCGTATTTGATTCGTCGGTAGAACGTGGCGAGCCCTTGGAATTTGTTTGCATGGCTGGTCAGATGATTCCGGGTTTTGACAAAGCGGTAAATGAGATGGAAGTAGGGGAAACCAAGAAGGTTCACTTGCCTGCAGCTGAGGCTTATGGCGAGCCTAATCCAGAACTCGTACAGACTATTCCTACTTCAAACGTCCCTGGCGCAGAAGAGCTTCCAGTGGGTCAGACGGTTTATCTGCAGGGACCAGGAGGACAGCCTTTGCCTGCAAAAGTAGTAGAGGTTACTAAAGAACACGTGATCTTTGACCTTAACCATGAAATGGCTGGCAAAGATCTTAACTTTGAGATTACTCTGGTAGAGATAGTTGACTAAGCAGTTTGTGTTCTCGGCATTTTGTACAAAATAGGGTGCTACCTGCAGTAACATCCTAAAACAGATACATTTTGCTATAACCCTATAAACTCAACCTTCTAACAAGGTATAAAAAATCCCGTCTCACCTAGGTGAGACGGGATTTTATTTTTGAATTCGCTATAAAAGCAAGAGCCTTATTCGTGTACCTGTCTTAGTACGTACCTAGCTACATCCACCCTAATACGCAGAAGCGGACTACTAAGTATGCACAAGCAATTGCGGTAAACAGGATCATCAGCGGGAAGCCGATCTTGGTGTATTCCATAAACGTAATGGGGTAGCCGTATTTACCAGAAATACCAGCTAATACAACGTTTGCAGAAGCACCGATCAACGTACCGATACCACCGATGCAAGCACCGAGTGAAATTGCCCACCAGTAAGGCATAACGTCAAGGCCTGCTGCTTCCATGGTTTGAACAATAGGAATAAGAGTTGCAACCAATGGAATGTTGTCCAGGAAGGACGAAATAATAGCGGATGCCCATACCATAATCATGATAGTCAGGAACAGATCGCCGCCTGTAGCATCAATCAAAGCGTTAGCAAGCATTTCGATAACGCCTGTTTCTGCCAAGCCACCTACAACTACGAAGAGGCCAGCGAAGAAGCCGATAGTAGACCATTCAACGTCCAACAGAACTTCTTCAACCTCAGCACGGCTTAAAAGCAGCATAATAGCGGCTGCTGCTAAAGCTACAACGCTCGGTTCGATGTGCACAGCACCATGAAGAACAAAAGCAACTGCAGTAACAAGAGTCATAACAACACTCTTAGTAAAGAGCGACTTGCTCTTAATAGCTTCGTGGGCATGAAGCGTCATGATGGATGCCTGCTTATCTTCAGCAACGCCCATCTTTCTACCATAAATAAAGTAGAAGCAAATCATTGCAGCAATCAGAATGAGAAGAACTGCAGGGCCGTCATACATTAAGAAATCGAAGAAGGTAAGGCCAGTTGCAGAACCAATCATGATGTTTGGCGGGTCACCAATAAGCGTTGCGGTACCACCAACGTTTGAAGCAATGATCTCAACAATGAAGAAGGGCACTGGGCTGATTTCGAGCATTTTGCAAACCGTGAACGTTACAGGGCCGATCAAAAGAACGGTAGTTACGTTGTCTAAGAATGCAGATAGAACAGCAGTGATTAAACAGAACAACACCATAATCAACCAAGGGTTGCCCTTAGCGACTTTTGCTGCGCGGATGGCTAAGTATTCGAATATGCCTGAATTCTTTACTACAGCAACAAAAATCATCATACCTACCAAAACACCTAAAGTGCCAAAGTCGATATGACTTACACCTGTATCAAACGTAATGATACCGGCAAGAATGAGCGCAACAGCACCTGCAAGCGCCGCTGTCGTACGATGAACCTTTTCGGAAATGATAAGGATCATGACGATCAGGAAGATGACGATTGAGATGATTTGCGCTGTGGTTAAGGCGATCATTTCGTACTGCTCCCTTTCTAACTAATTAATGGACAGATGCGATTTGTCGTCTTAGGTGAAAAAGGATGTTTCCTTGAAAGCGATAAGCCATCCGTAAAGCCCGCTTTCAAAAAAGCAAAACCCTCCTACACACAAAGCAATAAGAAAAAAGGTACGTGAGATGAACGCGTTCGTCAAGAAAAAGCCTAATCAGAAAACGGCAGAAAAACAGGGATAGTCGGCAAGAAAAATAATTCAATATATGAAAGTAAGACATACATCTATGAAAAAGTTACATAGATGATAACTATCGTGTCCTTTAACCGTCAAAACGAGAGAAATAGCCGTGTTTCCAAACGGTAATAAAGCGAATATAAAACCCACATCTATAAATCAACAAAAATTCATTTTCTGAAGAAATATCATTTCTATTGGCTATTTATAACATGTTCATTGCGAATTGGTCTATTGAAAGTAGGTATCAGATAATCGGTGTGTGGTTTTTTGCGCTCTCTTAGTGGTGTGCCCAAGGGGGGTCATACCAGTAAGGCAAAAAGCTACAGATAAAAAGGGACCATCTTTTCAGAAAGGGAGTTAAGGGGATTTCCGTTTGGCTTGGTCTTTATTGCGTGCAAGTAAAGGTAAAGTGAAGCAAAACTCTCCTCAGGAACTCTTTTTCAAACGAGAGACCAAAAAGTAAACGTGCACAAGCTTTTTGATTGATCGGCGGAAATGATGGTCGATCGTTTTGTGTAACGTGTTTACACGCGAGGAGAGAGGGGCTTAGCAATGGCTTTGCTAAAGCGCGAATTCGGTGGCATTCAGCCTTGTTGGCGTGTTGGTTTGTTCCGAATTCGTTTACCATTCATTCACTTCAGGATTTCGCCTCCTGAGGTAGTTACCGGTTTGATGAACGCTTGTACTTCATACGGTGCATTGGCAGTTTTGATTACCACCTTGGGTCTTGACCCACAAGTAGCTTGGGCATTGGTTGTATTTGAGACCGCGTGTTATACCCTGAATTGGGTACTTGGTGAACCTTCCATTTGTGGTTGGATTACCCCTGCAATGTCCATTATCGTTGTGTTCTTGGAATCGCTAGAACCTGGTGTCGCAAGAATTCAGATGCTGACAGCAATCGAACTCGAACTGGCAGCGATGTTTATCATCTTGGGCTTTACCGGTTTGTCCAAGAAGCTGAACACCATGGTACCTCCTGCCGTAAAAGCAGGTATCGTACTCGGTGCTGGTGTTAACGCAATTTTTGCTCGCCTCGGTGCTGGCGGCGCTGTTGACACCGTAACCATCGGTTGCGTTGGTGGTTTGGTTATCATCTTCATGCTCATGTTCTCACGTCGTGTACGTAAGTACATGGAAACCAACCGCTTTGTAGCTATCCTTGGTAACTACAGCTTCCTCTGGGCTGTTCTCGCACTGCTCGTACTCGGTGGTGCAGCTGGTGAATTCCAGTTCAACTTCTCTGGCGAAATCATCCGTGTTCCTGACTTCATGGGTCTGTTTGCAACCGTATCTCCATTGTTCATCGGCTTTGCTGCTGATCCTGGTGTTTGGGTTGCAGCTCTTCCTTATGCAGTTATGGCATGGATCATTGCTTACGGCGACTTCGTAACGGTACAGCAGCTTGGTCTTAAGGCTGTTCGTGACGACGAATACATCGAATTCGATCCTAACCGTACCAACGTTATCTGCGGTATCCGTAACTTGCTCCTCGGTCTGTTCGCACCTTATCCTGCACTCGCAGGTCCTCTGTCCGCTCCTTACTGCGTAGCAACCTATGCTCGCTATAAGCAGTCTGGTCGCCAGGGCATGGATTCCATCTATGATGGTTCTGGTACGAACCTGATCTTCACCGTTCTCGGTCTGTTTGTATATCCTCTGTATGAAGCATCTCTCGCAGCTTCCGCAGCATTGCTCGTAGTTGTACTCTGCATCCAGGGTTGGCTGTGCGCAGTTATCGCATTCGACCTCGTCCGCGACGAAATGGACAAGGGCATGGCTGGTATGATCGCTGGCTTCGTTCTTGCTCGTGGCGGCGGCGTCGGCTTCGTAGTTGGTGTAATCTTCTACCTGCTCATGTGCGACAATGAGAAGATCCGCGACGACTATGCTTACAACAAGGAACAGCAGCGCATTGAAGACGAAGAAACTGAAAAGCAATTGAAGGCTTTGCATGATCGTCTCGAAGCTCTTAAAGCTGGTCAGGCTGTAGACTAGAAAGCTAGATATTAGTTTTAGTGAGTTAGTACTAAATAGCTGAATCCCCGAAGCCCCTGTGTCTCATCAGCACAGGGGCTTTTGCTTCGTTGATTACCTAGCGGGAAGTGACGAAAAGATCATTTCTATAGCAAGGTATTCATTACTTGCAAAATGTGCAGGGGTAGGCTTAAAAACGTAGAAATTCGTATAAAACATGACGGGAATTGGTGATCCTTTGGTCGAGAGGCTATCGATTAGATGATTGGAAGACTGATGACTGGATGGTGAAGGTATATCTCCAGGAATATAGACCGTTTTATTTATGAGCTTTCTGATTGGTAGCTAGATGGTGGAGGGATATCTCCAGGTTCT
>URVA01000017.1 GCA_900551155.1 uncultured Eggerthella sp. | reverse complement strand
GAGCACACGGTTCATACCCGTGGCGTCACTGGTTCGAATCCAGTCACCGCTACCAAATTTTCCGCTTACGCACGGTAAGCTTTTACTTTTATCGTTTAGCGTTCAAAAGAACGCGCCTTCCAACAAACTAGGAGGAATAATGGCTAAGGAAAAGTTCGAGCGTACTAAGCCACATGTTAACATTGGTACTATTGGCCACGTTGACCACGGCAAGACTACGCTGACCGCTGCGATCTCCAAGACCCTGTCTTCTAACGACGGTTCTCACGGTACTGCTACCGCAGACTTCACCGCATTTGAAGACATCGATAAGGCTCCTGAAGAGCGCGAACGCGGTATTACCATCTCCATTGCTCACATTGAGTATGAAACTGACACCCGTCACTATGCACACGTTGACTGCCCAGGCCACGCTGACTATGTAAAGAACATGATCACCGGTGCTGCTCAGATGGACGGTGCTATCCTCGTAATCGCTGCTACCGACGGCCCTATGGCTCAGACCCGCGAGCACATCCTGCTTGCTCGTCAGGTAGGCGTACCTTACATCGTTGTTTTCCTGAACAAGTGCGACATGGTTGACGACGAAGAGCTCCTCGAGCTCGTTGAGATGGAAGTTCGCGAACTTCTCAACAGCTATGAATTCCCAGGAGACGACACCCCAATCATCCGTGGTTCTGCTTTGAAGGCTCTCGAGGGCGACGCAGAATGGCAGGAAAAGATTTGGGAGCTCATGGACGCTGTAGACTCCTACATTCCTACCCCAGAGCGTGACGTAGACAAGCCATTCTTGATGGCTGTTGAAGACACCATGACCATTACTGGCCGTGGTACCGTAGCTACTGGTCGTGTAGAGCGCGGTGTTCTCCATGTAAACGACGAACTCGAAATCGTTGGTATCAAGGAAACCGAAAAGACGGTTTGCACCGGTATCGAAATGTTCCGTAAGCTGCTCGACGAAGCTCAGGCTGGCGACAACATCGGCTGCTTGCTCCGTGGCGTTAAGCGCGAAGACATCGTTCGCGGCCAGGTACTTGCAAAGCCAGGTTCTGTTACCCCTCACTCTGAGTTCGTTGGTCAGGTTTACATCCTTACCAAGGAAGAAGGTGGACGTCACACCCCATTCTTCGATGGCTATCGTCCACAGTTCTACTTCCGCACCACCGACGTTACTGGTGTTGCACATCTTCCAGAGGGCACCGAAATGGTTATGCCTGGCGACAACGTTGAGCTCCGCGGCGAACTCATTCATCCAATCGCTATGGAAGAAGGCCTTCGCTTCGCTATCCGTGAAGGTGGCCGCACCGTTGGTTCCGGTCGTGTAACCAAGATCATCAAATAACAACGATTGATCTACCTTTTGAATTCTTTAGGGAGTTCGTCTTCGGACGGACTCCCTCTTGATTGATCATGATGCAATGGCAAGAATGCTACTAGGTAAGTTAAGGAGTATTGATGCGTACTTTGGTCACTCTTGCATGCACTGAATGCAAGCGTCGAAATTATACGACCAAGAAGAACAAGCAGAACAATCCCGATCGTATTGAGTTCAAGAAATATTGCAAATGGTGTGGACATCACACATTGCATAAAGAAACTCGCTAAGATTAGGCAATATATAGGCCAGTAGCTCCAATTGGTAGAGCGGCGGTCTCCAAAACCGCATGTTGGGGGTTCGAGTCCCTCCTGGCCTGCCAGCTTGTTAATGAGCAGCTCATGGGCTGCTTATTTGGCGTATAGAGTAGTAATTTCCAGAGCAGGAAAGTTGTATGGCAAAGAAGTCTAAAACACAGAGAGCGAAAGCGTCTGCCAATCGTGCAGCTAAAAAAGAGCGCGCAAAGCAGGCTGAGGCTACTCCGGTAGTTGTTGAGGAGCAACCAAAAAAGCGTTTTGGTTTTAAGAAGTCTCCCGCAAAGGCCACGCAAGCATCTTCTACACCCGCATCGAAGCCAAAGAAGGCAGAGAAGCCCAAGAAGAAGCGTTTTGCTTTCCTTTCTGAAGTTCGTTCTGAAATGCGTCGTGTTACATGGCCTACCAAGCAAGAAGTTTTGCAGTGGACGGGCGTTGTAATTGTGGCGTTGCTGTTCTTCGGTGTATTTGTTGTCGTTTTGGACGACTGGGTAGTTACCCCGATTCTTATGGCTATTTCTGGTTTGGGGGCTTAATCCATGACGAAGAAATGGTATGTACTTCACACCTATTCAGGTTACGAGAATAAGGTGAAGAAAAACTTAGAGACACGTATTGAAACTATGGGTCTCGAAAACAATGTGTTCGCTATCGAAATTCCAACTGAAACGGTTACGGAAATTAAAGAAGGCGGACGTCGTGTGGAAAGCGATAAGAAGGTATTTCCTGGTTATGTGCTTGTCCGCATGGAACTTGATGATCGCAGCTGGGCTGCGGTTCGTAACACTCCTGGTGTTACAGGATTTGTGGGTAGTCAGGGAAATCCAGCTCCTCTTACTCGCGAAGAATATAACAAGATCATGAAGCGCACGTCTCGTGAGGCACCTAAGAAGACTTCCACCAACCTTGAGGTTGGTCAGTCGGTTAAGGTTGTTTCAGGTCCTCTTGCTGAGTTTGATGGCGTGGTTTCTGAGGTTTCTCCTGAAGCTGGTAAGGTGAAAGTTCTTGTTTCTATCTTTGGTCGTGAAACACCAGTAGAGCTTTCCTTTGATCAGGTAGCAAACATTTAATTTTGACAACAATGCGATTTCGTGCCCGTATGTGGACGGGGCTTCTCATGAAAATCGCTTGTCATAGAACGGTAAGCAAATTATTTCAGTCGAAAGGAAGCAACTGAAATGGCTGATAAAAACGTAAGCGGTTTCGTTAAGCTCCAGATTCCAGCTGGTGCTGCAAATCCCGCACCTCCTGTAGGTCCTGCATTGGGCGCTCAGGGTGTAAACATTATGCAGTTCTGCCAAGCATTCAATGCTGCAACGCAGGACAAAGCAGGCACTATCATTCCTGTAGAGATTACCGTATACGAAGACAAGACTTTTGACTTCGTATTGAAGACCCCTCCAGCTGCATTCCTCATTAAGGAAAAGCTTGGTATCAAGGGTGGTTCTGGTATTCCTCAGCTCAAGAAGGTTGGTCAGCTCACTGAAGATCAGCTTCGTGAAATTGCTGAGATCAAGATGCCAGACCTGAATGCAAACACCATCGAAGCAGCTATGGAAATCGTTGCTGGTACTGCACGTTCCATGGGTGTTACCATCGAAGGCCGCGCTCCTAAGAAGGAGTACAAGGTTACTCGTCGCTTGGCTGCTTTGCTTCAGGGCGAATCTGCTGAATAAATTAGCGGATTATTTTGTTATTAAAAATCAGCTGTTGCAGAGAGCTACAGCTGAAGGTGGAAGAGTAGAACATACTCGCCATACCACGAAAGGAATTATTAATGTCTAAGAAATATGATGAGGCTAAGGCCAAAATCGAAGCAGGCAAGAACTATGCTCCACTTTCTGCTCTTGCTTTAGTTAAGGAAATTCATCCTGCTAACTTTGATGAAACTGTAGAGGCTCATTTCCGTCTGGGTATTGACACCCGTCAGGCAGATCAGCAGCTTCGTGGTACAGTAAGCCTTCCTAACGGCTCCGGTAAGACTGTACGTGTTGCAGTTTTTGCTGAAGGCGATGCTGCTCGTGCTGCAGAAGAAGCTGGCGCTGACATTGTAGGCTCTGACGACTTGGTAGCTGACATTCAGGCTGGCAAGCTCGACTTTGACGCTACGGTTGCTACTCCAGACCAGATGGCTAAGGTTGGTCGTCTTGGTAAAGTTCTTGGTCCTCGTGGCTTGATGCCTAATCCTAAGCTTGGCACCGTTACTCCAGATGTTGCTAAGGCAATTAAAGAGCTCAAGGGTGGCCGCGTTGAGTATCGTGCAGATCGTTATGGTATCTGCCATGTAATTATCGGTAAGTGCTCCTTCACTGCTGAGCAGCTTGCTGAAAACTACGGTGCTGTATATGATGAAATTCTTCGTATGAAGCCAGCAGCTGCTAAGGGTAAGTATGTAAAGTCCGTTACGGTTACTTCTACTATGGGCCCTGGCGTTCCTGTTGATAGCTCTGTAAATCGCGAATACACCACTGCTGAGTAACGTATTTCGTTTACCGTTATGACGTTAAGGCGTCTCCGTAAAGGAGGCGCCTTTTTTTGTTGTTGTAAACAAACCTTTCAAAGAGGCATGGCTGAACATGAAACAGGCATCTTTTGTAGACTTAAAACGCACATTCTTAATGATTCCTAGTGAGAAAGGGTTTCTGAGCTTTAAGAGTTCTCCTTTATTGATTGATGCATAAGGTATATGCAAAACCTGAAATATATACCTCAAATGTAATAAAGAGATACTTAAACTATATAATCTGCTAATCAATTTAACGATAATATACGAATTGTTGATAGGTAAGTATCTTAGTCAAAGGTTTTGGTTCCAGGAGGAAATATGGTTCAGGCACTTGATATTAAAGGGGTCAAACTTGGTGAAGGTCGTCCAAAGACAATCATTTCTCTTATGGGCGCTCAGGTTGACGAAAACATTGAATTAATCGCAAAGGGTATCGAGTCTGGTGTTGAATGCTTTGAATGGCGTGGTGATTTTGCAGCAGATGTACATGATCCACAAAAGATGGCAGAGCATTCTAAAGAAATTGGTAAAGCACTACCTAACAATCCTTATTTATTCACGTTCCGTTCAACGAGCCAAGGTGGTCAGCTTACGATTCCTGTAGAGGAATATGTAGCTCTTAACAAAGCAATCATTGAAGCTGAAGCAGTTGACTTGGTTGATATTGAAACCTGGATTGGCGATGCTGCCGTTCTCGAGCTGGTTGAATGCGCAAAGAAGCATAACGTAAAGACTGTAATTTCGTATCACAACTTTGCGGGAACTCCTTCGGTTGAATGGATGGTAAACCTCCTTACCCATATGGCAGATTTGGGCGCTGATATTCCTAAGATTGCAACTATGGCAAACAGTGCTCAGGATGCGTTGAAGCTTTTGGCAGCAACCGAAGAAATGTCTCATATCCATAGCGATAAACCTCTGTTGACTATGGCAATGGGTCGTGAAGGAAGCATTACCCGCTTGGCAGGAGAGCTGTTCGGTTCTGCTATTACATTCTGCTCATTGGAGAAAGCTTCTGCCCCTGGTCAGGTCCAGGTAAAGCAAGCTATTCGCATCATGGATGACTTGCACGAAGTATTTGCATAAATGAAGTTAGTTTCTAGGTTTTAGACTAAAAAATAAGGTACACAAGGAGAAAGAGGGAATAATTATGCCAGAGAAAATTCAAATCAGTGGTCACACCCACCTTATCAGCTTGCTGGGTAGCCCAATTCGTCATTCGATGTCACCAGCTACTCACAATCTTTCCTTTGAAAAGTTGGGCGTAGACTCTATCTACATCGTATTTGATGTTAAGCAAGATGACCTGCCCGACATCATTGCTGCTATGAAGCGTATGGATGGTTGGGATGGTAGCAACGTAACCATGCCATGCAAGCAGGCTATTATTCCTTTGCTTGACGGTCTTTCAGACAGTGCAGAGCTCATGGGTGCGGTAAACGTCTTGAAGAAGGAAGAAGACGGCAGGATCACCGGTCATAACACCGATGGTACTGGCATGATGCAGAACATCCGTAATCATGGCGAAGAAATTGAAGGCAAAACCATTACGGTAGTTGGCCCTGGTGGTGCAGGTTCTGCAATTTTGGTTCAGGCTGCTCTTGATGGTGCCAAGAAGGTGCATGTATTTGCACGTGAAGGTGGTCCTTCTTACACTCGTGCAACTGATCTTCTTCCTCGCGTTCAGGAAAAGACAGGCGCAGAAATGATTCTTCATGCTTTTGAAAATAAGGATGAAATGAAGGAAGCTATTGCTGAGTCTGATATTCTTATCAATGCTACTCCTGTTGGTATGGGCGACAGCGCTGGTCAAACTCCAGTACCTGCTGAACTTATCAAAGAAGGTATGGTTGTAGCTGACGCTGTTTATCATCCTCGCATGACCCAGATCCTCAAAGATGCTGAGGCAAAGGGCTGCAAGATTATCGGCGGTATTGGCATGATGATCGAGCAAGCTGCTACCGGTGAAGAAATTTGGTACGGCGTTAAGATGCCAACTCAGGAAATCTTGGATGAATTGTTCCCAGAGGAATAGTCACTAGCCAAATTAAGGCCCTGCAGACTGCGGTCTGCAGGGCCTCTGTATTACACCTACAAACGAAAAGAGGGGGACAAATGGACTTTCATCAGTTGTATTACTTTAAAGCAATTGCTGAATCTAAAACCATGAGTGAAGCAGCAGATAAGCTTCATATTTCACAGCCCTCTCTTTCTCGTGCGTTGCGTCAGATTGAAGAGGAAACAGGTGTTCAACTTTTTGATAGAAAGGGAAGAACGCTTGTTTTGAATGACGCGGGTAAAATTGCCCTTCGCTGCGCCAATACGGCGCTCAATGCGCTCGATAGAGTTTCTCTTGAGGTCGAGCTGTATCAAAAGAAAAAAGAGCATGTTATTACGTTGTACGCTCCTGTTCCTATGGGAAACAACGAAACGATCCTTATGCGTTTTAAAGAAATGCATCCGCGAGTACTTTTGCGTGTAAGCGATTCGAAAAAGACCGAATATACCGAAGAAATACCGCATCTCATTTTTTTTGCGTCTCCGAAATATCATCAAGGCGGCGAATACACGTTATTGGGAAGAGAAAAAATTTCCCTTCTTGTATCAAAAGATTCGCCTTATGCGACTAAAAAGTCGGTAGCGCTGGCAGATTTGGTAAATGAGCCTTTCATTGTTAATTGTGTCGGTTCGCTGCGAAACATTGTGGACAGTATGTTTCAGGAAGCGGGCTTTAGTCCAAATCTGTATATGGAAAACCAATCCTATATACAAATTCAAGAATTGGTAGCACGTGGAGTTGGTATTACGGTTGCGCCTGAAGTAACCTGGGCAAACGATAGTAGAGACGATTTAGTCTATGTTCCTTTGAGCGATGTTAAACGAACGCGCTACCTCTATTTGCGTGTGCCAGAAAACGCGCCTTCTTCGCCTAAGGTTGATGCGCTTAAGAAATTTCTTATAGATTATTTTGCGGAAGCCTGCAAAGAATAGGGTTCTGTCCTTTGTCGATTTGACGTTTTCGCCTACCGATACTCCTCGAAGTTTTTGCATTGCGACTATAATAAAATGTGATAATTAACTTTTATAAACATTGATGCTTTCAGGCTGCATGCACCGTATTTACAGAGGATTGCATACGTAACAGGTGCCTTGGCACCGATCGGAGGAACTTCATGAGCGAAAAAACGCAGAGCGCAAAAGATCTTGCAGTACAACTTCTTCAGTCCGAGGATTTGATCAAAGAAGTTGTTCTTGCTTTATCGGGGTCAACGCGTCGTGATCGCCAAAATGCTGCTTCTGTGCTTGCTCAGGTAGCAAAAATCAATCCTGAAGCCCTTGTTTCTTATGCTAACGATTTTATTGATGCGCTCAATCGCCCAGAAGCACAAACTCGATGGGAATCTCTTGATGTATTAACTGAATTAGTTCCTTTTGAGTCGCGTGCTTGTGATAAGGGTATCGCAGGAGCAGAAACCGCACTCTTTGATGAAGATAACGGTTTCGTTCGTCTTGCTGCTCTACGTTTTTTGTGCGCTTTAGGGGCAACTACTGAAAACCGCTCTCAAAAAGTATGGCCGCTCTTAGATGAAGCTATTCAGTGCTATCACGGCGACTATGAATATCAGGATATGCTCGTAGCAATTATTGCTTTTTCTACGGGCAAGCTTGCTCCTGAAGTGAAAGAAGGCCTTAAAGAGCGTGTTTCCTTTGATGCTCAACATGGCAAAGGTGCTCTGAAGCGTCGCAGCCAACAAATTATCGACAATCTTTCCTAGGGCAGTGCGCTAACGTTTGAACCGAATAGGTTACGTGCTAGATTGCAGGCGAACAGGTATTTGTTCGCCTTTTTGTTGCACAGTTATCCTGTGTATGTGTCCGTGTAGAGAAATCTACGTTACATTTCTTCATACTCCACTATGATAGAGCGCTACAAAGCTACACTATCAAAGAGCATCTCAAAGGGCATGGGATAGGTATGTTGAATGCGCATGCTACGTGCGCTGAATTCGCGGGTACCAACGTGCAAGCAAAGAGATGTATTTTCACAAAGCTTTTTCTACGATTACTAAGGAGTGATTCGATGGCAAAGCATACCGTTACGTTGATTCCTGGAGACGGTATTGGTCCAGAAACAACTTCCGCTATGCAGCGTGTGGTGCGAGCAGCTGGAGCTGATATTGAATGGGAGATTGCTGAAGCTGGCGCTCATATGATGGATTCCTGTGGAACTCCCTTACCAGAGAGCACCATTGAAGCAGTTCGCCGCAATAAAGTTGCCATCAAAGGTCCTATTACTACTCCTGTAGGAACGGGTTTTCGTAGCGTAAATGTTGCTTTGCGTAAAACTCTTGATTTGAATGTATGCCTTCGTCCAGTTATGTCTATTCCTGGAGCGGGCGGTCGTTATGATGGTGTCGACTTAGTAGTAGTTCGTGAAAACTCAGAAGACCTATATGCAGGTATCGAATTTGAAGAAGGCAGCTCAGAAGCGGCAGATCTTATTGCTTTTTGTAAAGATCATAATGCAGGAACTATTCGTCCTGATTCGGGCATCTCTATTAAGCCTATTTCTGTTACCGCAACACAAAACATTGTTCGCTTCGCTTTCGAATATGCCTTAAAGCATGGCCGCAAGAAGGTTACCGCAGCCCATAAGGCAAATATCATGAAGTATTCTGATGGTTTGTTTTTGAAGGTTGCGCGTGAGGTTGCAAAAGAATACGAAGGAAAAGTCGAATTTAATGACAACATCATCGATGCGTTTTGCATGAATATTGTTATGGATCCTTCCCAGTTTGATGTTATTGTTTTCCCTAATTTATATGGGGATATTGCAAGCGATCTCTGTGCTGGCCTTGTTGGCGGTTTGGGAATTGCTCCAGGAGCAAATATTGGCTCTGAATATGCCATTTTTGAAGCAGTGCATGGTTCTGCACCTGATATTGCAGGCAAGGATATGTGCAACCCTACCGCAGAAGTTCTTTCAGCTGCTATGATGCTCGATCATTTAGGTGAACTTGAAATTGCCGAACGAATAAGGGCTGCAGTTCGTAAGGTTTATGCAGAAGGTAGTGTTTTAACGGCTGATATTTGCAAAGCTCTTGGCTCGAATCAGCAGCCTGCAACATGCACCCAGTTTACTGATGCACTTATCGCTGCGCTAGAGCAGTAAAGATACATTTACAGAACCAAAGCGGGAGGCGTGCTGCTTCTCGGAAAGGAAGGATCTAATGAATAACCGATCAGCGATTCTGAATGTGGGAGATAAAACATATACGTATTATCCCGTTTCTGGCATTCAGGGACACGAGAAGCTGCCTTTTTCGCTTACGGTTCTTCTGGAAAATATTTTACGCTTAGCACCAAGCGATGAACGAGCTAAGGAACTATCGGAGCGTCTGATAGAGGCTGGTCTTGCAGGCGAGGTTGGAAATGAAATCGAATTCAGCCCTGCGCGCGTTTTGTTCCAGGATTTTACTGGCGTTCCTGTATTTGTTGACTTTGCGGTTATGCGTGAAGCCTGTATGGAATTAGGGGGAGATCCTAAAAACATCAATCCTCAGGTTCCTTGCGATTTGGTTATCGACCATTCAGTTATTGCCGATGTTGCAGGCTGCGCAGGGGCTCTTGAGCAAAACATGGCATTGGAATTTGACAGAAATAAAGAACGCTACGAATTTTTGAAGTGGGCACAGGAATCCTTCGAAAATGTACGCATCGTTCCTCCTGGAGCGGGCATTTGTCATCAGCTCAATATTGAGCGCTTTGCGTCGGTTGTTATGACTCGCGAAGACAAAGAAGGAACCGTTGCCTATTTCGACACTTTGGTGGGCACTGATTCTCATACACCCACAGCAAACGGCATTGGCGTTCTAGGATGGGGTGTTGGCGGTATTGAGGCAGAAGCAGCAGCACTTGGCCAGCCTATTACTACGTTGGTTCCTCGTGTTATTGGCGTAAAACTTACGGGTAAGCTTTCTCCTGAAGTAAGTGCAATGGACGTTTCTCTTACCTTTGCGCAAATGCTTCGTGCTGAAGGAGTTGTGGGTTGCTTTGTAGAATGCTTTGGTGAAGGCCTTGACAGCTTAAGCGCAACTCAGCGTGCTTGTATTTCTAATATGACCCCTGAATACGGCTCAACGTGTACGCTATTCCCCGTAGACGATAAAACGCTTGAATACCTTGAGCTAACGGGAAGAACCCCCGAACAGGTTGCGTTGGTTGAAGCGTATGCGAAAGCTCAGGGCTTCTGGAATGATCCGAGTGCACCTTCACGTGTGTACTCTAAGGTGCTTGAGCTTGATTTATCGAGCGTTACTCGAAGCGTCGCAGGTCCCTCTCGTCCTCATGATCGCATTGATGTGGCAAAAGCAAAACAATCTTTCGAAGCAATTTGTGCTCAAAGAAACCTTGATACTCAAAAAACGGTTGAAGTTGAACTGTTGGGCGAGAAATATGCGCTAACCCATGGCGCTCTTGCTATTGCTGCAGTAACGAGTTGCACCACGGCAACCGATGCAAGCATGATGTTGGCAGCTGGTGTTCTGGCGCGAAATGCGGCAGCGGCAGGCTTGCAGCCAAAGCCATGGGTAAAGACCATTCTTGCTCCTGGTTCTCGCGCTACTGAAGATATCTTAGACGCTGCAGGATTAATGCCTGCGCTGCGCGATTTGGGCTTCTATACCTGCGGTTTTGGTTGCATGAGCTGCATTGGTAATTCAGGTCCTGTATTGCCTGCCTTGCACGAAATTGCTTCCGAAATTGAGCTTGCAAGCATTCTTTCTGGTAATCGTAATTTTGAAGGACGTATTTCTCCTGATGTGTCGCAGAACTATCTGTGTGCGCCCGCGTTAGTAATTGCCTATTCACTGGTAGGCACCATGGATTTCGATTTCGAAACCCAGCCACTAGGGGTTAAAGGGGATGGAACCGAAGTATACTTGCGCGATATTTGGCCTGATAATGCTGAAGTTCAAGACCTTCTTGCGCGTTGCTGCACTAAGGAGGTATTTGATCGAGCGGGAGCTGGCTTATTTGTTGGCGATGAGGCTTGGCAATCTCTTAGTAGGGAAGCAAGCGATGTATTTGCATGGGATCCAGATTCGACCTATGTGCGTCGTGCTCCATACTTTGATGGCATGACCCGCGAAGCAAAGGCTCCAGCTGATATTAATAATGCTCGTGTGCTTTTGAACTTGGGCGACTTTATTACCACCGATCATATATCGCCAGCAGGTTCCATTGCTAATGATTCGCCTGCAGCTCGCTACTTAGAAGAGCATGGAGTAGCACCTGCTGAGTTCAATACCTATGGAGCACGTCGTGGTAACCATGAAGTTATGATGCGTGGTGCCTTTGCTAACGTGAAACTGACTAATAAGCTTGCCGAAGGCAAGAAGGGTGGCTGGACCAAAGACTTTCTTGATGGACAAATAAAAGCAGTCTATGATGCTGCGGCTCATTATCAAGAAGAAGGCATTCCCTTGGTAGTGCTTGCGGGCAAGATGTACGGCAGCGGTTCTTCGCGCGACTGGGCAGCTAAAGGTCCTATGCTTCAAGGAGTTCGTGCTGCATTCGCAGAAAGTTTCGAGCGTATTCATCGCTCTAATCTTATTGGTATGGGTATTTTGCCGCTGCAGTTTGAAGAGGGCCAAAATGCTGAGACGCTTGGTTTGGATGGCAGTGAAACTATCAGCGTAGATGCGATTGATTTCTCTCAAGGCTTGCCTAATCCATCTACCGTTGGTGTTACTGCAACAAAGACGGATGGTACAACGGTTGCCTTTAACGCAATAGTTCGCATCGATACTCCAACGGAGGGCGAATATTACTACAACGGAGGTATTTTGCAGTACGTATTGCGCTCTCTTGCGTAAGGCGGTCGGATAAGAGTAGCTCAGTTGTTTTGTGGGGTTGCCAAATTTGAGTAACTCTGTTGTTTTGTGACAAGGGTTTTGTAAAAGTTTTTTCGCAATGGAAGGCTTATAGACGTAAAGAAATCCTGGTAAAACTGACTTTACTTTAGGTAAGGCGCACAAGTTATTCTTGTGCGCCTTTTGTTTTACATGAACTGCATGTTTTCTGCGCGAATAATCAGATACAATAACTATTTACGTATACAAGAGGAAGGAGCCTTATGGCAGATCCGAATAATCAAGGACCAGTCAGTTGGGCAGACTTGCTAAAGCAATTTGGTGCCGCTCAGGGCGGTGCTGGATTTGGTGGCGCTGGAGCTAATGGTGGCGATTCGGATGGACCTACTGGTGGAGGTCCACGTCGTGGCGGCCATCGTCCTGGCGGCAATGAATTCAGCGCATTCCGCGATGCCTTGTCGCAGATGAGCAAAAAGGCGCTCATTATTATTGCTGTGCTAGTCGTATTGGTACTTGCATTTTGTTATTGGTGGTTCCATCCACCCATTAACATCCACAGTGTAGATTTGTGGTTTGCGCTAGCAATCTTTATTTTGCTGCCGTCGTTTTTGATCTTTTTCTCGTTTAAGCAGATCTATGCAAATGGTATGGGTAAACGAGAAAAGAGCGAAAAGAAGTCAAAGCGCTTTAAGATTCTTATGCTTATTCCGCTGGTTATTGCGGCAGTTGGCTTGGTTGGCGCACTGCTTTCGCTGAGCCTTTTCCCTGGCAATGCAGAAAAGTATGCAACCATTTTGCAAACTGAAGAAACGGACTTCGCAACGGATATTCAAGAAGTTGATTATTCTGAAATTCCGTTTATTGACCGTGATTCCGCAATGCTGTTGGGTAACCGTACTATGGGCGCAATGGCTGACTATGTAAGCCAGTATGTTATTGACGACATTTATACGCAGATCAACTATCAGGATTCACCTGTTCGTGTAAGTCCTTTGAATTATGCTGACCTGTTTAAGTGGTGGTCAAACAAAGACACGGGTATTCCTGGATATGTAATCGTAAATATGAGCACGCAGGACACGCAGATTGTTCGTCTTGACGAGCCAATTTACTATTCTGATTCCGACCCACTGTTCAACAACGTAGATCGTCATGTTCAGCTTTCTTATCCGTTCTATATTTTGGGCGATAAGTCTTTTGAAATTGACGACAACGGTAAGCCTTACTGGCTGTATCCCGTAATGGACTTCAAGGTTGGCCTGTTCGGTGGTCAAACGGTTTCACGCGTTATTATGTGTGATGCAAACACCGGCGAGTGTCAAGACCTCGCTATTGAGGATGTTCCTCAGTGGGTAGACCGTGCTTATCCTGCCGAATTGCTGATTGAGCAGTACAACTGGAGCGGTTCGCTTTCTGGTGGTTGGATTAACTCTTGGCTTGGTCAGAGCGGTGTTCGTCAGACCACTCCTGGAACTGATGGCAATCTTGGCTATAACTATGTTGTTAAAGACGACGACGTATGGGTATACAGCGGTGTAACTTCTGCAACCTCTGACAATTCAATTATCGGTTTTGTTTTGATCAATCAGCGTACGGCCGAATCTAAGTTCTATCCAGTTGCGGGTGCAACAGAAGATTCTGCTATGAGTTCTGCTGAAGGTCAGGTACAGCAAATGCGCTACACTGCAACCTTCCCATTGCTCATCAACGTTGGCGGACAGCCTACCTACTTCATTGCTCTTAAGGACAGTGCTGGTTTGGTAAAGATGTACGCCATGATTGACATTCAGCGTTATCAGAATGTAGCGGTTGGTAACACCATTGAGGAAACAGAAGATGCATACAAGCAGCTTTTGAGGAGCAATGGTATTGAGATTCAAGGCAGTGAAGAGGAATCTACTGTAACGGAAGGTTCGGCTACAGGTACGATTTCACTGATATCGCCAGTCGTTCTTGGTGGTGACACTCACTACTACGTAATGCTTGCGGGCAACGATACGCTCTATGATTGCTCTGTTGCAGATATCGTAGACATCGTTCGTTACAAGGAAGGCGACGACATTACGCTTAACTTCTCTAAGGGCGGTGGATCATTGGTGACGGTTGATTCTATTAGTCAGCCAGTTAACCAGAATCAGGATTCAAATGCTGCAGCAGGAGATTCTGCAACGGCAGATAATGCTGCCACAGGTGCAGAAAACGGCGTAGCGGCGTAAGTTCTAGCGTCGAGCACGAGCAAATAAAGTCGCAATAAAAGCTGGGAGGTAAAACTCCCAGCTTTTTCCGTGTTTCTAAGTGAAAAAGCCGAGGAGGTTAGATTCTATGCCGCTCGATACGCCAGTAAAATACGCTGACGCATCAAGTAAACCAGATCAGGTAAAGGCGCAGGTTCCAGCGCTTTCACGCATGCATAGGTGGGCTGCACTTATGGTGCTTTTGTTTGCGCAGTTTGTTCTGTCAATAGATTTAACAGTACTCAATGTAGCCCTTCCTAGTATGACGGCAGAATTACAACCAACTTCAGATGAGCAACTTTGGATCGTGGATGCTTATTCACTTGTGCTTGCGGGTTTGCTGGTGTCGGCCAGTTCGCTATCCGACCGTATAGGCAGAAAGAAAATGCTTCTTGGTGGTGCACTCGTATTCTGTATTGGCAGCGCACTTATTGTGGGGGCGAATACTCCTTGGCAGGTAGTTGCTATCCGTGCCTTTTTGGGGTTAGGCGCTGCAATGATAATGCCCACTACTATTTCGATGATTCGAAATATCTTTACCGATGCTAAAGAGCGAGCTTTTGCTCTGGCGGCGTGGTCGGTTTTGGGAGGACTGGGTATGGCGCTTGGTCCTATTATCGGTGGTTTTCTTTTAGAGCATTTAAGCTGGCATGCTGCATTTTTGGTAAATATTCCTTTGATGGCATTGGTGCTGCTTGTGGGAGTGTTTGTCTTGCCAGAGATTCATGTTGTAGGCAATGGCCCTTGGGATATTCCTGCTGCTTTAATATCTTTAGTTGGAATGGCAAGTTTAATGTGGGGTATTAAGCGCTTGGCAGCAGAAATGAGCCTGAGCGATATTACTGCGTTTGTCGCTATCATGGTGGGGGTACTGTGCATTGCGTTATTCGTAATTCGTGCTCTTCGTACTAATACACCCCTTATTGACGTTACGCTTTTTAAAAATCGCATGTTCACTGGAGGCGTACTCGTAGCGCTAGGATCGATGTTTGCTATGGCGGCATTATTGTTTTTGCTTGCGCAATGGTTGCAACTCGTTGATGGAAGCACGCCTTTGGAATCTGGCGTGAAGCTTTTGCCGCTCGCTATTGCTTCTCTTATTGCAGGCGCTTCTGCGCCTGCGCTGGCTATGCGTTTTCCTGCCCATAAAGTATTAGTAATTGGTCTACTTATTGCCGCATTCGCAATGCTTATGTTGTTGCCATTTAGGGGAAACCTTACCTATGTTCCCGTTGCAATTTCTAGTGCCTTAGTTGGTGTTGGTACGGGAGTGTTAGCAATTGGTTCTGCTGCAATTATGAATTCAACACCACCCACTAAAGCTTCAAGTGCTGCAGCTATTGAAGAAATTGCTTACGATTTGGGCAATGTATTAGGTGTGGCTATTATGGGCAGTGTTGCTTCAGTGGTGTATCGATTGGGGTTAAACGCGCAAACTCTTGTTGAATCAGGTCTTGATCAGTCTTTGGTAGATCAAGCTATGCAGTCTTATGCCGCAGCGGTAACTATCGCACAAGAAACTGGTGCTACGGAATTAATCGTGGCGGGTTCTCGCTCCTTTAGTGATTCTATTGTTATTACTTCGGTGGTCGGTGGGATAGTGATGCTTCTTGTGGCGTATCTGGCGTATCGTTTAATTCCAAAAGATTTGGATATCACTGAATCAGAACATTAATTATTGCTTTTCATAACGACGTGAAGAAATGACTTCTCATAAACGGCAAACAGTGATTAAACTTTGCGTCTTATCTGCAAGAAAAGGGCGAAGTGAACTCAGAAAGCATAGTTTATAAACAGCGCATTCAAAGAATGCGCGTGTAAATTAGGCATGATGCAGTGAAGCGCATGAAAAAGGCTTCGCAGGTGCGAAGCCTTTTGAACAGCGAAACGGTAAGCTGAGACCTTTTCTTGCAGATAAGACTACAAGCAGTAATTACTCCTCGTCAATCAAGATGACTCCTGCATGTACAGGACCATGAACTCCTACTACGCGAACCAATTCAATATCGGCAGTGTTAGATGGACCACTGATAAAGGTATAGTTTGAAGGCATAGCTTCGCCTGCGGCCACCTTTTCTTCCCAGTCGTCCATGAGCTGAGTCATGTAAGGGAAGATGTCTTTCTTTCGAAGTAGTGCGATATGCCCGATGGGAAGCAGGCATATAGAGCGACCCGATTGGGCGGTACATTTCTGAATGATAGTCGCTGTTTCAGCGATACCTGCACTAGCCACCGTAATACCTACATCGGCATTTTCTGCGCGACCCACACTTGCTTCTCGGCTGGAAGGATCCCAACGAATAGCTTCAAGTGATTCGTTGCTTAACGCTTCTGGGATCTGGTATTCGTCTATCTCCGACACATCGGCATAGATTACGTGTCCGCCTTCGCCAAACTGATTGACCAAATCAACAACGGCAGATGCTACGCTGCTAGGAGTTGCCTCTTTTACCATTGTGCCCATCTTTTGAGCTTCTTGGATAAACCACGAAGCAAGTTCTTCGGTGGTGTAGGCATGAAAATCACTTGCAAGAGGTGCTTTTGTTGCCTGGCAGACATCAACGCTTGAAGGAGGCTCAGTACGACCAAGTGCGTTTGAAATGGGCTTCAAGAATTCTTCAAGGCTTACCGTACTCATTTAGCCCTCCTTTCGTTCAGAAGTGGTAGACATGGTTACATCAGCTACCTTTTTGTCCATGGTCTTCTCGAGTGCTTTGTGGACGCGGGTTGCAGCAGCAGATATTTCCTGTGCGGTTTTAGAGCGTTTGGCATTCGCTTCCTGCTTTTTGTGCTGAGCAAACCAGCTACGGAATTTCTGTTTGCTCATAGGATCTAAGTTGCGCGAAGCAGTCCAACCATTTAATACGGGAATAAAGGTTGAGCTTCTATCGATCTGGTTGGTGTTGCCAGTAAGCGCTTTCATAACAGAAGGAGCAACGCTGGTTGCCATACCGTAAAGGGCGCGGCTAGAGAACGTTGCTGCAGCAGCAGTGAACGCTGCTTTTTCTGCAGGTGACACATATCCCAAAGAAACGATATTGCGACGGTGCTGTGCAATAAGAGCAGGAAGAGGAATTTTTACAGGGCATACATCTGCGCACGATCCACAAAGCGAACAAGCATAGGGCAGCTTCGCGGTTTCTTTGTATCCCACAAGAAGGGGAGTAAGTACAATGCCCATAGGACCCGGATAGATAGAGCCGTAGCCGTGACCAGTAATGTGGCGATATACAGGGCACGAATTCATGCAGGCACCACAGCGAATGCAACGCAGCATAGGCTTAAACTCACTGCCAAGTATATTGGTACGTCCATTGTTGACAATAACAATATGTACGTTTTTGGGCCCGTCTGCTTCGCCTTCGCGACGAGGTCCCGTATTGACGGAAAACGAACCAGAGATTTTTGCGCCAACAGCACTGCGAACGAGCAGTTTCATGAAAACATCAAGCGAGCGCAAGTCGGGAACAATACGTTCGGTGCCCATAACAACAATTTGGGTTTCTGGAATGCTTGAAGTCATGCGTGCATTACCTTCGTTGGAAACAAGGGTGCATGATCCTGTTTCAGCAACGCCGAAGTTGCATCCCGTAACACCAACAGAGGCACTCATGAATTCTGGGCGTAAGATTTTACGCAAGAAACGGGTAATTTCTTCGGGATCGTCACTTCCTGTATAACCTTTACGCTGCTGATACAGATCTCGAATGGAAGTACGATCGAAATGAAGTGCAGGAACAACAATATGAGAAGGTGCATTTCCTGCGGTTTGAATAATGTGTTCGGCGCAGTCAGTTTCTATGGCGGAGATACCGTGCTTTTCCAAGAATTTGTTTAGACCAATTTCTTCGGTCATCATGCTCTTGGATTTTACGCATGAGGTAGCACCAAGATCTTCAAAGATATCTAAGATACACTCAAGAGCATCGGTGTCGGTGGGAGCGAAGTAAACATGGGCTCCATTCTTTTCTGCATTGATAGCAAATTCACGTACATAGTAATCAAGATTAGCTAATACATGATCGCGAATCGCAGCAGCGTGATCACGGAAGTCTTCCCAGTTGTCAACTTCTGCTACAAGTGCATCGCGCTTTCCTGTAATAACATCCTGTGCTGTTTCGATAGCGCGATGCTTGAAGGTGTCAGATAGTGAGCGATGGATGCGCTCTTCTAGGGGAGCGTTGTCGTAGATGATGGAAGACATGTTTTACGCCTCCAATCGTGAATCGAGAATCTGAGCAATATGGAGCACTTTCATATTGCTGGAAACGATGCCCTGTTCGCGCATGCGATCAAGGGCACCTTTGATATTCATAAGGCAAGCCTGGTCGGCTCCGCACAAGTAATCAGCACCTGTAGCAAGAGTGAAAGCAACCTTTTCTTGCACCATGTGACCCGATACTTCAGGCTCTTTTACGCTAAACGTTCCTCCGAATCCGCAGCAACGATCCATTTCGGGCATTTCTATATAGGTAAGACCTTCAACGTTTTTAAGAAGGGTAAGCGGTGGCTCTTTAACTCCGAGCATGCGAGTAAGATGGCAGCTTGCGTGATAGGTAACCGTTCCTTCTAAGTGAGCGCCAACATCGGTTACTCCGAGTACTTTTACAATAAATTGAGTAAATTCATAGATGCGCGGTGCAAGATCTGCAATTTTTCGACTGTATTCCTCATCGTCTTCAAAAAAGTGAGGGTATTCAGCTTTAATGGCCCAAGCGCATGAACCAGTCAGTGAAACAATGGTGTCGTATTTGCTATAAGCATCAATGACTTTTTTCATCATTGGTTTTGCTTCTTCGATGTAGCCAGAATTAGAAAAAGGCTGACCGCAGCAAACTTGGTCATCGGGAAGTTCCACTTCGCAACCAAGGCGTTCGAGTACGTTAACGGCAGCAATTCCGACCTCGGGGTAAAACATATCAACCATGCAACCCGGGAAGAACGCAACTTTCATAAGGGGTCCTTTCTCGTCGACCTTTCTAGCTTCAAGGTTTCTAAAAGAAATAGCAAGGTAATGTTCGCAGGCGAGAAGGGTAATCAAGTAAATGGCAGGAAGAAGGAGAAAATGGGAAGAAAATGTGAAATTGTAGCGTGCTTGTTCTTACTATCGTGATTTCTTCTTGACTATCAAAACGTCTTTTGTAATTATAAGTCGGCTGCAAAAATTGCAGTGTTGACGGAAAACTGTTCCGCTGCCCAAGACAGCTGGTACCGAGTAGGTTTAATCACGAAAGTGGCCCGCCGAGGTGGTTAGTAAATGTTAAGTCTTTACCGACCCCCTGCTGTCGTGAGCACAGGGGGTCGTTCTTTTCAAGGCTCGACCCACCCAATGGTGCGGAACCGGATGCTTTGAAAAGGAGGTGTACAACACATATGCCAAGCGTACAGAACACTGAAAGGCTCGCAGAGATCAAGCAAGATCTTACCGACATTCAAGCAATGTGGGTTGTAGACTATCGCGGCCTTACGGTAAAGCAGTCCGAGCAGTTGCGTAACAGCATCCGCGAAGCTGGTGCAATCATGAAGGTTCATAAGAACAAGCTGGTTCGCCTTGCTCTCAAAGAGCTGGATATGCCTGAAATGGACGAGGTTCTTGCTGGTCCTTCCGCTTTCGTATTTGCAGAGGGCGATCCTGTTGCTTCTGCAAAGGCATTGAAGGACTTTGCTAAGGCTAACGAAAACCTGGTAATCAAGGGCGGCATCATGGACGGCGCGTTCGTTGATGCTGAAGCAGTTGAAAAGATTGCAGCTCTTCCTTCTCGCGAGGAGCTTATTGCCAAACTTCTCGGCAGCCTTCAGAATCCTATGGTCAAGACCGTACGCGTGCTCAATGGCCCAATGGAGGCTTTCGCACGTTGCGTACAGGCAATCGCAGACCAGAAGGATGCAGCATAAATTCGCTGCAACTGGTGCAAGTCACCAACCGTGCAGCGTAGAAGCTGCTAAGGTACCACCTGGTATCACCCCTGCAGCGCAAGCTGCTTAAAGTTGAAATTATCTGCGCCAACAACAAGAGGCGCACTTAAAAAAGAAAAGGAGTCATATCATGGCTGTAACTCGTGAAGAGATTGTAGAAGCACTTAAGGAAATGCCTGCACTCGAGCTTTCTGAGCTCGTAAAGGAACTCGAAGAAGTATTCGGCGTATCTGCTGCTGCTCCTGTAGCTGTTGTTGCTGGTGGAGAAGCTGCTGCAGATGCTGCTCCAGCTAACGTAACTGTAACATTAACTGATGTTGGTGCTACAAAAGTTGCTGTTATCAAAGCAGTAAGAGAAATTACTGGTTTAGGATTAGTTGATGCTAAAGGATTAGTTGACAAAGTTCCTGCTGAAATTAAGAAAGATATTCCAGCTGAAGAAGGAGCTAAGATTAAAGAACAATTAGAAGCTGCTGGTGCAACTGTAGAAGTTAAATAATTTCTAAAATTAAAAAGCCCTTATTGAAGGGCTTTTTTTTAACAAGGAGTGAGATGATGGCTCATTATTATACAAATAATACTGATTTAAAATCACAGAAAAAATATATTACATTTCAATATCGTAATCAAGATTTGACTTTTATC
>URVA01000016.1 GCA_900551155.1 uncultured Eggerthella sp. | reverse complement strand
TCAGCGGTCGTATTTTGCCGATCCATTAGTAATACCCCTCCTGTACTCTCAAAAAAAGAAAGCACTACCAGTTTTGCATGTTGATGCAACGATGCTATTTAATCAAAATCCCATTGTTTGCGAGCGCCTAAAGCAATTTCATTACCGCATCGTTACAAAACAATCGCAAAAAATAGGCAGAAAATGTCTTTCTGCCTATAAGTCTCTTAGCTCTTTATATTTTTAGTATTCAATCCTATGCATAGAAGAGCATGTCATTGTAGGTAGGAACAGGCCAATAGCTTCGTTCAACAATGCATTCCAAGTCGTCAATTTCTTTGCGCAGAGCCTCCATTGCAGGAATAACCTTTTCGGCGTAAGAATTTGCCTGCTCTTGTGGATCTTCGATAGCCTCGGTAGCGTCATGAAGTTTAACAAGCTGACGTACACACTCTGCAGCGCGATTAAAGCCATTGAGAATCTTATTGAGCAATTTTTCGTGCTCGGTCATATCCGCACCACGAAGAGCTGCCTTTACCGTAGTAATATTGCTTGCCAAATCAGCCATGTAGTCGCTGATAGCAGGCAAATAAGCGCGACGAGCCATGCGAATCATTACGCGAGCCTCAATGTTAAGAAGCTTGTTGTACTTTTCCAGTTTTACCTCATAGCGGCTGCGAACTTCCGCTTCGTCAAGAATGCCAAATTCTGCAAACAGATCCAAAGACTTCTGAGAAACAAAGCAAGGAAGTGCTTCAGCGGTGTTGCGATAGTTTGCCAAACCGCGGCGCTCTGCTTCTTCTTCCCAATCCTGAGAGTAACCATTGCCGTTAAAGATAATGCGCTGATGATCGGTCAGCGTTTTCTTGATATATTTGATGGCTTTCTTTTCGAATTCAGCGCCCTCTACATCGCCCATAGCATCAGCAAAATCCTTTAAGCCCTTTGCCATAGCGGTATTGAGAATCATGTTGCAATCAGCCAGATTTACATCAGAACCGGGCATGCGGAATTCGAACTTGTTGCCCGTGAATGCAAAAGGACTGGTGCGATTGCGATCGGTATTGTCCTTTAAGAATTTGGGCAATACCGCAACACCCAAATCCATTGCTACTGCTTCTGCGGAATGATATTCTTCGCCCGAAATAAGCGCATCAACAATAGCGCCCAGTTCGTCACCCAAAAACATCGAGATAATAGCAGGTGGTGCTTCGTTTGCGCCCAAACGATGATCATTACCTGCCGAAGCAACCGACATGCGCAAAAGCTCTTGATATTCGTCTACCGCTTCAACAACACAGGTAAGGAACACCAAGAAACGTAGGTTATCCATGGGGTCGTCGCCTGGATCAAGCAAGTTGACCTTGCCATAAGAAAGCGACCAGTTGTTATGCTTACCTGAACCATTAATGCCTTCGAAAGGCTTTTCATGAGTAAGGCAAACCAAACCGTGATGAGATGCATCAAGACGCATCTTTTCCATAGTAAGCAGGTTTTCATCAATTGCGCGATTTGAATTGGTGAACAAGGGGGCCAATTCGTGCTGCGCAGGAGCTACTTCGTTGTGCTTTGTCTTCGCAGAAACACCCAGCGCCCACAAATCGTCGTCTACTTCTTTCATGAAGTTATTAACAGTAGGACGAATTGCGCCGAAATAATGTTCTTCAAGCTCTTGGCCCTTCGAAGGAGGAGCACCAAAAAGCGTACGACCCGTCATAATAAGGTCTTGGCGCTGCACGTAGTCCTTTTCTGAAATGAGGAAGTATTCCTGCTCAGCACCAACCGTCGTAATAACACGATGGCCATCTTCGCCAAAATACTTCAACACACGCTGTGCTTGCTTATCAACCGCATTCATAGAACGAAGCAGAGGAGTTTTTTTGTCCAGCGCTTCACCCGTATAGGAACAAAATGCAGTTGGAATGCAAAGTACTTCATCTTTAATAAAAGCAAATGAAGTTGGATCCCAGGTGGTATAGCCGCGGGCTTCAAACGTTGCACGCAAACCACCCGAAGGGAAGCTGGAAGCATCAGGTTCGCCCTGAACCAATTCCTTACCAGAAAACGTCATAATAGCGGTACCGTCGCCAACAGGATCCAGGAAGCTGTCATGCTTTTCTGAGGTGATGCCTGTTAGAGGCTGGAACCAGTGAGTATAGTGGGTTGCACCGCGCTCAATTGCCCATTCTTTCATGGCATGAGCAACTACATTTGCAACTTCAATATCAAGAGGTTTGCCCTCACGGACGGTTTTTACGAGACTTTTATACGTTTCTTTAGGAAGGCGTTCCTTCATAACGTGCTCGTTAAAGACCATAGATCCGTATATTTCTTGAACGTGGGCCATCTCTTCTCCTTTAAAGGTCACGCCGCCAAAGCGGCCTTACATGCGAGATCCAATACTTTATTGTGCCATAAGAATCGGTATTAGTTTTGCGTTTTACCGTAATCCAATAAACGAGGGAAGCGATACGTGCTCATGAAATCGATAAATTCCTGCACTACGCGAGGACGACGGCTTTCATCACGACACACCACATAGGTTTTATGGAAATCTACTGGCGCTTCACGAATAGGTAGACATACCACATCATCGAACGCATTAATCAAGAATGAATAGCAGAACAATGCTACCTGAGAATCGTCTGCAGCTACTATGGAAGAAAGCGTAATTTCGTCATCATAGGCATAATGAACATGCAAGCCATAATTATCCACTAAGCTGCGCAATCCCTCTGTCACTGGTGAATGAGGATTGTAGGTTAAAAGCTCCAAATCCTTCAATTCCGAGAGAGATATGCTATCGCGCTGCGCTAAGGGATTCTTGCGATTAACGCCTAACACGAGTGATTGCGACCAGCAAAGGCTGTATTGCAGGCCTTTCATATCTCCTACTCGACTGCAAATTGCCACGTCAAGCTGACCCGCACGCAATCTGCGCAACAACTCTCTTGAATACGCCTGCGTCACCGTAATTTGAGGATCAAACGAACTTTCCTGTCGAAAATCGAACAGTGCCTGAGACCAGAATTTACCCTGCATAGCATGAATGGTACCCAGATTAATGACCGCGTTTTCTGTTCCAAGCGATTCTTCTGCTAATGTCTGGGCTCTGTCAAGATCATAGAGCGCACTAGAAATACACTCGACGATATCGCAGCCAATATCAGTTAATTCAACCGTAGCGCGATTGCGCTCCAAAAGCTGAACTCCCCATTCATCTTCAAGACGCTTCACTGCAAGCGAGAGAGTAGGCTGAGAAATATGCAATTCTTTAGAAGCGCGTGTGAAGTTGAGTACTTTTGATAAATGCTCAAAATAGCGCAGATCTTCAACTCTCATAATGTTCTCTTTCGTAGCTCATAATGCCACCAGAATGAAGCGCCCACTGCACCAAAAGGGGTCATCTTGCCATCAGCGATTTCATCCAGGCTCTTTAGTTTCAATGCTCCATTATATGGAAAGCGCCCCCGCTCTATCGAACGCAGGCGCTTCATATCCAATCAAAATACGCAATAAACAAGCTGCTTGCCGTAGAGATATAATACCTTACAAGCAGTTGCTTTGACGAATCCTGCTATCTAACTCGTTGCCACCTTGCTAGATATCTTTCGCCAAAGCCATTTTTGTACTAGCTTGATGCTCTTTAGAGATCAACAACCTGCCTTGTTTCTGCCGATTTTTGAATACCTTTAATTACTCGTAAAGTATCCAATGCGTCTTCGCCGGTGCAGCGCGGTGTAGTTTCACGCCCTTGGCATAAATCAACAAAATGATCCAATTCAGCTGCCATGGGATCGTTAATTTCCAAATCAAAATGCTCTTTAAGAAGTGGTTCGTTCCAACCATAGTGGTCTTTGTCGTAGTAATACAAATCCATATGAGGAAATCCAAACGAAGCTTCAGTGCCAAAAATTCGCAGAGAATTTTCGTCATTGCACAAACCATAATTTAAGTTTTCTTCAGCAGCTAAATCGTAGCTCCAAGGACCAGGAGTTCCATCGCTAAGGAAATAGGTAGCGGTTGCGCCGCCTTCGTATTCAACTATTACCGAAACAGAATCTTCCACTTCATTATTGCGAATATTGTTACGTGCTGCCGCATATACTCGTACAGGCTTCATATCTGTTAAGTAGTTCAAATCGTCGAAGTCGTGCACCGCATTAATAAGCAGAGGTCCTCCACCTTTTTTGACACGCCATTCCACATCAAAATAGGCATAAGGCTTAGCAATAGCAAAGCTGCTTTGAAGACCAACAATTTTGCCTAAACGTCCCGACTTAATAAGTTCGCGCAAGAATAAATAACGAGGCGAATTGCGACGATGGTGTCCAATTAGAAGTGTTGCCCCCGCTTCCTTGCAAATGTCGATAATGTGCTGAGCTTCTTCAACGGTATTAGCAATAGGCTTTTCTAAAAGAATATTCTTAATGCCTACCGCAAGTGACTCTTCAACAGCTTCTACATGCAAACCATTTGGAAGCGCAATTGCTACTGCATTCAAATCTTCTTGGCGCAATAAAAGGCGGTAATCCTCGTAGCGCTTTAACCCCAACTCGCTTGCGAGAGATTCCGCCTGCTCTCCAAACCCGGCTACTGCAACAACTTCAACTTCGTCATGCTTAAGAGCATCACGCACTATCTTTGCCCCTTGATTTAGACCAAGGACGGCAAGTCTCACCGGTTTCATATGATCCCCTTTTTCTCCTTGTGAGTCCCTTATTAAAACCCCTATAGCCATCAAGATGCGAAACCCCTCATTCGCATCAAGCTAAACGCTTTGCAACAACATCCTCATTGTGTTGCAAAATTTAATAAGGGCTGCGCCTTTAGCCTCCGCAAGCAAAAGACGCACCATGGCTTTATAAATTTGATATTGATACTTTTGATAAGAAAAATCTAATTGATAAACTATCTATTATTACGTTCAGATTTGATTTCTTTATAACGCCTGATAGCTCTCGTTATACCGAGCGACATCAAAACACTTGTTGTACACAATGTACTTCTTTTCATTAAAAGTGTTTATAGCAATAAACTCATGTCTAATTCGACGGTTCACGACTATTTTGCATGTCGGCATCACCTGGATGCTTTGCCAGAATAAATACTGTAGCAATAATAAATATGAACCCGACAATATCGATCCATACAAAAGAGGTGCCAAGCCATACCACAGCAAAAACGGTCGCCGAAACCGTTTCTATACTTGCCATAAGCCCTGCCTTTGCAGCACCAATGTCGTTAATCGACTGAAAGAACAGCGTAAAACCCACCACGGTTCCAAAGAAAACCAAGCCTACAAACAAAACCACAAAGCCCGATGGTCCCATAGCGGGAATATTGAACCATGATTGCAGCAAAATACTAAACACAACACCACCTATAAGAAGCGCTGCTGCTACCACAGGAACACTCCCGAAGCGGAACATCAACCTTCGAGGTAAGAGCGAATACACCATATAAGCCAACGCTGATACTAAACCCCAGAACAACGCTTCAGGTGAGAGCACCATTACCGCAGGATTGCCATGGGTTGCTAACAAAAACACGCCTACTACCACACAAATTAGCGCCAACCATTCACGGAGCGTAGGCAATCTTCGTGCAAGAGCACAAAGGAAAAAGACCGTAAGTACTGGACCAATATACTGAATAATAGTAGCGGTACCTGCATTTGAATATTGAATTGCCAGCAGATAGGTCATCTGACAAAACGCCAAACCCGCTATAGCAAACACAACCATGCGCGCCAAAACGCTTGGCGTCTTCCAGATGGCTAAATATGGTTCGCGAAACGTTACCAATGCAACCACTGAAAGCAGAATGCCCGCCGAAAGCATGCGAACCGAAGAGACCCAAAGCGGGTCGAGGCCATAGTGGGAAAAAAGATACTGAGCACAGGCACCAGAAAAACCCCAACTGATGCCACTCAATAGAGCAAAAATAATGCCGCGTATATTCTTCGTATTCTGCATGAACACAAAGTAACAACTAACCGCGAAAATTGATAGAGGGGAAATTAATTACAAAATACAATTCATTTTGATTGAATAATTAAATAACGTAATTTAATAAATTTATAACACGTTCACGAGTTTTTTCTCTACACATTTTATCTATTTGTCCGTTAGTTTAATTTTTTTGAACGCATCTATAGATTCCGATGAATGGGTTCATAACATAGACATTAGTAATTCTTGTATAGCTAAAGATTATATTTACTAAAGCGGACTATCCAATTTGTTAGGTCGTTTGAAAAACCTTCGTTATTTTTTCTCAAGCGCTCATAAATTGGTTCCCGTCTAAATCACAAAACATAAGCGAAAAAACTCTCTGTGGAAGAGGCTTAGTTTTGTGCGCTCAAAATTGGAGGTTTTCGATTCAAGAAAGGAATTATTAAGAAGTTAATCCCCATTCGCTCTTGCGGAACTTGATTATCTAGAGGAGGGTCATATGGCTTTAAAGCGTGAATACGGTGGCATTCAGCCATGTATTCGACTGGGAATATTCCGCATTCGTATTCCCTTTATCCACTTTAATATTTCTGGTCCTGAAGTTATTACAGGCCTCATGAACGCATGTACTTCATACGGTGCATTGGCTGTTCTTATTTCTACGTTGGGCTTGGACCCCAACACTGCATACGCACTCGTAATTTTTGAGACCGCCTGTTATACCTTGAGCTGGTTCTTGGGCGAACCGGCAGTTTGCGGTTGGATTACGGCGGCGATGGCAGTAATTGTGCTCTATCTGGAAACCCTTCCAGAAGGCGTAATAAGATTCCAAGCACTTACTGTTATACAGTTAGAGCTCGGAATTCTATTCATTGTTTTAGGCGCTACAGGGTTATCCAAGAAACTCAACATGATTTTGCCTCCAGCCTTGAAAGGCGGCATTGTTTTAGGCGCAGGTATTAACTCCGTTGTTGCTCGTATGTCTGAAGGCGGCGCACTTGATACCGCAACTATTGCTTGCCTTGGCGGTCTGGTAGTAGTTTGCTTGTTTATGTTCAGTCAGCGTATTCGCGAAAAGATGTCCGAACATAAAATTTTGGCACTGCTTGGTAACTACAGCTTCTTATGGGGCGTTTTGTTCCTGTTCATCGTTGGTGGCGTTTCAGGCGACTTCCAATATGAATTCTCAGGCCAGTTCATCGTAATGCCTGACTTCGGTGCATTATTTGCAGCTGTTTCGCCCTTCTTTATTGGATTCTGCACTGATCCTACTATTTGGATCTCTGGTATCCCCTATGCACTTACTGCATGGATTATTGCTTATGGCGACTTCATCACCGTTCAGCAGCTTTGCATCAATTCTGCTCGTGATGACGAATACATTGAGTTCAACGTAAACCGCACCAACATCGTTTGCGGTATCCGTAACGTAGTTCTTTCTCTGTTCGCTCCTTATCCTGCATTGGCTGGTCCTTTCAGCCCTCCTTATGCAATCGCTACTTTTGCTCGTTATAAGGAATCTGGCCGCGAAGGCATGAACTCCATTTATGACGGCACTGGTACGAACCTTATCTTTACTGTAGTTGGCTTGTTCTTCTATCCACTCTACGAAGTTTCTTTGGCTGCATCTGGTGCATTGCTGGTTGTAATCATGGTTGTTCAGGGCTTCGTTTGCGCACAGATTGCTATCAACCTGCTTCGCGACGACATGGACCGTGGTATTGCTGGTATGTCCGCTGGCTTCATCGTTGCCCGTGGCGCTTCCATTGGTCTTCCTGCTTCTATCATTCTTTACCTGTTGCTTTGCAACAATCGCAAGATCCGCATCGACTATGCAACAAGCAAAGAAGAGCTTCGTCTTGAAGAAGAGGAAACTGCTAAACAGCTCAAAGCTTTGGAAGAACGTATGGCCAAAGCTAAGGCTGAACACGAAGAGAGTAAATAAGCCATTGCGGTTTAGAACGCATTACACGTGCCGCGTTTTATAGCACAAAACACGACACCAAAAACTAGATCCGCAGTGCATCTAACTTGCATAATTCCTTGCCTCCAGCCCCGCGATTTCCACAGGTCGCGGGGCTCATCTTTTGCTGGAACCTATTCAGTCCACAGTCTCAATACACAACTTCAATACACAACCGCAGCACACTACTCCTACACTTTAGTTCCATAAAAAAGCTCCCAGCATGATGCTGAGAGCTTTTGAAAGCATGTATGTTCCTAGCTTTTTCTACCAACCATTGAATAACGATGAATAGGAGCAATACCAAAAGTTAGCGAAAAACTTAGTGGTGAAGGTCAGCAAGTAATCAAACTAATACCTGTTACTCACGTACCGAACTACCTAGCGATCAATGATTAGTGACGGCTTGATACAGCTTCGTCATACTGCTGCATATAGAAATCACGAGGAGCCTGAACGCCAAGCTGAACCTTACGGCCTGCGTTTGCGCGAGCTACAGCAAGTTCCAAAGCCGCAGAGTTACCCTGACCAAGCTTAGAGAGCATAGCGATACCTGCTGCGAGGAATACTACACAAATTGCTGCTACGTACATCATTTGAATCTAACCTCCAAGATTCTTGTTCGGTTTCTTTACCGAAGCCTTTTACTTTTTCTCTCTCGAAGCAGTAACGAAAACCACTTTGTATTGCTCTGGTATGGTTCATTACTGCTTATTACCAATACATACGGAATACTGCGCATAAGGGGCACAGCATATGTGCGAATGCTGTGCTATGAAATAAGTTCTTCCTGTTCCAAAACCACAACCTTTCGCAAAACAAATAGGGACCTGAACACTTTCGTGCCACAGGTCCCTATCCCAAATATTTCCCATACGTAAGTCAGCAGATAGCAACCAATGCTTTTAAGCCCTAGGTTTCCGCCGAGTCTTACGTCTTCAAGACAGATCTTCTTGCCTAATACCCCTGTGCAATAAGATTGCCTCGAAGTGCTGCCCATTCTATAGAGCACAATTCTTTTTGCAACGTGTGAACATGTTTCAATGACGAAATTTCAGGATGAACGGGTTTTGAACCCGTTTTGAACTGGTTCAGCAAAAGTACGTGTGCTTCACCACTGGAATTACCACTATTCATCCAAAAACAGGCCCGCAAATAAACAAAATGCCCGTCTCCGCATAGCGGAAACGGGCATTGTAGTTTGAACGTTGTAATAGCTGTTTAGCGCTTTGAGAACTGAGGGCGCTTACGAGCCTTCTTCAGGCCGTACTTCTTACGTTCAACCATACGAGAGTCACGAGTCAGATAACCAGCACGCTTGAGCTCTGCACGATAATCGCCTGCTTCAAGAAGAGCGCGAGCAATACCGTGACGAAGAGCGCCAGCCTGACCAGATACACCGCCGCCATTGCAGCGAGCAATAACGTCGAAGTGACCCTTGGTGTCAGTAACTACGAATGGGGTGGTTGCATAGTCAACGAGTGCCTGGCGACCGAAGAATTCTACGCCATCGCGACCATTAACTGTAACCTTACCGGTACCAGGAACGATACGAACGCGAGCTACTGCGTTCTTCCTACGACCAGTGCCGTAATAGATTGCTTCGCCTGCCATTAGTTATCCTCCATCTTGATCTCACGAGGCTGCTGAGCCATGTGTGGATGCTCGCTACCAGCGTACACCTTCAACTTCTTAGCCATTGCGCGGCCAAGCGTGTTCTTTGGCAGCATGCCCTTAACTGCGTGCTCAATAACGCGCTCAGGATGCTTTTCCATTGCTTCCTGGAACGTTTCGCACTTCAGTCCTCCGGGATAACCGCTGTGACGATAGTATTCCTTGTCCGTAGCCTTTACACCAGTAACACGGATTTTGTCAGCGTTGATAACTACCACAAAGTCACCCGTGTCTACGTGTGGGGTGTACTGAGGCTTGTGCTTACCCTTCAAGATCTGAGCTGCCTTTGATGCAACGCGACCGAGAACCTGATCCTCTGCGTCGATCAGAAGCCATTCGCGCTCAACTTCGTTGGGCTTTGCGTAATAGGTCTTCACAGTGTTCCTCCAATAAAGTAACAAATGTCGTTTTTCAAAAGTTGCTGCCGATTCGAAGCGGCGGGATCCTACTCCACCATCTTCAAACATCCCCTGAAATGTTGCCAACTAGCTTGCTTCTGGACTAACAAGCTAGCGTCACAAAACAGTTTCCGTATTGAAGTTCGAATCTCAAGCTCGCACGGGGCTTTTGAAAGCGAACTTTTGCAGTGTATAACGCGCGCGCGAAGGAAGTCAATCATATATGGGATTTGAAGTTTCCAAGAGCACAAAAATTCACGTTTTCTACGGATTTAAACAACTTAGTTGAACAATTTAGCGTTTATTGACCCTGCTGCGTTTGGTTCGATTGATCGGCAGGTGCTGCCGGATCAACCAATACATATCCCTGGCTTGGTGCAAGAGTACTACGCTGACCCCAAAGAGCTGCAACTAATCTGGCAAGATCCTGGCGAGCATCATCGCCATCAGGTGTACCTGACATCACAGAAATAAGATAGGCTTTATCACCATCGTAAATTATGCCCGCATCACACAGACCATCATCCGTTTCGCCGTTAAGCCAGCCGGCTTTGTCATACACAATTAAGTTAGAACTTGAGTCTGCCATATCGGCAGCAGACAAACCTTGAGACTGATCGATTTGCCCGTCTGTTTGCTGCTCATTCTGATTATTTTGATCACCGGATTGATCGGCTTGCTGATCGCCGGATTGACCAGTCTGCTGATCGCCTGAATTCCCTTCGGTATTTTCTCCATTTTGATCTCCACCCTGATCGGATGATTGATCATTTTGAGTGGTCTGATGTATATACACTTCCCCACTATCCAAGACCAAAGGAAACGCAGGATCCACGCCAGCGCGAATCATAGAAACTTCCGTTTGAGAGAATAAATCTTGTGCCCATGAAACAATTTCAGGATCAGAGTCTGCCGAAGTAAAATACAAATATGCATTCATCCAAAGCTTCGCCGATTCACGTGTGGAGTAATGCGGGAAGGAAGAATCGGACTCCAAACTAGAATCAAGACCTAAATTAGCAAGCCAATTAACCAGACCAATTTCGCTATATTCTTCAAAAGTAGCACGCATGGTGTAGTACGAGCGATTATCCGAATAAATAATGGCATTAGATACCGAATCATTTACGCTATCGATAGACAAAATCCCTGGCTCAAGCGATTCTTGACACCCATAAATAAGCACAGGACCCTTAAATGACGAAGCGCCATAAACTTCCAAATCGGGGTTATATACGTACCCGCTTCCTGTTTGTAGATCCATCAAAAGAAAACCGATGTCGTATCCGTTATCCACAAAAGGTGCAAGTGCTGTCTGTATAGAATTTAAGCCTTCTTCGGAAAGCGCTGGAGTATAGTTTTGTCCTTCGTTCGCTAAGGTGAAGCCCGTAACAGTTGCCCCCGGATCCACGATGGCATCTATACCCGAAACCGAAGCCTGATAGCTTAAATTCATAGGTTGAACTTCTTGCACGTCAAGCTGATCATTTTGTCCCCCAGCAGCACAAGACTGAACCGAAGAAACAACAAATACAAGAAGCGCAATTATAAGAACAAGAATAACAACAGGCACAGCATATGCCACAGGAAGTGGCAGTGACGAAAGAATCGAAGCGCCTCCCCTGTTACCTCCATAATAGCCTCCCCTAAATCGAGAAGAAGAGCCTATTCCGAAAGGAAGCGAGAAGCCTCCATTGAAGATTCCTCGGTTATTACCAGAGCGTACATATATATCAGGAGAGGAATGCCTACCGCGTGATTCATGACGCTCATCATAACGGCTGCCATATTCACCGTAATCGTCGTGATATGCATGACGGCCACGGCGTTCTCCGCTCGAGTAGCTACCGCAATACCTATCTTCGCTGCGATACGCATGACTTCCCGGACGACCTGAACGATGATCCCTACGTGGATAATCATCATAACCAAACTCATAGCGTTCTTCGTTGTCTGCATGGCGCGCATAATCCAGAGCATGACCATAGCTCTCACGCATCGAAGAAGAGTTTCTGCGACGATACGAAGCGTCTGCTAAAGCAACATGACGCGGCTGACGATAACGCGAAGAAGTGGCAGGGTCATTATGTCGGACATAACCAGAAGATTTCTCATCTTCATAAGGACGGCGCATGCCTGCATGTTCGGAATATCCAAAACGATCAGATCGATGAGAACGACTTGTCCGATTTCCTTGCTCTTCGCGAGAAGCTCGCTCACCACGATCTGATCGATATTCCGATCGATATGACCGCTCTGAATTACGAGATCTGCCTGAACGAGGCTCCACGGCTTCGTCTTGATACTCGAAATTATCATGCTGAGAGCGACTCGCCGCTCGCCTAGCATGATTTCCACCCGCCGCAGAACCCGAGTCTCCAAAACCCACATAACGGGACGCGAGAGAAGTAAGCGAGCCAAAAGCAGATTGTGCAGCTTGTTTAAAATTAGATTGGTTGCTCGAATTCGCATGCGGATCACGCTCAGAACGCGAACTTTGACGGGAACGTGCACTGCGATCAGAATGTCTTTCTTGTTGGTCTTGGGCATCAAGAAAATCATCCTCTTCATAAGAGGATGAACGATTCGATCTGCGATTGTATGACGAATTTCGATCAAACATGTAGTAATGGTATCAGTTTGTTTTTATCATTTTCCTTTTTCGGACAAATTTCGGTTAACTATCCGCAATTTCTTTATACGTTTCTCTACATTTTATATGTTTTTGTTGAACTATTACGAAACGGTACCAAATTAGCACTCTCGACCCTAGAGTGCTAAAACCGCATTACTATAGCAATTGAACAAAGGATCGCGATGAGCAATGGTCCTTCGGGAAAGGTTTTCTGAGCCTCTATTGATTCCCTCTTTGGATGGGATACCAAAAGACCAAAAGGAACATTGATTCATCGCAAACACTAGAAAGAGGATGATAATCATGTTGGCACGTAGAAACTTCTTTAATGACTTTTTGAGCGATCCGTTTGACTTTGGCTTCTTTAACGACACTACGCCAAAGACCACTACCGCTTCACTCATGAAGACCGACATCAAAGAAACCCCTCAAGCTTACGAGCTTGATATCGATTTGCCTGGCTTCAAGAAAGAAAACGTAGAGATTGCTCTTGATGAAGGTTATCTGACCATCAATGCTCACACCGAGCAGAAGACCGAAGACAAAGACGAAAACGGATCATACTTGCGCAAGGAGCGTTTCGTAGGTTCTTGCCGTCGTAGCTTCTATGTCGGCGATGATATTTCCGAAGAGGATATTTCCGCTAAATTTGATAACGGCATTTTGAAAATTAATGTTCCCAAGAAGGAATTGCCAAAGCCTGAGGATCGCAAGCGTTTGATTTCTATCGACTAGAACATCGAATACCCTTTCTCATTTTATCCTCCTGCGCATATCGTATTGACTTTGCATTATTTTGCGCATCCTCTAGCAACAAGCCCGCCCCATGCGGGCTTGTTGTGTGTTTAATCATTTGCCGCTCATCTGCCCCTTTAATGAAGGTACTTTTCTCTTATACTCATACTTACTATTGATGCATGTATGCAGCCACGAGGGAGCGTCACTATGTCATACATCCAATTCAACAACGTAGTGAAATGTTACGGATCGGGAGCAACCGAAATCCGCGCACTCGATGGTGCATCATTTGCGGTCGAACAAGGCGAACTTGCCATTATCTTAGGTGCTTCAGGTGCTGGCAAAACAACAGCATTAAACATCTTGGGCGGAATGGATAGCGCTACCTCGGGAGAAGTTATAGTAGACGGCAAAGACATTGCCCAGTGCAGCGAATCTCAGCTTGTGGAATATCGCCGTTCAGCCGTTGGCTTTGTTTTTCAGTTTTATAACTTAGTTCCCACGTTAACCGCAAAAGAAAACGTAGAACTTGCTTCGCAAATTTGTCCCGATTCGCTTGATGCTACGGAAACCCTTATCCAAGTAGGTCTAGGTGAACGTTTAAATAATTTTCCCACGCAACTTTCAGGTGGCGAACAGCAACGTGTTGCTATCGCACGCGCGCTTGCGAAAAACCCTAAGTTGCTTTTATGTGACGAACCTACAGGCGCCCTAGACTACAAAACAGGTAAGCAAATTTTGCAGCTGTTACAAGACATGTGTCGCACAAGTGGCATGACCACACTCATCATCACCCACAATGCCGCGCTTGCCCCCATGGCAGATCGCGTTATTCGTGTAAACAGTGGACGCGTTACCTCGATCGAAACAAACGAACACCCTGTGCCTATTGCAGAAATCGAATGGTAAACCAAGAGAAACTGTTGTAGGTAGGCATATATGGCAAACGCGTTTAGAAAAGACATTTGGCGAACCATTACCCAAAGCCGTAAACGCTTTATTTCCATCTTGGTCATTTGCGTACTCGGCGTAACAATGGTTACGGGACTTCGTGCCTCTTGTTTTGATCTGCGCAATTCAGCCGACGCTTTCTTTGATACCCAAGGACTCTATGACATTTCCGTTCAGTCCACCCTTGGTTTAACTGCCGACGATGTTTCTGAAATTGCCCAAATCGAAGGAGTAGAAAAGGTTGAGGGCACTTGGGAAGAAAGCACCTACACCGATACTGGTTCTCAACGCTTAAGTGTTGGAGTAAAGGCTCTCAGCACTGACGGAATCAATGCTCCCTACCTTGTTTCGGGCGAATTGCCCCAAACGGAAACAGAGGTGGCTGTCACGCAAAATTACTTAAGTGATACAGGCGCCTCTATCGGTGAGACCGTAACACTTGAGAGCAATGGCGACGATGCTGTTTTCAAACGCTGTGAATACACTATTACGGGAGCGGTCATTGACCCAACGGAATTAACTAATCCAACAGGGCCTATCGCAATTCGCGCAAGCGCTTCACCTGATTGCTGCTTTTTCGTAACGCAAGATGCCGTTGATCCTGACGTGGCAGATACCTTTACCGCTCTCTATATCAAAGCTGCCAACGTAGAAAACCTTTCGTCTTATTCAGGTGATTATGACTCTGCCATTGAAGCGTTAACCGATCGTATTGAAGCCATACGATCAGAGCGCGAACAGGCGCGTACCAACGAAATAAAACAAGACGCTTATGACACCATTGATGAACAAGAAGCTGAAGCAGAAGAGGGCTTTGCCGATGCAGAAGAGAAATTAGCTGATGCCCAAGCACAAATTGATTCTGGATGGGCTGATATCAATTCCAACAAATGGCAACTTGCAGACGGCAAGCAGCAACTTGAAGATGGAGAAGCCGAACTCAAATCCCAGGCAAAACAGCTCGCTGACGGACGCGCACAAATCGAAGATGGTCTTGATCAGATAGCTGACGGAAAAGCACAACTGGAAACAAGCATTGAGCCAGGCCGCGCCCAAATTAATGCCGAAGTCGATGCAAAAATCGCAGAAATAAACAACACCTTTGGCAATCCCACAGATCCCGAAACTCAGCTTAGTCCTGAACAGTATGCCAAATACACTGCCGCCTTAGAGCAAGCTGAACAGGGTCGCCAAGATGCGCTCGGTGCCTTCGAAACTGAGATTGCCAATCAGAAAGCCGACCTTGCCGCCACTGAAGAAGAGCTTACTGCTCAGCTTGACCAGATAAAGAAAGGCGAAGCCGCCCTCGAAGCTGGTCGCCAGCAATTAGAAGTCAGCAAGCAAGAAATTGCTTCAGGCGAACAACAAATTGAAGAAGGCGAAGCTGAGCTTCGTTCGGGACAAAAAGAACTTGTTTCTCAACGCCAAGAATATGAGACCACCAAAGCTGATGCTCTCCAAGAAATTGCTGATGCCCGAGCTGAGGTAGACGACATTGAAGCAGCTCAGTGGTACGTACAAACGCGCGATTCTAACGCAGGATACACCAGCGTAGAAAGCGATGCTTCTTCTATTGAAGCAATTGGCCTGGTATTTCCCGTAGTATTCATCATTGTTGCGGTATTAATTGCTCTGACCACCATCACTCGTATGGTCGAAGAAGAACGTAGTCTTATTGGCACTTACAAATCCCTTGGGTATAGCCGCCATACCATCTTGATGAAATACCTTGTATACGCTCTTGGCGCATCTCTCATCGGCGGCATACTTGGCGGAATTTGTGGGTTCATTATATTCCCCACCTTCTTATTCTCGGTAGTCTTTGAGGCGATGTATCAAATTCCTCATTACCTGTATTCCTTTGATGCACTCTATGGAATTGGTAGTGTCTTATTCTTTATTGTGGGCATTGCAGGGGCCGCAATTCTTGCCTGTCGATCCGAGCTCAAGCAAACACCTGCGGCACTCATGCGTCCAAAAGCACCTAAAGCAGGTTCCCGTATTTTCTTAGAACGTATTACTCCTCTTTGGAAGCGCATGTCCTTCCTGAACAAGGTTACCGCTCGCAACATATTCCGCTACAAAAAGCGTTTTCTTATGACCATTTTCGGCATCATGGGCTGCATGGCACTTCTGGTATGTGGATTCGCCATTCGAGATTCAGTGCACGCTCTTTCCGATATGCAATACAACGACATTAATCGCTACGACGTATTGGCAGTAGTTAATCAAGACGATTTCGATTCGTCGCTTGACACGCTTGAGGCTGATTCCCGCATTTCCGCTATACAACCCCTTGGCGTTGATAGCGTTACGGTAAGTGCCGAAAACGAAGCAAAAGAAAGCCTCCAGCTTTTCATAGTACCTGACGGCGCTCATCTTTCTGACTTTATTAACACCCGTACCGCAATTGATAGTCCTTGCGAACTTAGCAACGAAGGAATACTTCTTACGCGCAATGCCTCTGAACTGCTCAACGTCAGCGATGGCGGCGAAGTTCATATTGAAACAAGTAACCTGAAGCAGGCAGATGTTCCCGTGCAGTACGTTATTGACAACTATTTAGGTAATGCCGCCTATATTTCTGAAAGTACCTACGAACAGTACTTTGGAACCTCTGCTGAAATGAATGGCTTTTTCATTAACCTGACAAGTTCTGATGCCACCGAACAAGAGTCTTTTGCTGATGATCTTGCCAATAACGAAACATTTATGACTGTTACAAGTACGCAGAAAATGAATGAGGATTTCTCTCAGTCCTTTGCGCTCATCAATACCGTGGTGTACGTCATCATCGTATTGGCTGCAGCGTTGGCTTTTGTAGTACTGTTTACTCTTTCTACGACTAATATCTCTGAACGCATACGTGAACTTGCCACTATTAAGGTGCTCGGATTCCGCAAGCGCGAAGTAAATCACTACGTGAATAAGGAAACCATTCTGCTCACAGCGCTCGGTATGATTTGCGGCATTCCCCTAGGATATGCATTTAGCCAATCGCTTACCTATGTACTGAAGATGCCTTCGATCTATTTCGCCGTCACCATTGAGCCAATAAGCTACGTATTCGCCTGCGCCTTAACCCTCTTCTTCGCCTGGTTAGTAGCGTTACTTTCTAATCGTGCACTTGCAAAAATCGACATGATCGAAGCGCTAAAGAGCGTCGAATAATCATGTTTGCGAGCGTTCATATAGCGTTCATATAAGTAAACTCCACACACGTACAAGCCAGCAAAATTATGTAAATAAGCAGTGCGAAAATCGCGCGAATAAGCCCAGATATGGAGGCTGTTTGTACACACATTCCCTCCATATCTTGCCCCTGCTCTTTGTATAGAATTCTTTCTGAACTTATGTTTTGTAACGATTTAGCTACTTTTTTGCAAAATTCTAGATTTGCAAATTGCTAAGACCATGCAATCCGTAAGCTTCGCAACACAACACTATTGAGATACGGGGAGAACCAGTTCGTTGTCGCGCACTCCATCAATAAGCATTATTATTCCAGTTTTCAACGAGAAAGCCTTATTGGGTCGTGCCGTTTCCTCTGTTCTGAATCAAACGTTTAGAAGCTTTGAACTTCTTTTGGTTGACGATGGAAGCACCGATGGAAGCAAAGAGCTTTGTGATCGTTTCGCAGATGACGATATGCGTATTCGCGTTATCCATCAAGACCATCAAGGTAAAGCGCACGCCCGAAACGCCGCTCTTACGGTTGCACGTGGCACCTATCTTTACTTCATGGATGGCGATGATTGGTGCGATAGGAATATGCTGGGCGCTATGTTCGAAACCGCTTCGCGCAACGATTTAGATTTGCTTGTAACAGGCTTCACTATTGATACCCATTACGACAATGAAGGACATTATTATCGCGAACTTCGAAAAGCTCCTAACAAGGTTTTTTCTTCTCGCGATGAATTCCGAAACGAAGCATATAAGCTTTTCGACGCGCAGCTTCTTTACGCGCCCTGGAACAAACTATATCGCCACAGCTATATAACCAAACATAACTTGCGTTTCCCCGATACTTCTCGCGATGACCTACCTTTCAACTTGGCGGTAATGCGCGAAGTAGAACGCGTCGGCTGTATGGATGGATCCTTCTATCATTTCTTGCGCAAAAAAGGCGCAGAACAGCTTGAATACTGCACGGATCTCTACGCAAGACGCGAAGAAGAGCATCAACAAATGAAGGAGCTTTTCGAATACTGGGGAATTTCCACTCCCGTAGTGCAAGAGTTCTTGGCGCGACGCTATGCCGAACGTTTAGTGGGATGCATTGAAAACATCACAAGCCGCAATTGCACACTTTCATCCGAAGAGAAAAAAGCTGCAATTCGTAAAATGATTTCCACCCCTCAAGCCCGCGAAGCGCTTAAACTCGCGAAACCTCGTACTAAGATGATGGGCGTAGTACTTTGTCCTTTACGCATGGGCAATGTGCAACTGACTATGATGCAAAGCTCAATTATTTCGTGGGTACGTCAAAACAACACCAACCTGTTCGCGCGACTAAAAGCAAACCGCTAGCAAAAAAGTTCTACTTCAACAATAACACTATTGCCACCACAATAAGCAGAATATAGCTTGCTTTAATGAACTGCTCTTGACTGAAACGTTTCTGAATGCGTCCGCCTAACCAGGTAGCAAGAATAAGTAGAGGAATGCATACCAACAAAACCAGCCAGCCATCACCCGACAAATCCCCCTGAATGATGCCATACGCACCATATGTTCCATTCAAAATAGTCCATACCGTTGTGGTGGTAGCACGAAACTCTTCTTTTGTCTTAAGTTTCTGTAAGGCATAAATCGCCAAGAATGATCCGCCCGAAACAAACATGCCCTGAATAATGCCTGCGATAGCAACAATGATGATTAACATCCATTCAGGCAGCAGTTTATTTTCTTTATTGAAAAACAGACCACGAGCCGCAATGACCAAAATGGCAACGCCATAGACTTTTTGGAGGAAATCAAGCGACGCAATTGTGTTGATCCATGCACCGACACACATAAACACCAGCATAATTGAGCACATTTTCAGCACTTCACGCCAAACAATATGCTTAAAACTCGTAGCCGCAATCATAATGCTTGCCAACAAGCCCGTGCAGTTCAAAACAGCAATAGAGGTTTCATGACCAATGGTTGACATGCCCACAGGCATCGCGAAAATATTGCCCGCAAACCCAGTAATGCCATTAATGAGATAGGCAAAGAAGAAAGCTCCCCAAAATAGATATTTCTCCATACTGCCCCTCTACTTTCCCCAAATCGACTACTGCGTATGCATGTCATGTTTTTGCCACATGTTTTAACAACGCTTGTGTATGCTACTCCATTTTTTGCTAAGAAAAAGAGAAAAAAAAAATTTCCTGTTAACACAAGTGGTTCTCCTTGCGATTTCTGCCCTTCTTTGCAAGCTTTGTCTTCACCTGCGATTTCACCTTTATTCGTGAATTTTGGCTTCGCGCATCACTCTTCTAAAAGTTTAGAAATTAACGTTCTATTGCCTTTGGATAAACATCCCGTTAACGCTAGATTCCTTTCGCGCATGTTTTTCAGCGGTACGCTACACTTACAAGAAAAGTTTTCGTAGCAAAACAACGCGCGTGCGATGGAACAATTTTTACACAAAGCGCTTACCGCTACCTACGTATATAGAAGGATTATCCATGAACACCGATATTCTTTTTCAGTCGCTAAAAAATACCTTTGGATCTCATGCAATCCTTTGCGACGAACCTATGGCAAACCACACCACTTTTCGCGTAGGGGGACCTGCAGATTATTTCGTTCGTCCCAAAAACGCTCAAGAAATTCATGCCGCCATAGCAGCAGCGCAAAAAGCAGAAATGCCTTGGTGGATTATTGGTTGCGGAAGTGACCTGCTGATATCGGATGACGGATTACGCGGTGTCGTAATTGAAATTGGCGAAGCTATGGCAGACATTCGCATTGAAGGTACCTGTATTTATGCACAGGCAGGTGCCACCAACGAAGCAGTTGCCGAGGCTGCTTGCAAAGCAGGTCTTTCGGGGTATGAATTTGCCAGCGGAATTCCTGGTTCTATTGGTGGAGCAGCCATCATGAATGCCGGTGCTTACGATGGAGAGTTCAAGGATGTCGCCCGTAAAGTAACGTGTCTCTATCCTGATGGATCAATCAAAGAACTGAATGCCGAACAAGCCGATTGGGGTTATCGCCACAGCATGATGGGAGATGAAGGCCTAATCGTACTGGAGGTTATGCTTGAGCTTCAGCCCGATACCACTGAAGCAATTCAGGCACGTATGGACGATTTGGCTCAGCGTCGCTCCTCAAAGCAACCCCTCGAAATGGCAAGTGCTGGCTCTACGTTCAAGCGCCCTACCGGCTATTTTGCAGGTAAGCTCATTCAGGATTCTGGTATGCAAGGTCACACGGTTGGTGGTGCCCAAGTGTCTACTAAGCACGCAGGATTCGTAGTCAACACAGGCAATGCAACCGCTACAGAAGTATGCCAGGTTATCCATG
>URVA01000015.1 GCA_900551155.1 uncultured Eggerthella sp. | reverse complement strand
GGGGGCTTAAGCCGCCCGCTAAAAGGTAGGGACGGGCAAAGGTTTTAAGTAAAGACCAATCGAAGGACTTACCGCTGCCTTGTCCGCTGTCGAGCAAAACCATATCGGCACTCGATGTTTCAGCTTTGGCGAGATCATTGGCGTTTTTAATTTGGAATGCTTTGATAATGGGCAGGGTGCACTGTTCGCGGAGGTGTGCTATGTAGTCTTCATCTTCGTTGCCATGAAGCTGTATTGCTTGGATACTTCCGATGTGTGCAAGTGCGACTATCTGATTGATGGGTGCGTCAACAAACACGCCAACCGAGCAGATGGTTGGATCAAGACGTGAGGCAAGTTCAATCTGCTGTTCTGCGCTAACGCTGCGCGTGCTCTTCGGAAAATCAATAATGAAGCCGCACATATCGGGATGCGCTTCATTTACTGCAGCAATGTCTTCAAGTCGTGTCATGCCACAGGTTTTGATATAGGTGCGCTCAGTAGTAGGTGATGCGTTGCGAAGAAAATCAGAGGAGCTGCTTTGCGTGTTTTCGGAAGATGCTGCAATGTTTGGTTCGGCTTCGTGGGCGGTGTCGCTGGGGCAATCGCCACGAAGAATGCTAAGGGTTTTAGCTTTGTTGGTGCTGCGCATAAGGGTTTCGCCAATAAGAACAGCATCTACGCCAATGCTTTCAAGTTGTGCAACGTCTTCGCGGGTTTTAATTCCGCTTTCTGAAACAAACAAAACATCTTTAGCGCGCTCGCGCAAACGCAAGCTATTGGTGGTGTCAACTTCGAACGTTGCCAGGTTGCGATTATTGACTCCGATAATGCGGGCGCCTGCAGCAAGGGCGCGGTCAATTTCGGTAGCGTCATGAGCTTCTACCAGTGCAGAAAGCCCCAAGGCATGTGCAAGATTCAAATATTCGCTCAATTCTTCATCGTTGAGGATAGAGCAGATAAGCAACACTGCGCTTGCACCCAATACTCTTGCTTCATAGATCATGCGCGCATCTACCGTGAAGTCTTTTCGCAGAACGGGAATAGAAACGTTTGCGGCGATGGCTTTTAGATACTCGTTTGATCCGAAGAAAAAGTAGGGTTCCGTTAAGCATGATATGGCGGCAGCACCACTGTTTTCGTAAGCTTCTGCGATGTCTTGATACGGAAACTCTTGGGCTATAACTCCCTTAGAAGGGGATGCTTTTTTCACCTCGCAAATAAAGGAGGTGTCGCTTTGGGCAAGTGCCTGTTCAAAGGGAAACGCGAAAGGTCCTTGGCTTAGTTCCTCGTTTGCACGAGCGCGTGCTTGCTCGATTAAAGCCTCGTCAGAGATAAGGGTTCGTTCGTATTCGATGCGCTGGCGCGTTTTTTCTGCAATGCGTTGAAGTATGCTGCTCATCGGTTGGTCTCCTGAATAAATTCTTCAAGCTTTGCTGCGGCTTTACCCTCATCAATAATTTGTTCAGCAAGACGAACGCCTGCTTCCATGGTTTCTGCAGCTCCCGTAATGTAGAGTGCAGCTCCTGCGTTCAGACAAACAGCGCAGCGTTTTGGTCCACGGTCTTCACCATTAATAATGGCTCGGGTAATAGCGGCGTTAACATCAGGCGTTCCGCCAACTAAATCCTGTTTTGCGCAGCGTTCATATCCAAACTGTTCTGGGGTTATTTCATAGGATTGGAACCAGCCATCTTTAATTTCGCAAACGCTGGTAGGGCCTGCCATAGATATTTCGTCAAGGCTGTCCTGACCGTAGACCACCATGCCACGGCGAACACCCAGTTTCATCATTACCTGTGCAAGCGGTTCTACTAATTCCTGGTCATAGACCCCCATAAGTTCCATGTTTGCGCCTGCGGGGTTGCTTAAAGGACCCAGAATGTTAAATACGGTGCGGATTCCCAGTTCTTTGCGAACAGGCGCAACGTATTTCATGGCGATGTGATAGTTCTGCGCGAACAGAAAACAGATATTAATTTTTTGCAGAAGTTCGGCGCTTCGTTCAGGAGCAATGTCAATTTTTACTCCAAGCTCTTCTAAAACATCAGCGGCGCCGCATTTAGATGAAGCAGCACGGTTGCCGTGCTTTGCAACGGGAACTCCTGCTGCTGCAATAACAAGCGAAGCGGTGGTGGAAATGTTGAACGAATTAGATCCATCGCCGCCCGTACCCACGATTTCAAGGGCATCTACTTCATGAAGAAGCTTTACGCAATGAGCGCGCATGCCTGCTGCTGATGCGGTAATTTCATCGATGGTTTCGCCTTTCATGGCAAGCGCGGTTAGGTAGGCTGCCATCTGCACTGGGGTGGCTTTGCCACTCATGATTTCATCCATTACTGCTTCGGCTTCTTTGTAGGGAAGGTTTTGTTTTTGAGCTACTTTTTTGATGGCTTCTTTAATCATGGGAGATCTCCTTTTGTTGAATTGAGCTGGGTTGCTACGTTGAACTTTGTCGTTACCTCAAATGGGATTATTGAAATGGTTTGCGGTGTCGAACTGAGCTGCGGCGTTAAATTGAGCTGCGGTATCTAAGAAGTTTTGTAGTATCTGCTTCCCATCGGGAGTCAGAATTGATTCGGGATGGAACTGAACCCCGTAGGTGGGGTGGATGCGGTGGGCTACTGCCATAACTTCATCTTGTGCGCGAGCAATAACACAAAGGTTGGCAGGAAGTGCTTCTTCGTCTGCTGCAAGCGAGTGATAGCGCGCAACCGAAATAGTATGGGGCAGGTTCTTAAAAAGCGGCGATGTTGTGTCCAGTTCGGCAGGGGAAGATTTTCCGTGCATAAGATGTTTTGCATGACCCACCACCGCACCAAATGCTTCACAGATTGCCTGATGACCAAGGCAAACGCCGAGCAGGGGAATCGTTCCCGATAGACGGTGGACTACCTCAATGCAAATTCCTGCATCAGCGGGTTTTCCAGGGCCAGGGGAAAGTACGATGGCGTCGGGGTTTAAAGATATAAGTTCTTCTGTGTTGATGGCATCGTTTCGATATACCACTACGTTGGAGTCAAGAGTGCCAAGCAGCTGATAGAGGTTATAGACAAAGCTGTCGTAGTTATCGATTAGAACAATCATCTTACAGACCTCCATTTGCGGTAGTAAGTGCAGAAATTACGGCTGCCGCTTTGTTTTGGCATTCGCGATATTCCGATGCGCGGTCGCTGTCGGCAACGATGCCCGCTCCTGATTGAACGCAGATTTGGTTGTGCTTTTTGTAGGCAAGACGAATAGCAATGCAGATATCCATATTTCCCGAGAAATCGAGATATCCAAGCGCGCCGCCATAGATGCCTCGAGGTGCGGGTTCTAGCTCGTTGATAATTTCACAGGCGCGAATTTTTGGTGCGCCCGACAAGGTTCCTGCGGGAAGTACGGCATCAACGGCATCGAGAGCATCTTTGTCGGGGCTGATAGTTCCTTTCACGGTAGAGCCAATGTGCATGACGCGGGAAAATTCCAGCACATCAAGATAGGTATCTACGTGAACCGAACCGAGCGAACAAACACGTCCAAGATCGTTTCGGCCAAGATCGACCAGCATGTTGTGTTCGGCGAGTTCTTTTTCATCGCTAAGGAGTTCTTCTTTAATGCGCTTGTCTTCTTCTGAAGTGGCGCCACGCGGGCGCGTACCGGCAAGAGGGAAGGTTTGAAGTTGATCGCCTTCTAGTCGTACGAGTGTTTCAGGCGATGCGCCTGCAATTTCTACGGAATCGCTGGTGAAATACAGCATGTAGGGCGAAGGGTTTTCGCTTCGCAGTATGCGATAAGCATCAAAGAGGCTTCCCGTTGCAGGAGCGGTAAGGGGATTTGAAAGAACAACTTGGAAGATGTCGCCTTCATGGATATGATCTTTAGCCTTTTCAATCATTGCGCAGTAGTGCGACTCATCTAAAGAGGGAATAAAGTCGTGTTCTAGGTGGAGCGTTTCGAAAGTATGACGCGGTCCCCTCAAAAGAATGTTTTCAATATAGGCTAGCTTTTCTTCTGCCTGCTTATAGGATTGCTCGAGGGTAGTGAGGCTGCCAAGGGCGTCAGGGTTGTGTGCAGCGCTTTGGGCGTCAGGATTGCCAAGGGTGTCAGGGTCAGATGAAACGCCCTGAGCATCAAGCCGCCCTGCGCTGGAATCCTGGTTTGCGCAAGGATAAACGCCTGTGATAAGCACTACTTTTTGGCGATAGGAATCAAACACGATTACGCTATCGAATGCCATAAGATCTACATCCAAAAAGTCTTCTTCGGCAAGCTGCTTTTCTGTGGGCTGTTCCTTGCGAAGGGTTGGCTCACTGTAGGCAAAGTAGTCAAAAGAAAAATATCCAACCAAACCGCCCGCAAAGGGTGGAAAATCGGCAAGTTGGGGGCTTTTATAATCTTCAATAATGCGACGGATCGCGCTATTGGGGTGATCAAGGGTGAACGTTTGACAAGTTTCTTTGTCTGTCCCCAGGTTTGTTCTGATGCACGCATTTCCAGCTGAGCAGGTAAATTCCAAGGTTGGTTCAAAGCCAAGGAAGGTATAGCGTCCGCGTGCGCCATTGGCTTCTGCGCTTTCAAGCAAAAAGCAGTGATGACTTGCGCCGCGAAGAGCGCGCAATGCGTCAGTGGGAGTTATATGATCTGCGAAAAGCTCCTTTTTAACAGGGATACGACGGTAATCACCTTCTTTGGCAATCGTGCGTATTTGTTCAAGTGTGGGCTCCATGTATGAGCATCCTTCCTGTTCGGTTTTGCCGTAGCTTTTGGGTACTAGCTCCGTTAAAACAGGGAGGAATTATTGCGTTGTTCAAGGTGTGCGCAATAAAAAACCCGTCCCTGACGTTTTAACGTTCAAGGACGGGTTGAAAGCTTTGCCTTATGTCACCCGCGGTGCCACCTTGATTCACAAATAAACTCGTCTTAATTACCTTTGAAAATAAAAAACTCCATGGTTTGTTCGGTTACATGAATTCCGAAAACCTATGGAGTGTGATTACCTTCAGGCTGTAAGCATAACGAGTGTATTTATGCCCTTAGCGAGATGCCATCACATCTCCGACAACTAACGTATGTCTACACGTCGCATCCTACTTCAAACATGGTTGCCAAAACGATGTTTTAGCTGCCTGGTTTGGTTCGGTGCGCCCTCGGCGGCCCATTTAGTGGTTTGCGTTCGATTCGGATTCCAGCATCCCGAACTCTCTGGGCGTGCACAGCCACTTTTACTTCCGCTTCAACGGTTTGCGTATGTGTTTTTCAATGCTCACTATTTTTTAGGCAAGTCAAAGAAATGTCAAGACAAGAAAGCGTTAAGGGTTGGTTACATTTGTTTAACTGCTTCTATTGATTATTCCACTTAGGTTTGTAGTTGGGTAAGAAGGCGTTGTCGTGTAGCGGATTAGGGCAAGGCATGGGGTAGTCGCCATCGAAGCATGCGCTGCAGTAATGGGGATGGTTTGCATAAATGCATGACTTCAGACCTTCGAGGGAAAGATAGGCAAGGGAATCTGCTCCAATATAGGCACAGGTTTCTTCTACTGAATGTGATGCCGCAATAAGTTGTTCTTGGGTGTCGGTGTTGATGCCTAAGAAGCAGGGCCAAATAATAGCGGGAGAAGTAATGCGTAAATGAACTTCTGCAGCTCCTGCATCACGCAGCATTTGTACAAGCTGCTTTGACGTACTGCCGCGCACAATTGAGTCGTCTACCACAATGATGCGGCGGTTACGCACCGCATAGTGAAGGGGATTAAGTTTGATACGGATGCCTTGTTCGCGCAGTTCTTGTGTTGGTTGAATGAAGGTACGGTCAATGTAGCGGTTTTTAACCAGGCCTTCAGAATAAATGACACCGCTTTCCCGTGCGTATCCAATAGCGGCAGGAATACCTGAATCGGGTACTCCAATAACAATATCGGCATCAACAGGCGATTCATGGAACAGGCGTCGCCCCATTGCTTCGCGTGCGCGATAGACATTTGCTCCATCAATAACCGAATCGGGACGAGCGAAGTAGACGTATTCAAACAAGCATCGTGCAGGTCGACTAAGGGCAGCTTGGTTGTTGCTTGCGCTATCGCTTAAGACAGGGATTGAGTGGATGCCGTCAGCATCGATACGTATAAGTTCTCCTGGTGCAACTTCACGTAAGGGGTTAGCGCCAATAAGGTCAAGTGCACATGTTTCGCTGGCAACAACCCAGCCTGCATTTTCGGGAAGCTCTCCTATACAAAGAGGGCGAATGCCCGAATAGTCGCGCAGGGTGTAGAGGGCGGTATCGGTTAAAACCACCATCGAATAAGCACCCAGCATCAAATTCATGAGACGGGTAAGTGCTGCTTGTATGTCGTTTGTTTCGCTGCAATATTGCGTAAGTAGATCGGTTGCAAGCTGCGTGTCGCTTACGTGTTTATTATCCTTTTTGGGACGATGCGCCTCGTCCAGTTCATTGATAAGCTCAGCGGTATTGGTAAGTGTTCCGTTGTGGGCAAGCGCAAAATTCTGATCTCCGTTTTCACCGATGAGAGGATGCGCCAACTGGAAACTAAGTTCAGGATCTTTACCGCTTGTTGAATAGCGCACATGCCCAATGGCTGCTATACCTTGCAGTTGTGCAATCATTTCATCACTAAACACTTCTCGAGCAAGCCCGAGCCCTTTTTCGCAGGTGAGATGAGATCCATCAGTAACAGCAATGCCTGCTGATTCTTGACCTCGGTGCTGGAGTGCTTGTAGTCCAAAAAACGTCATACGTGATACATCGAGCTGGGGAGCCCATATGCCAAATACGCCGCACGCTTCGTGCAATGCATCGTCGTTTTCGATGTCGGACGAATTAAGAGTAGATGAAGTGATGGAAGAAAACATAGTGGCAATTCGATTCTTTTACAGTTTGGTTCTTACGGGGTTTGGTCGTTTTAAGGGCAACGCGGTGTTTTTGAGCATAATGTGGGGTTTTGTTGCGAGCCTTCTTGCGGATCTTGTTGCGGGTCTTGTGCGGACGCTAGCAATACGCTCATTTCGTAAACGTTGCTGAAGTTCTGCTTTTACACCAGCGCCTTAATGCGATCAACTGCTTCAAGCAGGCGATCATCGGGCGTGGTAAGCGAAATACGAATATATCCTTCACCTTGTGGACCATAGCCATTGCCTGGAGTAACAACAACATGTGCTTGTTCAAGAAGCTTAGTTGCAAACGATTCGGATGTTTCTCCTTCGGGTACCTTTGCCCATACATAGATGGTGGCTTTAGGATATTCGCATTCAACACCAATACGGCGCAGGGCATCAACAATAAGATCGCGACGCTTTTGATAGAGCGCGCACATTTCTTCGACGCAGGTTTGGTCTCCCGTGAGTGCCACAATAGCGGCATCCTGAATTGCGGTGAATTGACCAGAATCAAGATTGTTCTTAACCGTGCCTAGTGCCTCAATAGCCTGGGGATTACCGCAAGCAAAGCCAATGCGCCAACCAGTCATGTTGTAAGACTTGCTTAAGCTGAAGAATTCGATGCAGCAATCCATGGCGCCAGGGCGCTCCAGAATAGAAGGAGCACGATATCCGTCATAGCAGATGTCGCAATATGCATTGTCGTGAGCAAGTAGGATGTCATGTTCGCGACAGAATGCTATGGCGCGATCGAAGTATTCTTCTGTTGCGCAGGTGCCTGTTGGGTTGTTGGGGTAGCCAAGAAACATAATCTTTGTGCGTTCGAGCACTTCAGTAGGAATGTTTTCGAAATCTGCCAAGAAGCCATTTTCCTTGTTCATAGGCATGAAGTAGGTGTTTGCGCTTTGGAGTGTGGCGCCACCAGAATAAACGGGATAGCCAATTGCGGGTGCAAGCACATAATCGCCAGGGTTAACAAAGGCGGTATGCAAATGTGCAATGCCTTCCTTGCTGCCAATAAGGGCAAGAACTTCCGTTACAGGATCAAGGGTAACTCCGAATCTGCGCTGCATATAGGTTGCGCAAGCCTGTCGATATTCGATTGAGCCTGCGTAATCAGGGTATTGGTGGTTTGCAGGCTTGCGAATTGCTTGCGCCATTGCATCAACGATATGCTCTGGCGTTGGCATATCGGGATCTCCAATGCCAAGGGAAATTACATCGATGCCTTGTTCGGCAAGAGCCGCTTTCTTTGCATCAATCTGAGCGAACAAATACGGGGAAAGATGATTAAGGCATTCAGCAGTTTGCATGGATAACTTCTTTCTCGAAGGGGGTGGATATCGTAAAGAAAAGATGCAGTGCGTAATTAGTGTGCTGCGAGTTGGGGTGGGGTTGGCGGTTAAGGCTTTGCGCTTATGTCAACCGTTCCGCTGAAGGATTCTTGTGCGGGGCCTGTCATAATGACGTGCTGGTTGCGAAGCGCAATATGAAGCGTGCCGCCCAGTAAAAGCAGATCTGCTTCTTCATCGGTTTTATCAAGTAGATGTGCTGCAACTTGGGTAGCGCATGCGCCGGTACCGCAGGCGTGGGTTTCTCCGCAGCCGCGTTCGAAAACACGCATTTCTATGGTGTTGCGATTGATAACATAGGCAAACTCAACATTGGTTTTTTCGGGAAAGGCTTCGTGGGACTCAAAAAAAGCACCGATGCGATCAACGTTGAGGGTAGTAAGGTGGCGCTCACTCGTTGTTTGGCTTTGGGTGCTATTCGTAAAGCACTCTGCAGGTAGGGCAGCCAGCTTTGCTTCGTCTAAAAAGCAAACAGCATGGGGGTTTCCCATGCTTACGCAGGTAAAGGCGAAGGGTCCCCAAGGGGAATCAAGTTCAGCTTCGCGTACGTATTCAACACCTTCTGAATCGGTAGCGTTTGCGCTCAGTACTGTGGGAACACGAGAAGGCTCAAGGATTGGGCTGCCCATGTCCACCGTCGCTAAGGTAAGTTGGTTTGCGCTATCAACTTCAAACGAAATTGGTTTTGGTCCAGCTAGGGTGTCAGCAATGAAGTTTCCTGCAGCGGGATTAACGTAGCTGTGGTCTACTAAAAACTTCGCGAAGCAACGCACGCCATTGCCGCACATTTGGGCAAGTGTGCCATCGGCGTTGATGTAGTGCATGTAGCCGATACATTCAGGTCGTGGGGAGGGCTTAACAATAATAACGCCGTCAGCACCGATTCCGGTGTGACGATCGCAAAGGTCGGCTACAACTTGTGCTGAGAGCTCAAGGTTTTCTGTCATAGCGTCAAAAAATATGAAGTCATTTCCTAGACCGTGCAACTTCCAAAATGATCGAAGCGGCAATGTGGTACCTTTCTCTTGAAAATGATCTAAGTACAAATCGTGTTATTTATTCTTTTCCATAAACAAAAAGATGAACGCGATCTAGACTAGATGACCGCGATCAAATTTCTGTAATGCTTCTTGCAGGGCGAAGGAACCAACCGTGTTGAGTTGAGTGTTTAGCCGAGGAGCTAGATATCCGCGTGTATGCCATGTTTTCGTGGATAGTTACCGTGTGGTGGATGCCTACGGTAGAGTGCATATACCGCGAATGGGTTGGTCCTTGCCCTGCATATCGCAAAACCCTTACAAGCTGGTTTTATACATAGAACAGCATGTTGTTGTAGCTTGGTACGGGCCAGTGCGAACGGTCAGTGATGGTCTCGGTGTAGTCGACCACCTCGCGTAATTGATCCATGATAGGAATAACGCTGTGAGCGTAATAGTTGGCACGCTCTTGCAGGTTTTCGGTTTCTTGTGCTTTCTTGCCAGCAGCGTCAAGTTCTTCGACGAGGGTGTAAATCTTTTCGATGCTATCAAGCAAGTTTGCAAGTATGGTTTCCTGAGCAGTTGTCTTGCTTTCAGGAGCCATTTCGCGATAACGCTTTAAGCTTTCTGCAATTTCAGAAGCGTAGTCGTTGATTGCGGGCAAGAAGGTGCGACGAGTCATACGGCGCATAACGCGTGCTTCAATATTGATAAGCTTGCAGTAGCGCTCCAACTTGCATTCGTAACGGCTTGCAATTTCGCTTTCGGTAAGCACGCCCATTTCGCCAAAGAGTTCAATGGATTTATCGGCAATGTAGGCAGGCAGAGCATCTGCGGTGGTGCGATTATTGGCAAGGCCGCGACGCTGTGCTTCGACAGGCCATTCTTCTGAATAACCGTTTCCATTAAAGATAATGCGCTGGTGATCCGTCAGGGTTTCTTTAATGTAGGCAGCAGCTGCAGTGCGAGGATCTGCGGCACCTTCAAGCTTGTCAGCGCATTTCTTAAGGCTCTTTGCCACTGCGGTATTTAAGATCATATTGCAGTCAGCAAGGTTGTTGTGTGAGCCAGGCATACGGAATTCAAACTTGTTACCGGTAAAGGCAAAAGGACTGGTGCGATTGCGGTCGGTGTTGTCCTTTGCGAAACGAGGAAGAGACTGAACGCCCAAATCGATCTTGGTTTTGCTCTGGCCGATGTATTCTTCACTCTTAATGATAGCATCAACGATGGCACCCAATTCATCACCAAGGAAGATGGAGATAATTGCAGGAGGTGCTTCGTTTGCGCCAAGGCGATGATCGTTACCTGCTGTTGCAACCGACATACGCAAAAGTTCCTGATAATCATCAACAGCTTCGATAATTGCAGCAAGAAAGATTAAGAATCGCAGGTTATCGGTAGGATTGTCGCCTGGATCAAGCAGGTTCTTTTCGTCAGCAGAAATAGACCAGTTGTTGTGCTTACCAGATCCATTTACGCCATCGAAGGGCTTTTCGTGAAGAAGGCATACCAGACCAAAACGGCTTGCGAGCATGGTCATTTTTTCCATAGTAAGCAGGTTCTGGTCGATTGCCTGATTAGCGTTGGTAAAGATAGGAGCAATTTCGTGCTGTGCGGGTGCTACCTCGTTATGTTTGGTGCGAACAGGAATGCCAAGCTTCCAGAGTTCATCGTCAAGCGCCTTAAGGAAGTTGTTTACTGTAGGACGAATTGCACCAAAGTAGTGTTCTTCTAGTTCTTGACCCTTGCAAGGTGAATGACCAAAAAGGGTACGTCCCGTTAACACCAAATCTTCGCGACGTTCATATTCTTCTTTAGGAATAAGGAAGAACTCCTGTTCAGCTCCAACGGTAGTGGTTACGCGATGGGGATGTTCGTCGAAGAGTGCCAAGACGCGCTTTGCCTGCTCTTCGATAGCGCCCATGGATCGCAAAAGAGGGGTTTTCTTATCAAGCGCTTCGCCGGTATAGGAACAAAAAGCGGTAGGGATGCAGAGCACTTCATCCTTAATGAAAGCATGACTCGTTGGATCCCATGCGGTATAACCACGTGCTTCAAAAGTGGCGCGCAGGCCGCCATTAGGAAAACTGGAGGCATCGGGTTCGCCTTGGATAAGTTCCTTGCCAGAAAACGTCATAATGACGTTGCCATCAGACTGAGGGTTAATGAAAGAATCATGCTTTTCGCTGGTAACACCAGAAAGTGGCTGGAACCAGTGAGTGAAATGCGTTGCCCCATTTTCAATAGCCCATTCTTTCATAGCATGAGCAACGATATTAGCGACATCAAGATTAAGGGGCTCGCCGTCGTTGATGGTGCGCATCAGCTCTTTAAAGGTTGGCTTGGGTAAGCGTTCCTTCATTACGCGTTCATCGAAAACCATAGCGCCATAGATTTCGGAAACATTTGTAGGTGTAGGGGTGTTTGCTTGACTGTTTGAACCAGCCGCATTCACGGGTGCGCTCGCTGTGGTTGCTGTCGCGTTAGTCATGAGAACTCCTTCACTGTGGATGCTCGCGAACTTTAAACCAGTTGTTTAAACGGTTTCTACTTACTAGTCATCAGTCTAAATTCCAAATGTTTCAGACATGATTCAGAACGGTTAATACTCCCGCAAAAATCAGCAACATTTAGTCTAATTTGTGCTGATTAATGCGCATTTTTGTAGGTGGTAATAAGCTCTTTTGCACACGCAAGACCATCGGCAATAGCGTTAACCACAAGCGTTGATCCAAGATTTGCATCTCCTGCAACAAAAACAGCGGGACGGTTCGTTTCTTTTTGTGCCGCACGTACGCAGTGAGGGCTTAGTGTTTCACTGTCCGTGGGTGGGGCGTCAAATGCTTTAGCATCAGTGGGCAAAGCGCCAAACGCTTCAAAAACAGAGGTGTCGCTGCCAGTAAAGCCCTTTGCTATTAAGACCAGTTGAGCGGGAATGCTGTTTTCGGTTCCTTCGACCAAATGGCGACCGCCTTCGTAGGAAAGCGCTTGGGTGTGGACTGCTTCGACATGACCATTTCCGCTAAAGGCAATGGTGTCGGTAGAGAAGATGCGTGGGTCTTGCCCGAAGAGTTCGCTTGCTTCTCGCTGACCGTATCCTTGTGTAAAGACGTTGCGCTCAGCGGGCCAAATCTCTTGCGTGTTGCAGGTATCAGGTGCTTTTTTGGCGCGAATAACCTGGGTGACGCTTTTCGCACCTTGGCGCAGGGCACTTGCAACGCAGTCGTTTCCCGTGTCGCCGCCGCCAATAACTACAACGTCTTTATCTGTGGCGGTAATCGAACAGGTGCGCTCTTCAAGGTGGGCGCTGGTTATTTCAGTAAGGTATTCAAGTGCAAAATGAATACCTTCAAGTTCGCGTCCTTCAAGCTTGACATCGCGGGGTACCCGAGAGCCAATGGCAAGTACGATGGCATCGGACGCCTGTGCAATTTCTTCGGCATGTTCGCTGGCATCGGTGTTGCAGAAGAACTGAATTCCGCTTTGTTTCATAAGGTCGATACGACGATCGATAACCCACTTGGGCAATTTCATATTGGGGATGCCATACATAAGCAACCCACCTGGGCGATCGGCCTTTTCGTATACGTTTACTCGCCAGCCGCAGCGCGCCATTTCCCAGGCAACGGTTAAACCTGCAGGGCCCGATCCAATAACGCTTACGAGGGGTGCGTCATCGGATGGCTGGTCAAGTGGGTCGATTCCTTGTGCCCACGCAAAATCTGAAAGGGCGCGTTCGTTGTCGTTAATCGTGACTGGTTTTTTATGAAGACCCAGATTGCAGGCAACTTCACACGGTGCAGGACAAACGCGTCCCGTGAATTCAGGGAAGGGGTTGGTAAGTGCTACGCGCTTTGCTGCTTCCTCGAAACGATGGCGATAAAGCAAATCATTCGTTTCGGGAATAAGGTTGTGTAAGGGGCAGCCGACCGCATGCTTTGAACCGCCAAGCGCAACGCCGCTTTGGCAGAAGGCAACACCGCAATTCATGCAACGGCTTGCTTGCTCGCACTGCTCATCAAGGGTAAGGGGTAGTACGAAATCGTCGAAATCTTGTATTGATTCACTGGCAGGCCGAATGGCGTGATCGACGCGATCAACCTGCAAAAATGCTCCAATTCGTCCCATCGTTATGCTCCCATTCTCGTTGCTTCAAAGGCAAGTTCTTCGGCTTCTTGGCGTGTGTGACCTTGTGCTTCAAATTCGGTAATGCGGTCGAGCATCTTTGCGTATTCGACAGGGATTACCTTGGTAAAGTGCGCTGCGATGTCTTCGAATTGATAGAGCATCTTTGCGCCAAGAGGACTTGCGGTTGCTTCGACGTGTTCTTCAAGCAATCTGCGAATCGTGGCAAGTTCCTGTGCGGTGGGCGCTACCAGTTCTACCAGTTCAAGATTGCAGCGGTGTTTGAGTGTTTTTGTTTCGTCGTAGACATACGCTATGCCGCCGCTCATGCCTGCTGCAAAGTTTTGTCCAACTTCGCCCAAGACAAGTACCGTGCCGCCCGTCATGTATTCGCAGCCGTTTTCGCCAACGCCTTCAACAACCAGTTCGGCGCCAGAATTGCGAACTGCAAAACGCTGGCCTGCTAATCCGTTGACGTAGCCCTTGCCTTCGGTGGCGCCATAGAAGGCTACATTGCCCACGAGAATGTTTTCTTCGGCGCGATAGGTTGCATTCGCTGGTGGCGTAATGGCAAGCTTGCCGCCCGAGAGACCCTTGCCGAAGTAGTCGTTGGTGTCGCCCGTGATGGAAAGCGTTATGCCGTGAGGCAAAAATGCTCCGAAGCTCATGCCACCAGAACCCGTGCAGTTAATGGTGATGGTGTCTTCAGGAATGCCTTCAGGATGAGATGCGGTTACGACAGAGCCAAGCATCGTGCCAACGCAGCGATTGATATTGGCGATGTCCGCGTGGAAGGTGATTGGTTCAAGATGCTGGCGGGCTTGTTCGGTATAAGGAACAAACAAAGTGGCATCAAGCGTCTGCGGAAGCGTGTTGGGCGCTTGTGCTTCTGGTAAGTAGTGGGGGCAATGTGCAACAGGAATTGCGCGACCGAATTCCACTTCAGGCTTTACCAGAAGAGGGGCAAGGTCCATAAGGTTTGCCTTCCAGCTTCGCGCATTATTCGTCTGGCGCAGACATTCTACCTGCCCGACCATTTCATCAATGGTGGCAAAACCAAGGGTAGCCATGATGGTACGAAGCTGTTCGGCCACCATCATCATGAAGTTCACCACATATTCAGGTTTTCCGCAGAAGCAAGAACGTAAGCTGCGGTTTTGCGTTGCAATACCCACAGGACAGGTGTCTTGCTGGCAGTCGCGCTGCATAAGGCATCCCATAGCAATAAGGGGCATTGTTGCGAATCCGAATTCTTCGGCGCCCAACAGACATGCTATGGCAACGTCGCGACCATCCATAAGCTTGCCGTCAGCTTCTAGAACGACGCGAGAGCGCAAGCCGTTTTGAAGCAAGGTTTGCTGCGTTTCAGCCAGGCCCATTTCAAGGGGCAGGCCTGCATGATGAATGGAGTCGCGTGGTGCTGCGCCCGTGCCGCCATTAGATCCAGAAATTAGAATCTTATTGGCACCACCTTTTGCAACGCCAGTTGCAATAGTGCCAACACCCGTTTCAGAAACAAGCTTTACCGAAACGCGTGCGTGAGGGTTGGCGTTTTTAAGGTCGAAGATAAGTTCTGCCAAGTCCTCAATCGAATAAATATCGTGATGAGGAGGAGGAGAAATAAGACCGATGCCGGGCGTTGAGCGACGAGTGCGTGCAATCCATGGCCATACTTTGCTGCTGGGTAAGTGACCACCTTCGCCTGGCTTGGCTCCCTGAGCAAGTTTGATTTGCAGTTCCTTGGCGCTCATCAGGTAGCGGCTCGTTACGCCGAATCGGCCTGAAGCAATCTGCTTGATGGCACTGCACTTGCTATCGCCATTGGGAAGCGGAGTTTCTCGTGCGGGGTTTTCTCCACCTTCGCCAGAATTCGAGCGACCGCCTAAGCGATTCATGGCAATGGCAAGGCATTCATGCGCTTCTTTCGAAATGGAGCCGTAGCTCATAGCGCCCGTGTTGAATCGCTTTACGATTTCGGAAGCTGGTTCAACTGACTCAAGAGGAATAGATGGGCGTGTAGGAACAAATTCCAGCAGGTCGCGCAGCACGATGGTACGGCCTGTTTGGTGAACCGCCTTGCTGTATTCGTCGAAGAGCGCGGCATCGTTGGTGCGTACGGCGCGCTGCAAAAGTGAAATAACTTCAGGTGTAATCAAATGTTCTTCGCCTCGAGGACGCCAGGTGGTGATGCCAGAACTTGGTAGCTGATCAGGTGCGGGAGAGTGCATCTGATCGAGCGCTTCGGCGTAGCGCAGGTCGCATTCGTGCTGAAGATCGTCAACCGAAAGACCTCCGATACGACTTACCGTGCCCGTAAAGTGGGTGTCGATGAACTCTTCGGATAGGCCAACCGCTTCAAAAATCTGTGCTGCATGATAACCCTGCATGGTGGAGATGCCCATCTTGGACATGATGGAAACGATTCCCGAAAGAATTGCTTTGTTGTAGTTTGCAATGGCTTCTTCGGCGCTGATAGAAATAACAGAGCGATCAGCAAGAGAAGCAATGGTGTCGTGGGCAAGGTAGGGGCAAATACCCGATGCGGAATAACCAACAAGCGTTGCGAAATCGTGTGCGGTAATGGCATCGCCGCATTCGATAATCAGGTCGGCTTGGGTGCGCAGTCCGCAACGAAGTAGATGGTTGTGAATGCTCGAAACCGCAAGAAGGGATGGAATAGGTATTTCGCCTTCAGGTACACGGTCCGAAATCGCAAGAACACTTACGCCTGTGCGGATGGCCTGCTCTGCCTGTTCGCACAACGCGTTGAGCGCATCGCGAAGCGCATGGGGGTTGGTGTCCGCTGCGGTTTTGCCTGCGGGATACGAGGCGTAGAGCTTGGTGCCCTTGAAGCCTTTCCTGTCAATTTCTGCAAGCGTATTGAATTCGTCCTGCGTAAGGATGGGGCTATCAAGGCGAATCAGACGGCAATTGGTGCGGGCATCTTCAAGAAGATTGCCGTGATTGCCAATGTAGAGCAGCGTTGAAGTTAGGTGTGATTCGCGCAAGGCGTCAATAGGCGGGTTGGTCACCTGCGCAAAAAGCTGGTTGAAATAATGGAAGAAGCGGCGCGGGCGTTCGGACAGGCAGGCCAGAGGGGTGTCGGTGCCCATCGAAGCGAGGGGTGCTTTTCCTTTTTCTGCCATAGGGATAATTGCCTCTTCGACATCGTCGAAGCAATAGCCGTGTACTGCTTGTCGCTTGCTGAGCGCAAGGTCGGTATCAGGTAAGTTGCCGTTCGATTCGCCTGTCTGATCAATAAGGCTTTCGAGTTTGCGTGTTTCGGCATTAATCCAATCAAAGTACGGCGCTTTGTTTGCGAGGCTTTCTTTGATTTCGTCATCGAAAAGCACGCGACCTTCCTCTGGATCAACAAGCAGCATCTGGCCTGGGCCAAGGCTGCCTGCGTTCAAGATCTTCGAAGGATCAATGTCGAGCGTGCCTGTTTCGCTTGAAAGAATCAGACGATCATCAGAGGTTATGTAGTAACGTGCGGGGCGCAACCCATTGCGATCGAGCACCGCGCCCATGATGCGGCCATCGGAAAAGGCAATAGCAGCAGGGCCTTCCCATGCTTCGGTGAGCATCGACTGGTATTCGCCCCAGGCGCTTCGTTTTTTGGAAAGCGCGGGGTTTTTATCCCACGGTTCAGGAAGTAGCATTGATACCGCGCGCGGCAGGCTTCGGCCGTTCATCACGATGAACTCCAGCATGTTATCAAGCATTGCCGAGTCGGATCCTTCGCCGTTGAATACGGGAAGCACCTTGGTAAGGTTGTCTCCCATAACAGGAGAATAAAGATGCGGTTCGCGGGCTCGGGTCCAGTTGATGTTGCAGTGCAGGGTGTTTATTTCGCCGTTGTGCACGATATAGCGATTGGGATGAGCGCGCTCCCATGAAGGGGTAGTGTTGGTGGAATAGCGCGAATGGACAAGGGCGATAGCGGTTTCGCACGACGCATCGTCGAGGTCCTTAAAGAAGCCGCGCATCTGTGTGGAAATAAGCATGCCTTTATACACGATAGTGCGGGCGCTCATTGAGCAAACATAGAAGGTTTTATCGTTAAGGCTGTAGGTCTGCTTTGCAAGCTTTTCAATTACGCGACGACAGGTGTAGAGGCGGCGTTCAAATTCGTCTGCGGTTTTGCAGTCGGCTGGGCGGCCAAGGAATGCCTGCTTGATGGTAGGCATGCACTCAAGCGCTGCCGAATCGAGGTCGTGAGCGTCGGTTGGAACGTCGCGCCAAAACAGCAGAGGAATACCTTCGGAGATACAGCCATCTTCAAAGACGCGCATGGCTTCAGCAAGGCCATGATCGTCAGTGGGCAAGAAAAGCATAGCTACGCCATAGTTGCCTTCGTCGGGCAACAGGCTGCCGTATTTTTGTGCTTCCTTGCGGAAGAAACGATGGGGAATCTGAAGGAGGATGCCTGCGCCGTCGCCCGTGTTTGGTTCGAGGCCAACTCCACCTCGATGTTCCAAGTTAACAAGGACGGATAGTGCATCATCGACCATCTGGTGGGAGCGCACGCCCTTTAGGTTTGCGAGTGCTCCAATACCGCAGGCGTCATGTTCGAATGAGCTGCGATACATTCCTGGGGGTGTGGATGGTGCTGGGGGAGTACACGCTGGGGTTGTGCACGTTGCTTCGCTGTTCATGTATACCTCTTTTCGCCTGTTTAGGTGGTACTACTCTACGGAAGCACTGTGTCTTGATCGTTGCATGCTTGTTTCAGCTACGTTAATTCGACGGTGAAAGTATTGTGGTAGGTTTTAGAGAAATGTGCTGATGAAAAGGGTGTTTTATATACGATTTGTTGCGCGAATTGCGTGTTTAAAGAAGATTTCGGAATGTTTCGCTTTGTTTCGGTCTGGTTAACAAAATCCTGGTGGGGCGCTATTCCCCGAATTATTTGCTCAAAACGGGCGGTTTTTATGCGCTCTTTAGCGCAGCGTAGTATCATGAGCCCAATCATCATGACGAGTATCGCTACTTATCGCTACGTAGAATGATGATTGACATTACGTAAAACGTCTTGAATGAAGGAGCTTTTTATGGCCTGGACAAAGGAAATACCTGCCAATCCTGTTGTAGCAGTAGCTGGTGCAACTGGTGCGGTTGGTCATGAATTCCTCGAGGTTCTTCATGATCTCGATTTCCCTGCAAGTGAAGTACGCGCTTTAGCTTCAGCACGTTCTGCAGGAAAGAAGCTTCCTTTCAAGGGTTGCGGTCAGGTTCCTGCTGGAGAACTAACTGTACAGGAAATGACCCCAGAAGCATTCGAGGGCGTTGATATTGCATTGTTCAGCGCGGGTGCAGGAGTGTCCAAGCAGTTCCGCCAGACTGTGGTGGATGCGGGCGCTATTATGATCGACAATTCAAGTGCATTCCGCATGGACGAAGATGTTCCTCTGATTGTGCCAGAGGTAAATCCTCAGGATATTGAATGGCACAACGGAGTAATTGCTAATCCAAACTGTTCTACTATTCAGATGGTAGCAGCCTTAAAGCCTTTGTATGATCTGTCTCGCATTACGCGTGTCGTTGTTTCTACTTACCAGGCAGCATCGGGCGCTGGTGCTAAGGCAATGGACGAATTGTATGCACAAACTCGTCAGTTCCTTGACGGGGAAGAGTTAACGGTTGATGCATTTGCTCATCAGATTGCTTTTAACTGCATTCCTCATATTGATGTGTTCTTGGATGATGCTTCCACAAAAGAAGAATGGAAGATGGTAGTTGAAACCAAGAAGATTATGGGGGATGAAAACATTCAGGTTGCAGCAACGTGCGTACGTGTACCTGTTCTTCGTTGCCATGGCGAATCAATTAATGTCGAATTTGAAGGTCCAGTAAGCGTTGAGCAAGCACGCGCTGCTCTTGAAGCGGCACCAGGCATTACGGTAATGGACGATATTGCGAATAACGTATATCCAATGCCAGGTTTGCTGGCAGGTACTGACGGCGCCTTTGTTGGTCGTATTCGCAAGGATCCATCCGTAGAAAACGGTATCGCTTTCTGGAATGTTGCGGACCAGATTCGCAAGGGTGCGGCATTGAATGCTACCCAGATTGCTCTGCTGCTTTTGCCTCAGTCAGCAGAATAAGCATGGTTGCCACTTTTGTTACCTGCGCCAATCCTGGCTCGCATTCGTTTTGCCAGCAAAATAAGCTCAATAAGTAGCCGCAGCTAATGCTGGCTACTTTTTTCCAAAATAAGGGGGTACCCTGTAGAAAAACGCGGTTTGTGAGAGAGTCTCTTGTTGAAAGAGGCTCTCTTCTTTTTAGGAAAGCGTATAAAGCATCAAATTTATGTAATTAACGATAATTTTCTCGAGATTGGTTTGCGTTGGCTACTTCCGAGTCTCTCACTTTCGGGGTTTTTCTGCAGGGTGGTGCCGAAAATCGGAAAAAACTGGGTTTATAGGTCAAAAAGTGCCAAGGGAGCAACACGAATTGTGCCGCAATAGGTTTTGGCGTTTGGTTGAACAAGCCCTGTTTTTAAAGTGATCATGGTTACGGTGTGATCTGCCACGATGCAAGGAGTTGCCGCTGTGCCTATTTGCGCCGAAAAGCCACTGGCAACATCCGCCGCAATAATGCATGCATTGCGTGTGCTGTGAGTGGGATTAGTGTTGCATACTTCTTCACGTGCCTTTTGCTGATTGGTAAGGGTAATCCAGGTAGAAAAAGGCTCGCGTACGGTATCGCCTGAAAATCCTGTACCTAGAATTGCATCAATAATAAGATCTGCTTTTGAAAGGGATGCTTCTACTTCTTCATTGGTTGGATTAATAAGCAGGCGAATTGCCTGTTTGCTCTTGGGCGAAGTTATGGTTTTACGTCCTGCTTTGCCTTTAATTTTGCGCTCTGAATCGCGCTCGATTTCGCATTTAATTTCTCGTTCTGTATTGCAATCAATTTCGTGTTTTATATCGCATTCAATCTCCCGTTCAATTTCGCAAGCAGTGGTGTGCGCTGGTTCCGCTTTTATTTCTTGCGCGGAAACAGAAGAAATCAAATCAACGTGATAGCCTGCTTTTGCCAAATAGTCTGCTGCAACCCAGCCATCGCCGCCATTGTTTCCGTGCCCGCATAGTATTGAGACGTGTAGCTGGTTTGGCATTGGGGTGTGGAATTGGTTTTGGTCCGATGCTGCTTCGTCGCGCTCGGGTTCGTTGCGGTTTGTTTCGCTACATTCAGTTTTATTGTGCGTTGTTCCATTGTGTTCAGATTCTCTGTGGCAAGATTCTTGTTCTAAATATTTCTTAGCTTCGTATGCTAAAAATCTTCCTGCACGATGCATAAGGGTGTAGAGCGAAGTGCCTGATGAAGCGATTGATTGTTCGAGGCGCACCACTTCAGGAACATCAAGAACGGGGTATTCGGGGTCAAACTCCAAATAAGGAGATAATGCTTGCTTGTATGCAGTGCATAACTCAGGTAGAGATACGCGGGAGTTAGCAGGACTTGTCGAGGGTAATACTGTGCAAGGAATAGAAGTTACTGGCTC
>URVA01000014.1 GCA_900551155.1 uncultured Eggerthella sp. | reverse complement strand
CTGAATACCCTTACTACCATGACTCAGCTGTTCGCAACTTACGTACAGTTCCTCGGTCATGATGGCTGGGGCGGTCAGGCAATCGTTGGCCTACTCTTACTCTCCGGTACTCTTGAAGCATTCACCAGTGGCGGCCAGGCAGGCGGTAAGGTTATCGTTGGTTTCATCGAATCCCGTACCCTTATTGGCGCACAGTTACTCGGCTACTTCGGTGGCGTAATTGGCCTTCTGATGATGTGGTGGATTCCTCAGATCTTCGGCGAAGCTGGTATTTGGCCTATGTTCTTCGGCGGCTTGTTCTTCGGCTTAACCTATGCATGTTCGACTGCAATGTTGCCATTCCTCTGTCGTCAGATTGCTGGCGGTCGCGAATTCGACAAGATTTATTCTTGGATGATCACTATCTTCAACGGCATTGGTGCTATTGGTGCAACTGGCTGGGCTGTTGTTTCCGAACAGCTTGGTTGGACCGGCTTCTTCGTAGGTGGTCTCATCGTTTTGACCATCACCTTCGGTCTTCTTATTTACACCTGGCTCGCAGGCGACAAAGCTCGTAAAGCTGCTTGGTACAAGAGTGACGAAGAGTTGGCACGCGAAGCTGCTGAAGCTCACGCTAAAGCCAACGCTTAATTATTCGAGTATGTAGATTTATCCCCCTGTTCTATAAACACTCAAAAATGTCCCCCCTCGCTATAACTTGCGAGGGGGGACAGGAAAAGGATAACCATGGGCGACAAAATTGATTTCAATCTTTTGGCGATAGTTCTTAATGCCGGTGTTTCAGTAATTTTGCTGGGCGGTCTTATCTTAGGAATTAACCCTGCTCAGTTGATTATGATCGGTGTTCTTGGTTACGGAATGAGTATTCTGTTTCGTCGTATTGGCCGCAACCAAGCAGGCATAGCTCCAAAGAGCAAATCTTCCAAAAGACGTTAACTATATCCCCCATTAGATAACCCGCATTTTCTCATTTGCATGTTTTTAAGCACTTTATGTAGGTGCCTTTGATTCGTGCGCCCTTTTCGCCCAATCTTAAAGGAGTTACTCATGCAAAAACCATTCGAAAATCTGGTTGTAGTAGACCTTTCACGCTACTTATTAGGAGCTTACGTAAGCTTGTATTTCGCAGATTTGGGTGCACGCGTTATTAAAGTGGAAGACACCAAGACTGGCGATTTAGTACGTGGCGAACATCCTCAAATCAATGGTGAAAGCTATTACCACTACGCATTAAATCGCAATAAGGAAAGTGTTTCGTTTAATCTGAAAGATCCCGAAGTTCAGACACGCTTTTACGATCTAATCAAAAAAGCTGACGTATTAGTAGAAAACTATCGACCTGGTGTTGCAAAACGCTTGGGAATTGATTTTGAAACACTTCACGAAATAAACCCACAACTGGTGTATGTGTCATTTTCTGCTTACGGACAAAATGACCCTCGCAGTCTTGATGCCCTTCATGACATTAATATCGTTGCTAAAACTGGCTATTACGATTTAACGAAAGGTGCCGTTGCTCTTCTCCAACCAGCGGATCTTTCAGCGGCTATGGTAGGTCTCCAAGGCGCACTGACTGGCTTAATCGCTCGAGAAAAAGCTGGCGGAACCCATATTGATGTTTCTATGTATGACTCACTAATTTGGTGGAATGCAATGCTTGATAGCCGTTGGTTTTTCTACGGGAAAAAACTTACTTCAGAAATGCGCGAATACCCTTCTGTCGGCTACAACATTTATTACACCAAAGATGGTCGCATGATGTCGTTTGGTTTATATGAACACAATTATTGGAACCAATTCTGTGACGATATCAATAGACCTGATTTGTACAACATGCTCAAAGACACGCCAGAAGAAAACCCCACCGCATATGAAGCTATTGTTGAACTAGTTAAATCTAAAACTTACGACGAATGGATTGAGTGGCTTGCAGATAAACCTTACGCTATCGCACCTTGCCTTAACAAGACAGAAGCAATAGAGCTTGCCATGGAAACCAATCCTCATATGCTGAATTACGTTAACTTCCCGCGCTTTGGTACAGCGCTTCAAACCAATACCCCACATGTTATTGGTGATATGCGCTCAAATCTTCAAGAAGCTAAAGAACCAGCCGAACTGGGTGAATCTACGCGCTCTATTTTGAGTTGGCTCGGTTCATCGGAAGAGGAAATCGAAGCAATGATTGAACGAGGAGCTGTAAAAGTAAACAAGTAAGCACGAACTATTGTTTTAATTCCAACACCCCCATGCGACACCCTTTCTGTCGCATCTTAATAGAAACACGCCATTTCCACCCTCTCTCCTAGCAATGGCGTGTTTCTTCTTATTCTTGTGCATCTTTTTACGATGCTTATTTACCAAAAGAAAAGTTTCTTGTTGAGTGTTTTGCGAGCATCAGCTTCAACCTCTATACTGAAACAGTTCGAGAAATAACAATTCGCAAACGGAAGGAAGCATAATGCCCACGTACGCGGAAATGGGAAAAGAAGAGCTTACTACGCTCAAGACCGCATTAACCGAAGAATACGAAACCTATCGTGCTCAGGGCCTGTCTCTTAACATGGCTCGCGGCAAGCCAGGTAAAGATCAGCTTGATCTAAGCATGCCTTTGCTTGATACCCTTTCATCAAACGATGCTTGCACCGCAGCTGATGGCACCGACGTTCGCAACTATGGCGTTGTTGATGGCCTGCCCGAAGCAAAAGAGCTTATGGCAACCATGCTTGATGACAAGCCAGAAAACACCATCGTATTCGGCAATTCAAGCCTCAACATTATGTATGACACCGTAATGCGTTGCTGGGTATTTGGCACCTTAGGATCCACTCCTTGGAGCAAGCTTGATTCCGTGAAATTTGTCTGCCCCGTTCCCGGCTACGACCGTCATTTTGGTGTTACCGAAGCTTTCGGTATCGAAATGGTTACCGTACCCATGACTGAAGATGGTCCTGATATGGATGCAGTAGAAGAATTGGTAGCTAACGATTCTTCTTTCAAGGGCATTTGGTGCGTTCCAAAATATTCCAATCCTGGTGGTGTTACTTATTCAGATGAGGTTGTTCGTCGCTTAGCTTCCATGAAATGCGCTGCAGAAGATTTCCGCATTTTCTGGGACAACGCCTACACCGTTCATCACCTCTACGACGATCCAGCACAGCAAGATCAGCTACTCGACATCGCTGCAGCTTGCAACGAAGCTGGTAACCCTAACCGCTATTTCAAATTTGCTTCAACTTCAAAGGTAACCTTCCCTGGTGCTGGCCTTGCTGCTATGGCTGCAAGTGCTGACAATATTGCCGATATCAAAAAGCGCATGGGCGCTCAAACCATAGGTCACGACAAACTCAATCAGCTTCGCCATGTTCGCTTCCTTAAAGACGCTGAGGGCATTGCTGCACACATGGCAAAACATGCTGCAATTCTCCGTCCAAAGTTCGAGCTTGTTTTGAAGCTTCTTTCTGAAGGCTTTGAAGGCACTGGTTGCGGATCTTGGAGTAATCCTCGCGGCGGTTACTTCATCTCCTTCGACGCTCCTGAAGGAACCGCAAAGCGTATTGTTTCTCTTGCAAAAGAAGCAGGCGTAACCATGACGGGTGCGGGTGCAACCTATCCTTACAAGAACGATCCTAAGGACTCCAATATCCGTATTGCTCCTACCCTTCCTCCCCTGGATGAATTGGAAGCTGCAATGAAGGTATTTGTTTGCTGCGTTAAGCTTGCAACGGTAGAAAAACTGCTTGAAGCATAAATCGCACACAGATACCGCAAATATCATCAAACACAAGCCACGAAAGCCAATCTTTCGTGGCTTTCTTTTGCCTCTAAGCACAACCCCAGCTCCACAACTTCAGCTTCGTACCTTCAACTCCTGTGCTTTTAGGACTTCAGTATTGTTTTTAAATCCCCTTTCGGTTTTGCATAGTCTTTCGATAAGGTAGTAAGAAAAAGATCTAGAAAGAAGTTTTTATGCCCATAGATTGCAAACAAGCCAAACACAGATTTTTAGCCTATGTTGAAGCATATGACGCCACTAATCCTCGCATAGCGTTAAAGATCGAGCATTCTCTGCGTGTCGCAGATCTTTGTCGCAAGATTGCGGAACAAGAACACTTCAGCGAAACTGATTGCGATCTAGCATGGCTTATCGGACTTCTTCATGATATTGGTCGTTTTGAACAACTTCGTCGCTGGAATACCTTTTCTGATGCCAAAAGTACCAGCCATGCAGCTTTAAGCGTAGAGGTTCTATTCGAAGAAAAACCCACTGAAGCGCCTTATGCGAACAACATCCGCCTGAGGGCTTTTGTTGCCGATAATGCCGAGGATGAACTTATTTACCAAGCAATTGCGCTTCACAGCGTACTCGACTTGCCCAAAGGTCTCACTGATAGGCAACACGCCTTTTGTGCCCTTGTTCGCGATGCTGACAAGTTAGACATTCTTGATACCATGCAATACAGCACCCCAGAAACCATCATGAATTCTACGCTTGAAGAATTGCAGGCAAGCAAATTAAGCCCTGCCGTTATCAACGCCTTTAAAGAGCACCGTTGCGTTAAACGTGAAGAGCGCCTCTATCCTGCCGATTACGTTGTAGGCTTTCTTTGTTTCGTTTTCGAATTGGAATATACAGCAAGCAAAACAATAGCTTCAAAATCAGGTTCGGCGCTCAGCTTAGTTGAGCATCCCTTTGGAATGAAAGGCAACTTCATAAATCCCGATACCAAAGAAACCTTCAAGTACATGAAGCAGGAATTGAATACCTGGCTCAACCTAGCAGTCTAGGCCAAGATTTCTTGCCTGCTCGAAACACACTTCTGCCTTATTGGCATCCTGTTTACAGCCAGCGCCGACTTGGTATAAATACCCCAGGCGAAACCACACAACATCCAATTGAGAAACCTGAAACGATTCCGCTTCCGAACAGCGCGAAAGAAGAGTGAAACACTGTTTCATATCCCCTGGCTGAGCTTGTTTTTCTTGCCATTTAGACCACAGAATGAATGCGTAGTACATTTCAAGTTCTGCATCTAAATTTTCAAAAGAGAACATATGGCTAAAACAAACTTCCGCCTGATCAAGATAGCGATAGGATGCACCCTGCAAATACGACAAATAGCACCACACGCCAAGCTCTTTTAAGAGAAGGCGCTCGAGCGATTTCTTACGCGCAAATACGTCAGACAAGGAAGCTTCTTGTGCTTTTCTTTGTTGCTGTAGGGCTTTTGCCAATTCTTTTACCAGAAGCAAAGCATGCTGAAGACCTACAACACTACGCTGCTCCCGCGCAAAAGAACCATTTCCTCGGCAGTTTTACAGGAAGATAATTCTGAAGAAGATAATGTGTTGACAACAGTATTCATAGAGCACCCATTCTTGAAAACATCTTTCCTACAACAACCACCAGAATAGATAGCAAATGCGATCTCGAAGATCTGATTACTTACGGCTTAAATTCCAAAAACGCTTTCCAGGCAATTTGTTTAGCATCATCATTGAACAATTTCATAAGAACCCGTATTTCGTTCAAAGTAAGAGTTCCTGGATTTTCTTCTTTCGAACGAAAGGAATTTACTGATTGATACAACGCGCGTGCGCAATCCTCCACAGAGAGGTCAGAAACTATGCGAGCTTCTTCTAGCCAGTTATGCATTTTGACCTCCCTACGACTTTTTACCAGTTTAACTGGTAAAAAGTCACTGTCAATTTCTCTTACCAGTTCGTTTGGTAGAATTTCCACGAGGTGAACCATGCAGAACTTCATTGGTGACAACATAAATGCATTTCGTGTCAACAAAGGCCTAACACAAACCGATTTTGCCAAAACTACTGGCGTTAGCCAGAGCGCTATATCTGCATGGGAACGAGGTGAAAGCACTCCGCAAGCTCATCATATTCAATCGATCATCGACACCTTCCCTGAGTTGAGCGCAGATGACATCTTAAGTGAAAAATTCGGTTATGCGAAAAAAGTACTCGCTCAACCAAGCGACAAAACAGAGCCCACTATCGAAATACCTCTTTTTGGTTCAATCGCTGCAGGCAAGCCTCTAGAAATGCTTGATGTTAACGAAAAACATCCTTTGCCTGTGTCAATATTCCAAAAACATCCCAATGCTTTTTATCTAAAGGTAACGGGCGAGTCCATGAACCGCGTACTTCCTAACGGAAGTTACGCTTTAATCGATCCCGCTCAACGAGAAGCACAAGATGGAAGAGTGTATGCGATGAGCGTAGATAATTCCTCGGCAACTATTAAGCGTATTCATATTCTAGAAGATGGAACTTCAGCCTGATTCGTACGATCCTTCATTTAAGCCAGCCGTTTTCAAGCATACCGACCAGACTATACACACCTTAAAAACTATAGGTTTGGTGGTCTGGTACACCATTCCCTACGGACGACCAATTTAGAACCAATTTAGCTTAATGCTTCTTCGATTGCCCTAGGTAAATCGCTTGGCTTATACGCCCAGACATCCACCTGGTTAAGCTCTCCTTCACGACCGAATCCATACGCGCAACCAACAAAGGGAATATGAGCATTTTGCGCTACTTCCTGATCGTGAAAACGATCACCCACCATCACCTGCGGATAAGCATGATTTGCAGCAACTTGTTGATAGATTTTCCATTTTGGAATGTCATCAAATGCTTCGGCGCAATAATAAGCGCAAAACCACTTGTCTAAGTCAAAATTACTACGATGAACATCACAGTAAGCTATACGACAATTACTCAAAAACGCTAAATCAAAACCCTGCTGCTTAAGACTATCGAGCGCTTGCGCAACACCTTCAAAAAGCTGAGCTTCACCACGCTCCGTGCGGCCATCCATTTCTCTGCCAACAAGAGCAGCAGCCTGACGCCACACCTCTTCGGGTAAATCTGGGGCAAACGTAGTCCACATCTCTTCAACGGTGAAACCGAGCCACTGACTAATCCATTCGTCGCTAAATTCCTTTGGCTGTTTATAACCTTGTTCGACAAGCCATGCATACGCACTCCGAAAAGCTGGCCCGTAGATTGCCATGCTGTCGTGAAGAGTGCCATCAAAATCAAAAAAGATAGTTCCCTTGGATGCTGATTGCTCGGTAGTTATCATTGGTTTATATCCCCAATTCCTCAAAAGCCTTCTTCGCCCAAAGAGAATCCTTCAAAACCGAACGACCCACTCCAATAAGGTCTGCCTTGCCCTCTTTAAGCAATCGCTCTGTTGCCCGACCATCACGAACGCCCCCTGTAAGAATTACAGGAATAGATACTGCTTCGCGAATTGCCTTCGACTCAACACCGAAATAGCCTGGTTCCTTAGATCCACTACCACGATAGCCACAAAGACCACCCGATATATCAAGTAAGTCTATGCCTGCAAGTTCCAGAATCTTAGCTGCCGCTACGGCGTCATCAACCGTAGAACCACCTTCTTGGTAGTCACATGCACCTAAACGAAGGGCAACTACAAAATCAGGGCCCACTTCTTCTCGAACAGCAGCAATTACTTCACCATGTAAGCGCATACGGCCCTCCAGAGTGCTTCCTGTATAGGCATCATCGCGCTTGTTGGAAAGCGGAGAGTAAAACTGATTGAGCAAATATCCGTGCGCAGAATGAATTTCTACTCCATCGTAGCCCGCTTCCTTTACGCGACGTGCCGCTTGCGCAAAATCAGAAACAACCTGATCAATTTCTGCCTGCGTCATACTGTGAGCTTCTACCGCTTCGCCGCGTGTGGTGGTATAAGGCATACCTGTTGGAGCGGGAGCGGCAGTAGCGCCATCCAGAGCAGAAATTGCTTTGCCGCCTGCATGATTTATCTGGGCTATTACTTTTGAGCCATTGTTGTGAATAACCTCTACTAGTTTTCGTAAGCCAGGAATATCTTCATCTTTCGAAAGAGATACCTGACCAACGCTTGCCTGGCCCATTTTGTTGATATAACTATGCTCCGTAACAACCAAGCCAAAATAGCCACCCTTAGTTTTTTCGTCGTAGTAATCACAAAGGGCCTGACTAACCTCGCCTTCCCCAATCGACTTTTCGGTTGCCATAGGAGGCAAAACAAGACGATTATGCACAACCATCGTGTTAATAGTTAACGGCTCAGTAAGAAGCATGGAATCTCTCCTTGTTTTATCAAAACCTATTCTTAGTCATCATAGCGCACCGTACTAAAAACTTTCTGACCCGCTTTATGATTTGATCAAGAAAGAAAGAAGACGCAGATTGGCAACAACCCTCTACGTCTTCTTTTGAGTAGCCGTAGCTTACAAGCGTGATACGAATATAGTTTTCTTACTATCCGCTTTCATAACTCACTTTATTGAAACAGCCCTACTATGCTTCAATCTCATGAATGAGGTTCACCATTTCAATAGCACTTGTTGCACAGTCATAGCCCTTATTGCCAGCTTTCGTGCCAGCACGCTCAATTGCCTGCTCAATAGTGTCAGTTGTTACTACACCGAACAATACTGGCACACCAGTCTTTAGACCAACCTGAGCAACGCCTTTCGCTGCCTCGTTACATACCAAATCGTAATGAGACGTTGCGCCACGAATTACTGCACCCAAGCAAATGACGGCATCATACTTGCCCGATTCGGCCATTTTTTGTGCGATAAGTGGAATTTCAAAAGCACCTGGTACCCAAGCTACATCTACATCCTCTTCTTTAACATCATGGCGAACCAAGCCATCCATAGCTCCAGAAAGCAGCTTTGAGGTGATAAATTCATTAAAACGCGCTGCAACGATACCGACTTTAATATCGCGAGAAACAAGTTTACCTTCAAGGGTGTTCATTATTATTCCTTTCTTACTACGTCATTCAAGACGACGATTTGCCAAGTCTTTACAGTGCTTTTTCGCACTTGTCTTTTTGTTTTCTAAAGAAGTCCTTTACGCCTTTAGCGGCTCTTCTTCCATATTCAAAAGATGGCCCATCTTTTCTTTTTTGGTTTCTAGATAAAAACGGTCGTAATCAGTTGCAGGCATTTGGATGGGCACGCGCTCAACAATTTCCATACCAAAGTCTTTGAGCTGATACACCTTATCGGGGTTATTAGTTAAAAGACGCATGGTTTTAACACCAAGATCACGAAGAATCTGTGCACCAATGTAGTATTCACGCATATCGCCATCAAACCCGAGCGCTAGATTTGCCTCCAAGGTGTCCATACCTTCATCTTGCAACTCGTAAGCACGCAGTTTATTCACTAAACCAATTCCGCGACCTTCTTGGCGCATGTACAAAACAATGCCACGTCCCTCTTCTTCTACCTGACGCATTGCGGTAGTAAGCTGATCACCACAATCGCAGCGAAGAGAACCAAACGCATCGCCCGTTAAGCATTCTGAATGAACACGACATAAGATGTTTTCACCATCACCGATATCACCCTTAACAAGAGCAACGTGATGTTCTCCGTTAAGTTTGTTGATATAAGCATGGGCACGGAAATTGCCATATTTAGTAGGCATTAAAGGTGACGCGACGCGCTCAACCAATTTGTCATGCTTCTTGCGATATTCTTGCAATGCCTTAATAGAGATAAAGGAGATGTTCCACTTCTGAGCCAATTCAATAAGTTCGGGAGTGCGCATCATGGTGCCATCTTCGCGCATGATTTCGCAGCACAATCCGCACTCCTTAAGGCCTGCCAAACGCATTAAGTCAACCGTAGCTTCAGTATGACCATTACGCTCTAATACCCCGTTTTTCTTTGCCATAAGCGGGAACATATGTCCTGGACGACGGAAATCCTCTGGTTTCGCATCGTCTGCGACACACATACGAGCGGTATAGCCACGCTCTTCCGCTGAAATGCCCGTCGTGGTATCTACATGATCAATCGATACCGTAAATGCCGTTTCGTGAGTGTCGGTATTAGTGGTAACCATCTGTGGAAACATGAGCTTACGGCACAGTTCAATGCTCATAGGCATACAGATTAAGCCCTTGCCGTGCATCGCCATAAAGTTCACGTTTTCTGTGGTAGCAAATTCAGCCGCACAGATAAAGTCACCTTCGTTTTCGCGATCAGGATCGTCAGTGCAAAGAATTATCTTTCCCTGACGCAAATCCTCAAGTGCCTGTTCTATGGTAGAAAATTCAAACATGAATAAACCATCCTTAAAATCCGTTTTGGATAAGAAAATCTCTCGTTATGCCAGATGAGCGTTTCTTGACGGAATCTCCCTTTCCGCTCAGTGCATGTTGCGTGGATTCTTTTCCAGAAAAACGATCGCCTCGGCGCTTCATTTCTTCTGTTAGCGAAATGAAGCCCGATTCACCCAGAAGTCGTTCTACGTATTTGCCGATACAATCATTTTCCAAATTCACCACATCGCCCACTTTTTTCGAAGCAAGATTCGTTTGTGCGCGGGTGTGGGGAATAATCGAAACACTAAAGCGGCTAGATTCCACTGAAGCAACTGTCAAGCTAATGCCATCTATCGCAATGGATCCTTTTTCAACGATCAAGTGAAGTATTTCAGGTGATGCACTAATCGAATACCACACCGCATTGTCATCTTCCTTGAGGGAATGGATAACTCCCGTACCATCAATATGCCCTGAAACAATGTGACCACCAAAGCGTCCATTTGCTGCCATGGCGCGCTCCAGGTTTACGGGGCTGCCTGCCCGCAGGCTTCCCAGCGATGAACGATTGAGTGTTTCGTGCATAACATCAGCAGAAAAACTGCTCTTCGTAAAATCTGTCACCGTAAGGCACACGCCATTCGTGGCAATACTGTCGCCAAGATGCACATCTTCCAAAACCTTTGAAGCTCTAACGGTGAGTACACAGGAATGCGCACCTTTGCGAATAGAGGCAATTTGACCAACTTCTTCCACAATGCCGGTAAACATTTAGTTCACCTCGCATTCAAAAAGAACGTCCTGACCAAGCTGTTTCGTAGCCACCTTCGAGAATTGCAACGCCTCAGCTGGAATCTCCACACCTTCGCCTCCAACAGGACCAGGCGCTTGCCTACCTCCAAAGATTTTTGGAGCTACGTAGGCATGAACTTCATCAACTAACCCAGATTCAATCAAAGCAGCATGTACCGTAGCGCCACCCTCAACATAGACACTGTCAATGCCACGCTGACCAAGCTGCTCCATTAGATCTTGCAGGTCGACTTTTCCGTTACAGCTGCGCGTAACAATTACATCGCATCCATGCGCCTGCAATTTAGCTACTCGTTTTTCATCAGTACTTAGCGTTGCAATGATCGTTGGAATTTCTTTTGCGGTAGCTACCAGCTTTGCGTGAAGTGGAATCCGCAATGAGCTATCTAGAATTATGCGCACAGGGTTGTTGCTCAGCACATCATCGGGAAAAGGATCTTCCATAAATTCTGATTCCGTCTTCCAAGAGGCAATCAGGTCCTTACTTTCACCCAAACGAGCAGTCAGCATCGGATCATCACTGAGTACCGTCCCAATACCAACCATAATTGCTGAAAAACGATGACGCTGTGTGTGGACATGCGCTCGTGCAGATTCACCCGTAATCCATTGGGATGCGCCTGTTTTAGTGGCAATTTTGCCATCAAGAGTCATAGCGTACTTAACAACGACATACGGCAACTTGGCTTGAATGTAGTGGAAGAACACTTTGTTGATATCCAGACATTCTTGAAGCAATACCTTTTCCGTAACTTCAATGCCCGCTTCACGCAGTTGCGTTATTCCTTCTCCTGAAACAAGAGGATTTGGATCGGGCGCGCCTACCACTACACGAGCGATGTTGTTCTCAATGATTGCTTCAGTGCACGGTGGAGTTTTACCCCAATGACAACAAGGTTCAAGCGTTACATAGAGCGTGGCACCTCGAGGATCTTCAGCGCAATGAGCAAACGCTTCACGCTCTGCATGAAGGTTGCCGCATTTTGTGTGCCAACCTTCACCAATAATTCGGCCGTCTTTCACTATAACGGCACCCACCATAGGGTTTGGATTGGTCCATCCATATCCATTGCGCGCCAGGTCAAACGCCCTGCGCATAAACGATTCATCAATGGATTGTTGGTCGGTTGACTGCTGTTTTTCTGAACGGCGTTTGTCTGATTGCTGTTCGTGAGTCATGTTGATGACACCTCCTTTCTTTTCAGTTCCGCGAATACAATTTCGGGAAATGATGCAAGGAGGTTTTGCGTAATACGTACGTCTATCCACCAACATCAGCTGCCGCAATGAAGTGCGCAAATAAAAAAAACCCTGAAATGAAACTTCATTTCAGGGCACATCATATAAGGTTGCACACCCACATAAGAGGTTGCTAATTCATCATCTTCTTCCATCCGGACTGTAACCGTTGGCCTCGGATTTTCACCGAATCAGCCTAATTGCTTATCTCTTATTTGCATCACTAACAAGCACTGCAATAATCAAAAAACAATCGGGGTCGCGGGCTTCGCATTGATAGCCGCCTTACGTATGCGTTTTACCTTTGCGTTACCGCCAGTGAGGACTTTCACCTCGCCCTGAAGATTGTATTCAATTTTGTCTGCAAGAAACTATAGCACACTAAAGAATGCTTTCAAGAAGAGCTGCCTCTTCTTCGGTAAAAACAAAAAAAGAGACCACCAGTAAGGTGGTCTCTATCTTGTCTGATTAGTTAATGATAATCAGCTTACATATCCTTGGTTGCCTCTACGCGACCTTCCAGGTATGCCCAATAAGCATCAACGTCTGCCTGAATTTCCTCAAGCAAAGCTTCATTGCCAGGCTTAAACAAGTGCTTAAAACGACCCTGAGGCTTCATGAATTCAGTTACAGGAATAACGTTCTTTTCACGAACTGGGGTAAGCTTCCACTTGCCATTTTCAACCTCGAACAAAGGCCAGAACTTGGAGTTTACTGCTAAACGGCAAATTTCAGCGGTCATGCTGGAATCTACACGCCAACCACGAGGACAAGGAGCCATGATATTCAAGAATGCAGGACCATCAACAGCTATTGCCTTTTCAGCCTTGTTTACCAGGTCGCGCCAATTGCCTACGCATGCCTGAGCAACGTAAGGTACACCGTGAGCAGCCATGATAGAAGTAAGATCCTTGCGAGCCTGAGGCTTACCTTGCTGAACCTTACCTACCTCAGAAGTGGTAGCCCATGCGCCCTTTGGCGTTGCAGAAGAACGCTGAATACCCGTATTCATGTAAGCGCCATTGTCGTAGCAAACATATACGATATCGTGACCACGTTCCATAGCACCAGACAGTGACTGAAGACCAATGTCGTAGGTACCACCGTCGCCACCAAATGCTACAAACTTAATCTTCTTGTCTGCAGGAATCTTACCTGCGCGCTGAAGACCCTTGTATGCTGCCTCAACACCAGAAATGGTTGCACCAGCATTCGCAAATGCATTGTGAATAAAAGGAACTTCCCAAGCGTTATCAGGATAGATTGACGTGGAAACTTCCAAGCAGCCCGTTGCCGAGCAGCAAACTACATCGTAATCGTTGCGGCCTATAAGAACCTGGCGTACCGCCATGGAAGCGCCGCAGCCGCCACACAGGCGATGGCCTGGAGCCAAGTCGTCGGGGCGGGCAGAAAGTTGCTTAATATTAGCCATAATATATGCCCCTTACTCTTCGATACCGAGATACTTGATGGAACCGTCGTAAGTGCCTTCAGCACGCTGCTCAAGCTCAGCGAATACCTGACCCATCTGATCAAGCGTGATATCCGCGCCGCCTAAGCCTGCCAAATAATCACTTACAGGAATCTGAAGACCTGCAGACTGGAATGCTGCACGAACTTCAAGCGCCAAAGGAGCATGAGGAGAACCGAAGGAATCAGAACGATCGATTACGGCAACTGCCTTCGCATTCTTGCATGCTTCCACCAACTGCTTTGCAGGGAATGGACGGAAGATGCGAGGACGAACAACACCAACCTTCTTGCCTTCAGCACGAAGCAAGCGGGCCTGATGACGGGCATTACCAGCACAAGAACCCAAAACAACAATCAGGTAATCTGCGTCTTCGGTGCCCCAGGTATCTACCACATCAAAAGGACGACCCGTAATGTCTGCCCATTCTTTGCCGTGCTTCTCGAAAGCTTCAAGAGCATTGTCCAGGGCATGACGCTCGGTCAGCTTATATTTCATATAGCCATTACCCAGCGTTGCGAACATACCGTGACCAACAGGGTTTTCGGTGTCGAGCAAAGGATACAGAGGCTGGTAATCGCCAACATAATCCTTAACAACCTGGTCTTCTTCCATTACGCAATTGTCCATTGCGTGCGTAGTAACAAAACCATCCAAGGTAGTAAGTACAGGAAGTAAAACATTGGGATCTTCGGCAACCTTAAATGCAACAATTGTGTTGTCGTATGCTTCCTGAGCGGTTTCAGCAAACATCATTGCCCAACCAGTATCGCGAGCACCCATGATATCGGAATGATCACCGTGAATGTTAATAGGAGCAGACAAAGCGCGGTTTGCATTTGCCATAACGATAGGGCAACGCATACCAGCAGCAATGTGCAATTCTTCCCACATGAATGCTAAGCCCTGAGAGCTGGTTGCGGTAGCAACACGAGCGCCTGCAGCAGAAGCACCGATACAAGCAGAAAGTGCAGAGTGCTCAGATTCTACAGGAACGTATTCAGTGGTTACCTTGCCGTCAGCTACAAACTTTGCATAGCCTTCAACGATAGTAGTCTGTGGAGTAATAGGATATGCCGCCATAACATCAGGATTTACCTGACGGAATGCGTCAGCAACCATTTGGTTGCCAGTAGCGGAAAACATTTTCTTTTCTGCCATGGTTTACTCCCCTTCCTGTTCCTGAGCCTGAGCTTCAGCTTCGGGGATAAGTTCCAAAGCGCCAAACTTACATTCATGGACGCATACGCCGCAGCCCTTGCAGTGATACAAATCAATGCCAGTCATTTCGCCATCTTTGATTTCAATAGAAGAATCGGGGCAATACATCCAGCACAACATGCAATTGGTGCACTTTTCAGAATCCCAAACAGGACGATTTGAACGCCAACCACCGGTATAGCAATTCTTAGACGTACCGCCTTCAGGGCAAACATAGCCTACAGGGAAATCAGAAGGCTTCCAGTTCTCGTAATTCGAACCGTCGAATTCGTACTTGGACATTACTCTTGCACCTCCTGATATGCACGCTCTACAGAAGCAAGATTTGCATCAATCATTTCCTGAGAGAACTTCTTGCCAAAGGTAATTACTAAGCGCTCCTTAACAAGGTCGAGCGGGAACAAACCCGTTACCTTAGCCAGAGCACCTACAATCGGGGTGTTAGGCATGTCCTTTTTAATGGTTGCCATCGCAATGCCAGAAGCATCAACTACTGCAACACGCATAGAAGCAGGAGCATTTACTGCTGCACGTGCTTCCTCAGCAGTCATAGTGGTGTTAAAAATCAAAACACCATCTTCGTGAATGCCTTCCATAACATCAGTAGAAGCTAACAGCGTGTCATCCATGATGATAACGATGTCAGGATTTTGAATATTGTTGTGAACTTCAATTGGTTCGCTAGATACACGTGTATACGCCTTCAGGGGCGCGCCAGTGCGCTCCGGACCATATTCGGGCATGGCCTGAATGTAGTTTCCCTGCAGCAGCGCCGTGTCCGCCACGAGCTTTGCCGCCGTAACCGCACCTTGTCCGGCACGAGCATGCCAGCGGATTTCGGTCAACTGTGACATACCTCTCCTCTCGCTAAAAATCTGCTTTAAACAAGCTCCTTCATTCTATCGAGCAGCAGATTTTAACCCGCATGGGTTTCCAGCAAGTTCTTTATAGGTCGGTAGACGGAGAGGGCCCTCGCCTCATCGGTAGACATCGCAAGGTGAACGGTTACGTCCAGAATTGCGCCATTTCGATAATGTCTTGATATGCCCAACTATAGATATCGGAATACCATCCCGTTTCAGGGACAAAGCAAACAAGCGTTATATACATAATACTGAGCGCTACGGCAACCTGAATTCCTCGTAAATAGAGAGAGTGCGATTTCAAGAAGAACAGTTTTCCTTCATCGGTTTTCGCATTGGCCGAAAGTGCGTCATTAGCAATAAACGCCAAAAGTACTGCAGGGATAAGGAATAAGGTACTGAAGTCTGCAGTATAGCGTTGCAAGATACCTGCCATTTGCGCATCCAAGCACGCTACCACAACACCAGAAATCAGCATGACAATTACCACGCCAGCAATAGTATTGGTCGAGCGAACTTTGAATCGATATTTCAAAATAGGTTTCGCAAATGCCAAAATCCACAGGATTGGAAGGCATACCAAAATGCCACCAAACGTTACTTCTTTAATTGTCTGCCCTAAGTAGGTCGTATCAAACGTTGTAGGCTGAATCCAGGGGAATACTCCTGTAGTAGTTGGTGTTTGTAAGAAATAGGCAAAAAGCGCAGGCAAGAAACGACCAGGATTTGTACCGCGCTGTGTCATGTCGTTTACGGTCAGGTTGTAATTGGCGCCAAAATCGAAAAACGATCCGAAACGAGCGCGGTTATACATCATGATACCCGCAGCAACAAGCGCATACGGTGCCAGCAAACAAATAAATTCACGCGCCCCTTTTGGGGTAAACAAATGTTTTTCGGTAATGAACTTTCGCCAGAACAACGGAAATGCCAAAAACGAAAAGACCACAAATTGTGGACGACAAGCCACTACCAACGCCATACAAAGCGAACCCGCCAAATACCATCCCCAAGCATTTTTCGACGCTCTTCCGTGAAGCCAGAAATATAGACCCCACACGGTAAACGCCAATGCCATAGCAATGGGAAGTGAATAGAACGTAGGGAATTTTGCCAAATACAACATTCCCGAACATCCCACCAAAGGTATTTGCAGCAGCAAGAATAGACCTAAACTCACCCGTTTAAAGTGATAGCGGGCAAATCTATCCATCAGTGCTGTAATTCCTAAAATAAAGGCAATACAGGCAAGCAGAACCCCTATTGCGGTTGGCAAGCTTGTACCAGTTAACAGATAGAATGGTAGATAGAACAGCAATACTGGCAAAACACCAAAGTAGACATAGTAATGACCCTCGTAATATGCCACATCAAACAGATATGCCTGACCTGTTTGTTTCTGAAGCTCATCACGAGCACCCTTATCGTAAGGGTTTTCCATATCTTGTAACCACTGTGGAGGTTCTTCTTCCAAATACAGCTGACCATGCGCCATGGCCTTTGCTAGCTCCGCATACTGCTGAGCGTTATCGCCACCCACTTCGTAGGTATTTACAATGCTGTGACCATCCCACGATCCTGAATTGTAATTCGCGGTTGCTATACCTACCTGGTTTGAGCCAAACAAGAGATAGGCCGTTAAGATAAACACCTCAAATGCAGTAGCAGCAACAATACAAACCCTGCTAAAGCGAGGGTGTTCTTTAATTCTGCAGCGATAAATGCTCGACTTAGGACGAAATACGTAAATAAAGAGCAACACCATAAAGGCAATAAAGAAGCGTAAACCATTAAAAGCAAAAGGCTGCGGATCGTTAATTGTAATTGCGTTTAACACGAGAGGATACGTCGCATCTTCATTAATTATCTCTATACGCAAATCCTGGATTAATCCCGAGCTTTGCAAGTAAAGATACTGGCTATCTTCACTAAAGGTGGAAATATCTACTTCAGGAACCCCAAAGGTGTATTCGGTGGTATTGAAATAGGTTTCATGTGCCGAATCGGTAAAACTTATTTGCACTGTAAGCGTTTGAGCCGCCTGGGTATTGTCGAAATCCAAGTGAATATTGTGAATTTCTTTATTGAGATCATGAAATTCCAACACGTGCGACGATTCCGTTAGTCTTACCGCTTCGTTTTGCGTAAAGGAATCCGTTGATGATTTATCAGGATCAGCCAAATCAAGACTAGCTTTGCTCGTTAAATTAACAGGCTCATAGCTTGAAGAAATGAAGAAATTCATATTGAAAAGAAAAACTTCAAGCAACAAAGCAATCACAAAAATAAGACCCACGCGAATAGCCGCATGTTTAATGTCTGCGGCATGCGTCTGGGCAAGCTCAATACCTTCGTCTGCTATATCTTCAATCGGTCTCATAGGCATTTATTTTATCAATTTGTTTTCAGATACCCTATGAGTTCATTTGTTTTATTTAAACTCCGCAAGAATGCTAAACCACGCAAAAAGATAAGCTCCTGAATCTTTTGATTCAGGAGCTTATTATGCAAGACAATCTTTACGCAGATATGGATAGCTATCTAAAGCATGCCTTAGCTTTAAGAATTTAGATATCCAAAGCCTCAACGATAGATGCAAGAACTACTTCAGGATCACGATCGCCATCAATTTCAATAAGCAAATCGCAACCACGATAGTAGTCGATCAGAGGAGCCGTGGAATTTTCGTATACATCAAGACGATTGCGAACCGTAGCTTCATTGTCGTCATCGCGCTGATACATTTCGCCACCACACTTAGGGCACTGTGCATCTTTATCAGAGCCAATGTAGCCACAGTCACGGCACATACGACGAGAGGTCAAACGCTTGATAATAACTTCCTTGTCTACATCGACCAACAGTGCAGCGTCCAGAGGGCGATCCAAAGAAGCGAGCTCGGAGTCGAGTGCTACTGCCTGAGTAGAGGTGCGAGGGAAGCCGTCCAAAATAAAGCCAGCCTTGGTATCTTCATCCTGAAGGCGTTCTTTAACCAAGCCAATTACTACTTCATCAGGAACCAAATCGCCTGCATCCATATACTTCTTTGCTTCAAGTCCCAAAGGAGTTTGATTCTTTACTGCCGCACGAAGCATGTCACCCGTAGAAATGTGAGCATAGCCATACTTTTCAACGAGCTTTGCAGCCTGGGTTCCTTTACCAGCGCCAGGAGCGCCCAGCAAAACGATATTCATAAATGATCCTTTCTTGCGGATTCGATAAAATCGCTTCATACATTGTAGCAAAGCGAATAATTAAAGCGAAAATTACATCTTTTTTATGCTTGAGAAAGTTGATTGAGTGACTCCCCTGTCAATCGATAGGTATGCCAGTCATCCATGCATACCGCTCCCAACGAGGTGTAAAAGCCAATACTTGGCGTATTCCAATCAAGACAAGACCATTCCAATCTACCGCAACCTCGCTCTACGGTAATTTGAGAGAGCTTTACTAAAAGCGCCTTTCCGTAACCACAGCCACGGAATTCTGGCTTTACAAATAAATCTTCAAGGTAGATTCCCGCTCGTCCTAAAAACGTTGAAAAGTTGTGAAAGAACAGCGCAAAGCCAACTTCTTTTCCCTCAACAACTGCAAAGATAACTTCGGCTTTTTCTTTTTCGAAGATCCATTCGTTAAGCAATTCAGGAGTTGCAACCACTTCGTGTTCTAATTTTTCGTACTGCGCAAGCGCCTTAATGAATTCAAGAATTGTTTCAGTATCATCAGGCGTTGCAAATCGAAATGAAACTTGAGTATTCAAATCTTCAGTATCCACTTCTAAACTACCTCCCTACTACAGCATCTAATCTTTATCATGACAGAACATGCTCCGTTTTGAACATTTCAGTAAGTCTGCATACAAAAAGAGCGACTCACTTGAGCCGCTCTTTCAAAACGTAGTGTTTACGGTTTTACTTAAAGAAACCGTCGTAGTTGTACATCTTCAACTGAGATTCAATCTTATTCATGGTATCAAGCGCTACACCAATCATGATGAGGATAGAAGTACCACCGAATGCCTGAATCAAAGCGTTGTTCGTAAAGTAGAACAAAATAGAAGGCACAACAGCGATCAATGCAATAAATACCGCGCCTGGCAAAATAACATGACGCATAACATTCTTAAGATAAGCAACCGTATTTGCACCTGGACGAATACCAGGAATGAAGCCACCCTGACGCTGGAGGTTTTCAGCAGTCTCCGTCGGATTGAACACAATTGAAGTGTAGAAATAAGCGAAGAAGATAATAAATACTGCTGTCAAAATCCAGTTTACCCAACCAGCTGACATAGCATTGGATACCATCGTCAGCCAATCAACATTAAACAATGCCGCAAGCTGTGCTGGGAAGTAAATCAAGCAGCTCGCAAAGATGATAGGAATAACGCCTGCAGCGTTAATCTTGATAGGCAGATAAGAATTCTGACCACCCATCATCCTACGACCCTGAATGCGCTTTGCGTAGCTTACAGGAATACGACGCTGCGCACGTTCAATGAAGATAATTGCAGGGATGCAGAGTACTACGATTACCAAAATAAGAATGGTAATTGCAAGACCCATACCAAAGTCAGCATTCAAGTTAATCGACGAGAAAATAGCCGAAGGAACTGATGCAACAATGGATACGAAAATGATGAGAGACATACCGTTGCCTACACCACGCTGGGTAATAAGTTCGCCCATCCACATGATAAGAGCAGTACCTACTACCAAAGTGAAGACAACCAAAATGTCAGTCACGATTTCAGGAATTGCTGTACTGAATACTACGCCATAAGCCTGTGACTTAAAGAGGAACAGATAACCAATAGCGTTGATCAGAGCAAGACCCAAAGTCAGGTAACGAGTTACCTGAGTAACACGACGCCTACCAGCTTCGCCTTCTCTATTCCAACGACCTACCGCAGGAATTACACCTTGCATCAGCTGCATAATAATCGATGCCGTGATGTAGGGCATAATACCAAGAGCAAATACCGAGAAGTTGGAAAGAGCTCCACCAGTAAAGAGGTCGAGCATAACCATTCCAACACCCTGTTCCGTAAAGGAATCAGCAAAAGCTCTAAATGGTATGCCTGGCACTGGAATATATGCGCCAAGACGGTAGAGCGCCAAGATGCCCAGAGTGAACAGGATTTTATTCCTGAGCTCTGGAACCTTAAACGCTTGTACAAGAGAACTTAGCAAGGCTCTTCGACCTTTCCTCCAGCAGCCTCAATCTTTGCTTTAGCAGAAGCAGAAACCTTATCTACCTTTACTGTTACAGCCTTAGTAATTTCACCGTCGCCCAAAACCTTTACCAAAGAGTTAGGGTTCTTGATGATGCCCTTAGCTGCCAAAGAATCGCCATCAACTACGTCGCCTGCTTCAAAGTACTTTTCGATGCGGCTAACGTTTACAGGCAAATATTCAACACGGTTGATGTTGCGGAAGCCAGGAAGCTTTGGCAAACGACGAGCAAGTGGAGTCTGACCACCCTCGAAACCAGTGCCCTTACCGCCGCCAGAACGAGACTTCTGACCATTCAAACCGCGACCAGCAGTCTTGCCAGTACCAGATGCGGGGCCACGACCAACACGCTTACGAGCCTTGGTTGCGCCTTCTGCAGGACGTAAATCCTTAAGTTCCATGTTTTGTTTCTCCTTTTACGCTATCCCTTCACATCAGAAGGGGTCGGCAGCTCGCCGCCGACAAACTTACTTTAGACAAAAACTTTTGCCATTATCGCACAAAACGCACCAAAGTGCGCCAGTAACTTTTCTCTTCACAGAGTGAATGTATTTTTTATTCAAGTCGTGCTCTTATCCGCAAAGCTTTGACCGTCATTACCCTTTCACAAGGTAAGACTAGAAGAAAAAAATGCGCCGCTCAAATGAG
>URVA01000013.1 GCA_900551155.1 uncultured Eggerthella sp. | reverse complement strand
GGGCGCTCGTCAGCGGTCCCTTATGGCTGCTTCCTCCCGGACCTGACCAGGTTCGAAACATGGCGCCGCCCAAACCCAATCGAGATACTCGCATCAACGAATAAACAGTATAAATGATACCTAGCTTTGATGCGAGCTAATAGCGCTTGTTTAATAAACCTCCCAGAATGCTCCACAAAGTAGATACGAATACAGCATTTATGCGCAATTATGCCTTAGTTGCTTTAAACAAGGCTTTGGGTAAGTAACCCCTTCAAGGATTCCCGTTCCGCTGCTCGCTTGTAAGCTTTCGCTTACAAGCTCGTGCGCTCACTGCTTCCTGTATTAGACAAAGCGCTTCGCGCTTATGTAAAAATAGTGTCCAGAGAACCTTTCAGGGGATACTTACCCAAAGCCTCTCAACTATCAGCAGAGAAAGCACGTGAATTCTATACAAGTTCGCTTTTGAGCGCTTCTTTCACCGCAGCAATGCCATACAGACTTCCGCAGCAGCAAATAACATCATGTTCGTTTGCCATTGCAAGCGCGTTATGCACCGCATCAGCAGCAGACGAACAGGCTTGCACGAGGCACCCCTGACCATGATCTTCTTCGGGAAGATTAGCAAGTGCCCTCATTGCTTCTGCTGCCAAAGCATTTGGAGCAAGCGCACGATCCAAATTCGGCGCGTAACATACAAAAGCTTTTGCCAGCGGCGCATACAGGGCAAGCATCGCCTGATAATCTTTATCCGACATAACTCCCACGCAAAAGATAATTCGACGCAAAGGAAAACGAAGATCGAGTTCTTTTACTAATTGACGCGCAGCATGAATATTATGGGCGCCATCAATGATCACTTCAGGTGCATGGCTTACCACTTCAAAGCGCCCTGGCCATTGTGTTTCCGATAATCCCCTGCGTAGTGCATTGTCGGAAATACTCCATCCCTTTTCACGCAAAACTTCACACGCCTCAAGCGCAAGTGCCGCATTAAAACGTTGGTAGCTTCCTACCAAGCCCAAAGCAAGATGCTCATACAAAATGCCCTTATGTGAACAATAGGAGAAATCCTTATTGGAACCCTGAATACTTTCATCATTCATGAAACGAAGCTGAGCATCTTTATCTGCTGCAACGTTTTTCAAAACTTCAGCTGCTTCGTTTTCCTGGTTGGCACTTACTACCGTCATGCCCGACTTGATAATGCCTGCTTTTTCTCCCGCAATTTCTGCCAAAGTATTGCCCAGCAAAGCGCAATGATCATAGGAAATAGGAGCAATAACCCCTACCTCGGGCGCAGCAATAACATTGGTTGAATCTAGTCTGCCTCCAAGCCCAACTTCAGCAACCACGATATCGCATGACTGGCGAGAAAAATAAAGGAATGCCACCGCAGTCATCAATTCGAATTCCGTAGGATGATCCGTCATTGCCTCGGCCGCATCACGGACTAAAAGCGTTACCTCTTTTAAATCTTGAGAAGATATAGGGGTGCCATTTATCCGAATACGCTCTTCAAAGTATTCAATATAGGGACTCGTGAACAAACCTACCTTATAGCCAGCGTTTTTAAGAATACTTGCAATGCAAGCACACGTAGAACCTTTACCATTCGTTCCTGCTACGTGAACAAAAGATAATTCTTCTTGCGGATTTCCTAAACGAGCGAGCAGATCGTTAATACGATCAAGCCCCAAACTCATGGTATGCCAGCGAGGTTCATTTATATATGCAATGGCATCGAAGTCTTCGTTATGCATTATTTGTCCAGTCCTTACCCACTACTACCTGAATATCGGTTTTGAGTGAGTAGTACACGCCAGCAGAAACAGTTCGTCCCGTACCCAGCGCTTGGACAATAGCTTCTGCCGCAACCTTGTCTTTTTCTTCGCGATAAATTACAAGCGTTTCATCATAGACAAACGATTCGGCATTTCCCGTATCTTCGATAGCATACCCATTGCTCTTTAGCACTTCTGCCGCCTGCGCGCTATAACCATCAATGCCAGCACCATTCAAAACGATAATTGATACTCCCGACTTATCTACGCCGCTCGTATCAACGGAAATGTCCATATTTTGGCCCGCTTTGAATTGATCGCGCACTTGAGAGAACTGAGAGGTGTTGACCGACCAATACACACTATCGCCTGCTGACAAATCGCTACCAGGCACAGTTGAAGAGTATTTAGTAGCTTCCCCGTAAATAGACGCAATAGAATTCAGCACATCGTAGTCCATATCAGTTTTGATCTTGCCTGCAATATTGTCGGCATTCATCGCAAAACCGACGCCACCCTTAGCTTGAATTGCATCAATAAGGGACATCAGAATTTGATTCTGAATAGATGAGCGCTTTTCGAAGCCTTCTGTATAGTTTTTCGCACTTACATACGTTAAGGCCTGTTCACCATTGAGTGTCTGCTCGCCTGGATCAAGTACTATCGTTCCGACGGTTGGGTCATCTACGCAGGTATCAATGTTGACCTGCAAACCGCCTAAGGAATCGACGAGCGAGACGAAATCGCTATCGGTAATTCGCACGTAGTGATTAATGTCTTGTTCCAGCAACGATGAAACGCGACGAACGAGCTCGCCTTCATTTACTGCATATGTTGCATCGCGCAACATAGTGGCAGACTCTGGTGCATTATCGTAGGTTTGCGAAATAGCACTTGGAATATTAAGAAGCGATATGGTTTTGTTGGGAATATCAACACGCAATACCGCAAGATAGCTTGCCGTATCTCCTGCAGGATCAGCATCGGAAATACCCGCCAGCAATACATAGAATGGCTGGTCATGAGAAGCAGGGGCTACAAGCGCATTGCTTACCTCAGAATCGTCAAGTGCCATAGAGGAAGATACTGAGCCTCGGAAAGCACAGTTGCCCAACGTAAGGGCAATCGCAACTACCACGATTGCCACAATAGCCACCAACACATAACGCATACGATCGCGACGACGCATAAAAGTTGCCGTGCGCGAACCACCTGCTTGATGACGTGCAGTTCGTTCATCAACCGAGCGTGATTGAAAATGAATCTGGTTGATTTCACCAGAACGAGTATTAATACGCTGCGATGAGGGATGCCTATGAGAATTTGCGCCACTTGAACTGCGGCTTCGATTCGACGTCGATTGCCGAGCATGAGACCCTACAACCGAAGAAGACCAGGCATCTTGTCGACGCTTTGCTGAACGTCGCGTAGGACGTCCGTGCATGCTATCCTTGCGTTTTCCAAACATATATATTCCTAGAGCGTAGTACGTTCAACGTTGGCGCCTAATGATTGCAGCTTGCCAACATAGTTTTCATACCCACGGTCGATATGGTAGATGTTATGCACTACAGTTTCGCCCTCAGCCGCAAGCCCCGCAATAACCAAAGCGGCACCACCACGAAGATCAGGGGAAGATACGGGAGCACCTTGCAACTTTTTTACCCCATGAATTAGTGCATGATGGCCCTCTACTGTAATTTCTGAGCCCATACGATTAAGTTCAGAGGCAAACATGAAGCGATTTTCAAAAATATTTTCTGATATAACCGAGTTGCCTTGCGCTAACGCAGTGAGCAACATAAATTGCGCCTGAAGATCCGTTGGGAAGCCTGGATGTGGAAGTGTTTGAATATCAATTGCTTGAAGCGGCTTATCGCGAAAGACCGTAATGGAATCATCGGTTGTGGTGATTTCGCAACCCATCTGCTCAAGCTTCATAATTGCCATACGCAGAAACGAAGGATCTATCCCCTTGGTAGTAACCGGTCCTCCAAGAAGTGCACCTGCTGTTAGGTAGGTACCTGCTTCAATGCGATCGCCTACTGTGGTGTGTTCGCAAGGATGCATTTCTGAGAGGGGTACACCTTTTACTGTAATGGTAGGAGAACCCGCTCCTTCAACACAAGCACCCATAGAGTTAAGCATGTTCGCCAGATCAACGATTTCTGGTTCACGAGCGGCGTTATCAATCACCGAAGTGCCCTCAACAGCGACAGCTGCCATAAGCATATTCTCTGTGGCACCAACGCTGGGGAATTCAAGTAAAACATCTGCTGCATGAAGCCCTTCAGGCGTAGAAGCATACAGATATCCATGTTCGTTCTTGAAATGAACGCCCATAGCCTGAAGCACCTTAAGATGCATATCGATTTTACGAGCACCAAGATTGCAGCCACCGGGCATGGCGACCTTCGCACACCCAAAGCGACCCAACAAAGGGCCCAATACAGAAATGCTTGCGCGCATCTTAGAAACAAGCTCATAAGGTGTTTCATGACCTTCGGCATTGGTTGTGTCAATTACAAGAGAGCGATCGTCCCATTCAACCGTTGCGCCAAGACTGCGCAATACCGCACTCATAATATCGGTATCCGAAATATGAGGAACATTATGAATAATGCTTTTGCCCTGACCCAAAATAGAGGCGGCAATAAGCTTTAATGCAGAATTTTTTGCACCGCAAATCTGAACCGTACCAGATACGTTCTTTGTTTCGCGAGCGATAATTACTTCTTCAGCCATACCTTATCCTTTCGAATAAGTTTCGAACTTCCCTATTATAAATAAGTCCGAAAGCCTACAGGCAAACCCTTATACAGGTTACATATTTATTTGCAACAAACCTCAAAAAACACAAAAAGGGTCGCGCATCGTGCGACCCTTACCATGCAGCTTTACGTAGCGCTAAATGCGCTTAGCTAAACCAGTCTAGTAACCACCAGACATAGTAACGTGACTTTTATTCGCCCAGCATGAAGCGGGTGAAGTCAACGATTTCGATGGTGGTACCCAACTGCTTAGCAACAGCAGCGGTGTACTGATTTACAGACTGATCTGGATCCTTTACATAAGCCTGCTCGGTCAAGCAGTTTTCCTTGTAGAACTTCTCCATACGGCCAGTTGCGATCTTTTCCTGAATGTTTTCTGGCTTACCAGATTCTGCAGCCTGTGCCTTGTAGATGTTCATTTCATGCTCTACAACAGCAGGGTCAACAGAATTGCGCGTTGCAGCAACAGGACTTGCAGCTGCTACCTGCATTGCAATATCGCGACCATACTTCTTGAAGTCTTCGTTGGTAGCAAAAGCGGTATCGCCCAACTTGAACTCAACGAGAACACCAATCTTGCCGCCACCATGAATGTAGCTTGCAACAGCGCCATCAGCCTGAGCAGCATAAGCAAAACGAGAAAGCTGGATGTTTTCACCGAGAGTGTGAATTGCGTCAGTTACAACAGCCTCTACCGTTTCGCCTTCGATTTCGGAAGCCTTCAGAGCATCCAAATCAGCTGGCTTGTTTGCCAAAACAGCATTTGCAATCTTTTCTGCATAAGCCTTGAACTTTTCGTTCATGCCTACGAAGTCGGTCTCGCAGTTAAGCTCAACCAAAGCACCAGACTTGCCGTCTTCAGCAACGAGAGCCATTACGGTACCTTCGTTAGTTGCGCGGCCAGCCTTCTTTGCTACAGCAGCAAGACCACGAGTACGCAGAACGTCAACTGCCTTTTCGATGTCGCCTTCAGCTTCGCTAAGAGCCTTCTTGCATTCCATCATGCCAGCGCCGGTCATCTCGCGAAGTTCTTTTACAAGAGCTGCGGTGATTTCTGCCATGTTGTCACTCCTTTTTCTATACCTGTTCGAAAGCTTGGAAGATCTTTCGAACAATGAGGGTGCCCTGCCTGAGCAGGGCATTGTTTCTACTTTAGGAACAAAAGTTACTCTGCAGCAGCTTCGGTTGCAGCTTCTGCAGGAGCCTCAGCAGGAGCTTCTTCAGTTGCTTCAGCGGTCATGTCTTCTACGGTAACAGGTGCGCCCGTACCAGCGATAACTGCATCAGCGATGAAGTCTGCCAGCAAACGTACGGAGCGAATTGCGTCGTCGTTTGCAGGAATGCCGTAATCTACGTCGTCAGGATCGCAGTTGGTGTCAAGAGTACCAACGATAGGAATGTTCAGACGATGAGATTCGTGGATTGCGATCTGCTCACGGTTGGTATCGATAACGAATACCATGTCAGGAACCTTCTTCATGTTGCGGATACCGTTGAGGTTGGTCTGCAACTTAGCAAGTTCCTTGCGAAGCAAGATCTGTTCCTTCTTAGGAAGAACGTCCATACGACCATCGGTTTCCATTGCTTCGAGCTCTTCCATGCGCTGAACACGGGAGCGAATGGTAACGAAGTTGGTCAACATACCGCCAAGCCAACGTGCATTAACGTAAGGCATACCGCAACGGTTAGCAGCATTTGCGACGGATTCCTGAGCCTGCTTCTTGGTACCTACAAAAAGAACGGTACCGCCCTTTTCTGCACAGCGAGAAACTGCAGTATAAGCAGCGTCCAAGCCATAAAGGGTTTCCTTGAGGTCGATGATGTAGATGTCGCCACGATTACCGAAAATATAGGGCTTCATCTTAGGATTCCAACGACGGGTCTGATGACCGAAGTGGGTGCCTGCATCAAGCAGTGTCTTGATCGTAATTTTTGCCATGTTTTTCTCCATTCGTTAAACCTCTGCGTGGGTTCATTCCTTTATCCGCAATCAATCAAATACCTGTGCCGCCTGCGCTTATTGTTGTAACCATCGCAGTTACAACGTTTGATAGGCGCATTAAACGTATTGCCTCAAGCATTTTTCATGATCACTAGCGAAATCAGGTCCGCCACGCATGCGAAATACTCACTACTGCCCCGCACACAACCCCTTGTTGTATGCCGTTTCTTGAAGAAAAGCGTCCTATGGCAAATGGACACACTCCTACAAATTTGCAGCCTTTGTAGTATAGCAAGCTGAACGTACCATGCAAGAACTTATGTATTCATATACGACATCCTTACAAAAGTCATACAATATCAATCTTGATCCAGCATTCTTATACAAAGGAAGATACGTTGATTTCATCTGATAAAAAGCCCGTGAAGTTTAGACATGGCATGCTCGCTTTCATTTTGCTTGCTCTCGTGATGTTTTGCTGTGTCGTTGTATTAGGGACCGAACCGCAAATTCCCATGGTTATAGGATGCGCTATCGCAGGAGCTATAGCGCTCTATTTGCGTTTTACCTGGGAAGAAGTTCTTCAAAGCATGATGAAAGGTATTCTGGACGCTCTTGAAGCGGTGCTTATCTTAATGTGTATTGGCATGATGGTAGGAACCTGGATTCTTTCTGGCACCGTTCCCACTCTTATTTATTACGGGCTGTGCGTTATAAGCCCTGAAATGTTTTTGCCGATTGCTTTTTTAGGCACTCTTCTTGTGGGGATTGTTCTTGGATCATGGGGAGCCGCAGGCACCATCGGGATTGCCTTTATCGGAATAGCAGCAGCACTCAACATTCCTTTAGGTATGGCAGCGGGAGCCATTATTGCTGGTGCATACGTAAGCGAAATCGCATCTCCTCTAACCGACGGACCTGTTTTGTGTGCCGCCATAGCAAAAGTTAGCGTTTTCGATTTGTGCAAAAAGTTTTTACCGATCGTAATAATAGTTTGCGCAATCAGCATCGCACTCTACTACGCATTGGGCGTTACCCTTGGAGCGAATATGACCAATGCAGGCTCTTCTAACATCAACGAATTACTTGCAGCACTTTCTTCTTCCTATCACATTGGACCTCTAACGCTTATTCCGCTTGCCGTTATGATTATCTGCATAGCCATTCAAGTTCCTGCCATTCCTGCCTTTTTGCTCGGAGTAGCACTTGGCGTTATTGAGGCTGTTGTTTTACAAGGCGTTGATCTTGGTATTGCCCTAGAAGCTGCAAACACTGGCGTAGTTAGCACCACGGGCTACGAAGTTCTTGATACCTTGTTTTCTACAGGCGGCATTGAAGAAATGCTGCCAACTATCTGCATTGTCATATTGGTCATGGCTTATGTAGGTATTCTGCAGCACACAGGATTAATGGCTTCTCTCATTGCTCCCGTAACTTCACGTTTGCGAAAGCTGGGATCCTTATCTACCGCTACGGTAGGCACTGGTGCACTGTTCAACGTGCTTATGCCCGATCAGTATCCCGCTATAGCACTATCGTGCAAAATGTATGGCGAAGCTTTTGCGCGACGCAATGTGTCAGGGTCTGTTTGGAGCAATATCATCAATTCCAGCGCAGGCATTACCTCGGTACTTGTTCCTTGGAATACCTGTTCGATTTATATGGTTACTATTCTGGGCGTATCCTGCCTTGAATATCTACCTTATGCATTTTTCTGCTATTTGTACCCCATCATTGTTGTTCTTGTTGCCCTTGTTTTGGGCAAGAAATTATGGTGGAAACCACAAAAAAGCAGCCGCCCTTAAAAGAGCGGCTGCAAATTGAGCACAGAAGCATTTCCTGCTTATTTATCCAGAATTACCTGGTTAGACAGCTAGCCTACTAATTCATCTAAGGTTTTAGGACCACAAACCGAACCGTCTGCCATAGCGGCTTCGATCTGTTCGTCGGTGTAACCCAAGTCCTTCATAACCGCTACCGTAGAGCTACCCAGCTTGTCGGTTGGCGTGAATACAGGAGTAGGTTCAGATTCGAACTGGATAGGCACCGTAGGAATGTTGCGATCCGCTTCAGGATAGTGAATCTTAACCAGATAATCGTTATCCCAAACATTCTGATCTTCATAGACATCAAGCGGCGTTTGGCAAAGCTCAATAGGAATACCTGCGTCTTTGAAGAGCTTCAGCGCTTCAGCCGCGGTCATCTTAGCAAGCGCTTCATCCAAAATACCAACAACTTCAGGATTCAAGCCAGCCTCATTCATCTTGTTGCAGTTAACCAGACGAGGCTCATCAATCAAATCGTCGCGACCAATAAGGCCCATAATCTTGTTGTAGTCGCGATCGTATTCAGGATCGCACATTGCCAGGTATTTACCATCACCAGTCATGTATACATTATTGAAAGGACAAATAACCTCTAAGCGACTCTTAGGATAAGGATTGCCATACTGAGCAGAAATCATACCAGTCATAAGCGCATAAACACCAGCATGCTGCAAAGCGCAGGTTACGTAATCACCCACACCAGTTTTTTCGCGACCAATTACTGCAGCGCAGATGCCTGCTGCTAAAAACATTGCTGCCTGCAAATCTCCGTAGCCGTTGGTTGGAATCATGGGAGAGTCACCACGATTTACCGTAGTGCCAAATACGCCACCGCGAGCCATATAACAGGTAACATCAAATCCGGGATCGTCCTTTTCGGCACCCTTTTTGCCATACCCTAAACCATGACCCATGATTAAGCGAGGATACTTTGCGTGCAAAGTTTCCCAATCAAGACCCATCTTACGCAGCGACTTTGTACGCGTATTGGTAATAAAAACATCTGCTTCTGAAAGCAACTTATCCATTACTTCGGCGCCAACTTCAGTCTTTAAGTTCAACGAAATGAAGCGCTTGTGCAAATTGCACATATCAAAGGCAAGATTTTCCTCATCAGACATAGGCATATTGAACACTGCGGCTTGCGTCACACGAAGTGGATCGCCCTTTGCAGCTTCGACCTTGATAACATCCGCGCCCCATTCTCCTAAGACACGACCTGTCGCAGGTGTTGCCATGTAGGTAGTTAAATCTACAACCTTTATTCCCTCGAGCGGTTTCATGCGATTCTCCTCCCCCTCAGGCAAAACTTTTGCGCTCTTTGCGCCTTGTTCTCCCTTTAACGCATCGCGTTACTCGCACACCTGAGAATAGCGAGCTATAACTCCGAATCGGCCTTATAGCTCAAATAAATAATCTTCTTTAATTATAGGTATAGAAGGAATGAATCAGAAGCGGTCAGAAATGACAAAAATGCTGAATATTGCCATTTATATAAAAAGAAATAATGACCTCTTACTTTGTTTGAAATTATTGATGAAGAGCGTAAAAAAGGTAAACAACTGCAAGCATTGATGCCTTAACTTAGCGGCCATCGCGCATAGCTTTAAGCTTAGCTAAAACATCGGGATTCAAGCGATCTGCAACGGTATTTTTATGCGACACCTGTAAGTTGCTATCGCGATCGGCTTCATCCGACAAATCATCCATTTCCAAACTAAAGCCGTTAGCACTCATGCGATCTACGCCGCCACCAAAAACTGCATCCTGAATAGAAGCATCACTGGTAACAACCATAACCTCGACGCGACGTTCACGAGCATCATGCGATAACTTTTCAATCACCTTGTCCGCTGAAGAACCAAAGGGTGAAAACATTACTTTAACGCCACCAATTGTTTGCGTTTTACCTGCTGATTCTGGATTGTCTGCCGCATCAAATACGATGATCGCCTTGTATTCGCTTCCCGCATATGCCGCAACATCACTAATCAGCGCTTCGCGAACCATGTTGAATTTTTCGTAGGTATAGTCCTCTTGATTACGCATGTGTATATAGCGCGAGCCACTGCGCAATACATTGTAGCCATCAACAATAAGCAGCTTGTTACGCTTTTTCGCCATTTTACTGAGCTTTCTTATTCTGCTCGCGGCACTGACGCATCCACTCGTACATGCATGCCGTTGCAGCCTGTGCCACATTCAGTGATCCAACATGGCCTGCCTGAGGAAGCGCCACTAAGAAGTCGCAATGTTCTTTGGTAAGACGAGAGAGACCTTCCCCTTCGCTGCCCATAACCAAAACCAAACGACCCGCCATCGGCGTATCCCAAATACATTCAGTTGCCTGCTCGGATGCGCCCGCAACCCAGAAGTTTTCTTTCTTCAAACGCTCAATGGTTTGCGCAATATTGCCAACTTGCGCAACCTTGATATGCGAAATAGCGCCAGCCGAACTTTTATAGGTTGCTGCCGTAACTCGAGCGGAGCGTTTATTCGGAATAATGATGCCCGAAGCGCCTACAATTTCTGCGGAACGAGCAATAGCACCAAGGTTTCCTGCGTCAGTAATATGATCAAGAATGATGATGAGTGATTGTCCATCATGTTCATCGGCATGTGCTTGTGCTGCATCTATGATCTCTTGAGCACTTACATAATTGTAAGGACGCGTTTCCAACATAAATCCTTGGTGGGAACCGCGTTCGGAGCGGGCATCCAAATCACTGCGCTTGACCTGCTTAACCGAAACGCCCATTTTGTGGCAGCGTTTTACCACATCAGAAACTACTTTATCGCCCTTAAGACCATCGGCGACATATAAACATTTTGCAGGAATATTTGCTTTAAGCGCCTCAAGAACAGGGCGTTTACCTTCTACATATTCTGCCATCAGCAGGCCTCCTGGCGTTTTCGATATGTTCGCACAACACAAACCATTGTATTAAAAAAGCGAGCCGCAAGGACTCGCCATATTGCTTGAAAAAAAAACTGGCTGGGCCAGCAGGATTCGAACCTACATAGCTGGTACCAAAAACCAGAGTCCTACCATTGGACGATGGCCCAGTATTTCAACTCGAGTGAATGTACCACACTACCAACAGCTCTGACAATGAATATTTGCAAAGCTATTAGAATTCATAAGGTAATTCACAAAAGCCCTACTATTATAGCGATAAGACAGGGTGAAATTAAAGAGAGTTTTACGAAATTGACAGCGAACACTGTCCCAAACGCTCAACTTCGCCAAATTCGCCATGGAAATCGGATCCGCCCGTACATTCCAAACCATATTGATAGGCCAGTTCAGTACAGCGTTTCCAATCAGCTACGCTATGATCGGGATGGAATTGTTCTATACCCCACAATCCCGCATCAACCAATTCAGGTACCGCATCGTAACTATCAAGCTGTCCTGGGTGCGCCAATACTGCCACACCCCCATCTTCGGTAATAGCACGCACGGCATCGCACATATGAACATACTCAATATCACGCTTACAAATGCCATTGCCCTTAAACAGACTTTTATAAAGCGTTTGATATTCTTCGCTCGTGAACGGCGCATCGGTCAAAGCTGTCATAAGATGCTGTTTATAAAAACCTGTCGAAACAGCGCGAAGCTTTTCTAGAAGTTGATAATCCAGCGTATAGCCTGCCTCTTCAAGTTGTTCTTGCTGCCATAAGGTGTTTTTGGTGCGCGCTTCTAAGAGAGGTTTACACAGTGCAGCAATGGCAGGAGATTCTTCTTTAAGTCCATAGCCCAAAATATGAACTTTACGACCCGTTTCTGGATTCCAAGCGCTTATTTCTATGCCCGAAATGTAGGTAATAGGCAATGATGTTTCTGAAGGAATCGCCGATAGCGCTTGTGCCGCAGCTTGAGCATCAGTAAAGCCTGCCGTCGTATCATGATTGGTAATGGCTAGATGAGTCAGACCTGCCGCCTGTGCCTGGGCCAATAATTCCGCAGAAGTAAATGACCCATCAGAAATGGTGGAATGACAATGCAAATCGGCGCGTATAACCATTGCGTTATCATGCCCAGACGCACCATCGGTCCTCAATAATTCTTGTAGCGTAATATCAGGCTTCATATTTGATCCTTATCGATACACTAAAGCGCACAAACGTAAACGTTTGTGCGCTCATTTTACTTTTCGAACGCTTCTCTTTTACTGCCGTACATCAAGCGACAATACTTCCCTTTTGCATATTGAATTCATGATCGCATAAGCCTTCCATGAATTCTAAGTCATGGAAAATTCCCAGCATGGTTGTTCCTTGGGATTTTAGCTGTTCAATCAATTCGCGAACCTTCATTTTTGAAGCTGCGTCAAGCGAAGCAGTCGGCTCATCAAGCAACAGCAAACGAGGCTGTTTGATCATGGCAGCCGCAATGTTTAAGCGCAGTTTTTCACCACCAGAAAACGTGCGAGGATACAAGGGCCACAGCGATTCGTTAATGTCGAAGTGACGCAGCATTTTTTCCGTTTTGGCTTTTGCGCGATCCAGATCCGCCGAGCCAAATGTCTCCAGAGCACTCTGCAAAACAATGTCATAGGCGGTTTGGCGTGGAAGCGCATTTAAGAACTGAGACACATATCCCATTTCATAGGCACGGATATGAATCATTTCTCGCTCGCCAACGGTGCATAAATCGACCTTGCCAAAGCTTGCGCTGCGATACCATATAGAACCCGACTCGGGTAAATTTGTGCGATAAATACAACGCAAAATGGTAGATTTGCCTGAACCCGAACGACCAGTAATGCCCACAAATTCGCCTTCATTAACCGCAAGAGTAATGTTTTGACAGCCATTGATGCGACGATCTGCCATGTGCATATAAAACGATTTAGAAAGATTCTCAATGCTCAGCAGAGGTTCAGAGGTTGCTTGGTCTACTTGATTTGTTTCAATTACCGAACTCACGTCTTCTACCTCCTAGCGATCATAGCCTTGTGGCTGATCAGGATAGTGACTGCGATATACCGAATTGCCACCCACGAAAGCACGTGTAATAACGGGGGTCGTAATACTTCCTTCAGGATTGCAGCCAATTTCGCGCACGAGCAAAATATCAGCGCGTTTTCCTACTTGAAGCGATCCCACTTCATCATCAATGCCAACTGCTTTAGCAGGATTTGCTGTTACCAGCGCAAAAGCAGCAGGCAAGCTCATGCCGCATTCACGATGAAGGGTAAATACCGCATCGATAAGTGCTGCAGGATAGTAATCGCTGCACAGCATATCGATTGCCCCTTCCTTAACACCTTCGCGTGCTGAAAGATTGCCCGAATGGCTATGGCCCAACATTACGTTAGGAGCGCCAGCCAACGTGTACATGCCATGCTCTTTTGCTTCATGAGCCGTTTTCATATCAATGGGGAACTCTGAAATAACGGCACCAAGCGAATCCATGTATTCCACTTTCTCCGTGCAGTCATCGTCGTGAGAAGCAAGCGAAATTCCCTTTTCATGCGCCAGGTTTGCCAAGCGCTCCAAATCCTCAGGGCTAATTTTTTTCGCGTTCTGGCGATCTTGAATAAGCTCTTGCACCTCTTCGTCGGTCATACCCTCGCGATATCCCTTCATGGTGTTGCTGTACACCAAAAGGTCACGATACTGGCCTTGACCAGGGGTATGATCCATAAACGAAAGAAGATCAACCTTATCTTCTGAAAGGTAGCGCTCAATTTCTTCCACTCGATCTACCGCATCAAGCTCAACGCGCAAATGAAGGCGATGGCGAATCAGGTGGTCGTGTTCTTCTCCTTCACGAATTGCTGCAATAGCATCCAAAAGCTGACTTACATTTTTAAAATCTCGAATAGGCTTATGGTCGAACACGCGAGATCCATAGGTGGAAAGCGAATGATAAATAGTGGTTACTCCGTGGGTTACCAATTCGCGGTCCACCTTGTACAAAGACGTAGGCAGATCCATAACAACACTCGGACGAGGAGAAGCAACCGATTCAATATAGTCCGAATGAATATCCACCATGCCGGGTACTACATAAGCACCACGAGCATCCACTACAGGAAGACCCGTAGCAGCATCTATAACCAAACCAGGATTACCTGTTTCGGACGTAGCATCTACTTCGCGCGTACGTGCGTTGGCAAGCGTTGGCTTAATATCAACAATTGTTCCCTGCTTAATAACGATATCGTGATTTGGTAAGATTTCGGTTTCGGTAACCACGTTACCGCCGCGAATTACTAAAGAGTTTGCTTCCATGTTTGTCTCCAAATACTAACTATCCTTTGAGCAATTACCGTGCAAACCAAGGCTTCAGTTTTGTAACTAAGCGAGGGCTGCATTTAGCTTGCTCAAACCGTGTTTTTTCAAAAGCATCTCGTATGGAGGTTGCCCGTCAGCCCAAAGAGCAACAACCAACCAAACGGGCAACCTCCCAGAGATGAGAGAAAAAGGCTTCATTCTTACGTGCAACAGAGCACCTAACCAGGTGCATTCTCTGCCCGCGCCGACCCATCAAAGGAGCGAATACACAAGTTGTTGGGTATACGCATGCTGAGGGTCTTCCAATATCTGATCGGTAAGACCAGACTCGATAACCTGGCCATTAAGCATGACGAAGGTACGATCCGCCAACATGCGAATTACTCCTAAGTCATGGCTTACGACCAACATGCTTACGCCAAAATCACGCTTGATTTGCAGAATCAGGTCTAAAACACTGGCTTGAACCGAAAGATCAAGACCGGTTGTTACCTCATCAAGGAGCAAAATAGGCGGATTATTGGATAATGCTTTAGCAATTTGTACACGCTGTTGCATGCCGCCTGAAAACTGCTTTGGTGGTTCGCCCGCACGACTGAGAGGAATATTTACTTTTTCCAATAAGTCGTTACCTCGTGCACGCATAGATTCAACTCTGCGATTCCCTGCGGCAATCATCTGTTCGGCGATGTTAGACATTGAGGAGAAGTTCATACGAAGACCCAAATAGGGGTTTTGATATACCATGCCTAAAACAGTATTGCGTACGTGACGCTTATGCTGCGAAGACAAAGTAAGCAAATTCTCTTTGCCGCCATCGTAAGGAATTGCGCGAACTTCACCTTCAGTTGCCTGCTGGTCAAAATACAAACACTGCATAAAGGTTGATTTGCCGCTACCAGATTCCCCTACAATGCCAACAATTTCACCAGGGTAGAGATTCATGCTCACATCGCGAACCGCATGCACGGTATGGCAATGAGGACAAATATTGCGCTCTAGCTTGGCATCAGGAGAAAGGCAGTATTCGCAGCCCTGACCAAAACGTTTAGATACATGCGAAACCGACAAGCAAGGACTCTGTTCCATTTCTGGAATGTTCATTACTCACCCTCCCGATTCTCGCGGCGAGCGCAACAATAAGCAGTGTCATTGCACTGATAGTAGGTCTCGCCTGTTTCTTCATCGACCAGCTCGTCCAAATACACGCCAGTAGCACCGCACAAACGACATTGTTTTCCTTCAAAGTTTTCTACCGAGAAGGGGTAGTCTTCGAAGTCGAGCGGTGCAACCTTGGTGTAAGGAGGCACGGCATAAATTTTCTTTTCACGACCTGCACCTAAAAGCGTTAGATTTTCGCTCATATGCAGCTTCATCGTGTCAAAACGAGGGATGGGTGATGGGGCCATAACATAGCGATCCTCCACCAAACAAGGATGATCGGCATTGGTCGTGGTATGGCCGTAGCGAATAATTTGATCAAAAAGACCCAGCCAAGCACCGGTGTAATCTGCCTCTGCATGAAGAACAAGGGTTTTTGCTTCACTTGGTTCAAATTCACGCAATGGCTCTGGCATAGGAACCTGCAACACCAATACCTGTTCTGCTGTTAGAGGTTTTTCGGGAATACGATGACGGGACTGGATAATCGTAGCCTCTTCAGTTTTCTCAACTACCTCAACATCGGTTGTTTCTACGATAAGTTTTTTGATATTGACCGCATTAACACTGTCGTCAGCACCCTGGTCAATAACTTTAAGCACGTCATCTTGTCCAATAAGCGACAAGGTTACCTGCAAGCCACCCGTTCCCCAGCCACGGCCAATAGGCATTTCTCGGGATGCAAAGGGAATCTGGTGTCCAGGGATGGCAATACCTTTTAATACGGCGCGTCGAATTTCGCGCTTAGATGCCTCGTCGAAGAAGGCGAAATGGTACAGCTGTCGCATAATCACTCCTTTTCTTCTTCAACGGCTGAACAATGATGGGTGTCATCAGCTGCAGAAGCGTCGACATCTTCAACAGTTGAACGAACACTTGATAATTTGGATTGGAACGTAACGTAGTGAGGCAACTTCAAATGAGAGACAAAGCCCGTAGCCTCTACTCCATCTATGTGATAGAGCACGAATTCTTCATCTTGGGTTGGGTACTGCTTATCGCCTTGATTAAGACAGAAATCCAACACACTCATTGCGATAGCTTTTGTCTCCAAGTGACCCATGACCAACCCATAGCCCACTTCAAAAGAAAGTTGAGCCTTGCCATTTTTGGTGGAATCAACAGAGAAAACACTCTCGACTTCGGTAACGGGAATGCTTCCAAGATAGTAAGCATCTTCTTCGCTACACTCCTGCGAAAGAGGATTGTCGATAAGAATTTCAATGGATCCCGCACGAAGCTCTCCCACTGTTGGATGCGAAGGACCAAAGCCGCGAATCGCTGCATATCCAAGCGTAGTAACGCCTTGGGTCATACCGCGCGCGAGCGTTTGCAAACGTGCAGAACGAGGAGCAGGAAACGTAAGTGGCTCCATGGTTACATCCACAGGTTCGGTGTCATCGTTGACATACGTTTCAGACAAACCTTCTGCACGTAAGTAATCCAAAACCTTAGGAAGAGAACTTAAAGAAGCAAGTGCTTCTTCTGTTGCACTGCCGCATATCTTTTCTACTTCCGCTTCAAAAGCTTCGCGAATACGCGCCTGATCTTCAACAGTTTCATCTTCTAAATCAAAATTAATTAAGCGATGAGAATAATCGCGTGTTGCACCAAGCAATTGACCGCCTGGTACGTCTTTGAAAGCTGCCGAGATGCGGCGTTCTACCTGCATTTTTTCGGTATCAATTACACGCGAAATATAAGGACGCTCCAAAGTTGACCTAAATGCACGCAACAAAAATACCGCTTCTTCAGGAGAGCCTTGCGCTTGCTTGAGCGCCAATGCCGCCAAACGAGGCGCATATAGCGACGCCTCACCCATGACCTGTTCTACCAAGCCAGGAAACGTAATTTCTATTTCTTCAACGGTTGACGTATCACCTTGTGACACACGCTCATATTCGAGAAGCTTTAAGCTCTCTTCGATGGCAACGCCACCGCCACGAACCGCTACATATCCCATGCGGCACCCTCCTTTTCAACCGAAATGATTTTGGTTGTACGAGGAATGCCCACCACGTGGCCTTCAACATCCACCAGAATAAGATCAATACCGCAAGGATATTCATCGCCGCGATCGTGACGTGCTTCAATCCAGTCGTTGCGGTCCACAAAGAAGGTGTGGGTATCTTTTACACCAGGACCACTTACTACGACACGATACAGCTTCTCGTCTGGATTAGGGGTATTTCTAACTTCGTTTGCTCCCGTACCAGCAACGGCATCCGCAGCGCTGCCGCAGGTAGGAGCACCTGGAATACTATCTCCTACCAACAACCCACAATTAACAAGAATCGTTGCTCCTTTTTCAGGTGCAATTAAAGTCCCTTCAAACGCCTTCAAAATAGCATCGCGACATGCAAAAGAATGCGCTACATCGGGGATCAAAATAAAATCTGCCTGCTCTAGTTCGGTAGGATGGGAATGAGTGTTAAGCATTACCCACTGAGTAGCCTGCGTCTCCTTTGAACCAGAAACCGCAAAGGTTACTGCCTGATCAACTAGGGTTTTTACTACTGTTTCAAAGTAGATAGGCAGAGGATTTTCTTCTTCATCGCCTGCGCGTAACACCTCTACTACCCCAAGTCGCCCTGGGCGCGCAAGCGCATTCATGATATTTCGAAAGGCACGTTGCAGCACGTGCGTTTCAGTATTGTTCGCAATCATAACTACACTTCCATGGTCGAAAAATCTACTTGCGTTCTTAAGAGGGCTTCGTTGTGTTTGCGCTTCTCTGCCTGAATGTGCTCATCTGACTGAATCAGCAGCGCATCCCATCCCGCTTCTTCACATGCCGCAGGATCAAGGGTGTAAGCCGCATCCACTACTGCTAAATCAAACGCTTTGTCATGATCTTCGCCCATGACCATGCCGTATCCATATGTGTCGCCAATGCGCACCACACATGAAGTCATAAGCGCTTCCCCTAAATAAAAAAGGGAGCGCCGTGCGCTTTCTCGCACACGAAGCATGACAAGCTCTTCGGTTGGCTCTTTGACAAGAGCTACATCATGCTTTTGTTCGACTTCCCGCGCAATTTGGTTAAGGACAGTTGGCTGCCCCTCCACCAAAATGCGCGTACGAACTCTTCTTTCCATTTCCTTTTTCTCTCCTGATTTTTCTCTCTAGTTCTGAACAATGAAGCGCTTGCGCAGCTGAGTAGCAATAATTTCTAGCACCACTGCAACCGCCAAGCAGAAGTACACGATGACGCCTACTTCATGAATATTGAGATAGAAGCTACCTGCCAAGAACAGCTGATAACCTACGCCACCAGCACCAGCAACAGCCCCTACTGCAACCGCATTAACGAAGTTGATTTCAAATCGGATAAACGTCCATGACAGCATTTCGGTAATCTTTTCTGGAACAACCGCAGAAAAAACCACCTGCCACCAAGACGCACCTGATGCACGCAACGCCTCGATAACACCTGGATCAACTTCTTCGAAACTTTCGGAATATGCTTTTACTAAATAAGCAACGCTATGGAATAAAAGGCCTGTTACTGCAGCCTCAGGGCCAAGACCGATAGCAACCGTAAAAATGAGCACCCACAAAATGGTTGGTACTGCACGGAAGAACGACATGATTGCCTTAATCACGTTCGAAATAGCCTTGTTAGACAAATTCATAGCAGCAAACAAACCAAAGAAGAAAGCAATTACCGCGCCAATAAACGTAGTAAGTGCTGCTAAAGCAAGTGACTGCAGGGTACCTACGATTACGTCTTCCATGGTGAAGTGATTTACCAACCATGGCTGAGTAAGCATAGTGGCAAAGTCTTCTAAAGCAGCAGGAACTGCCTGTGCCATAGGGATTTTCCCATAGTCCATAATGACGAACGTAAAGATAGTTACTGCTACTAGCGTACCTAAGGTTATCCATAAAACCGTGTTGGATTTATTTACCACACGCGTCTTAATTCGACCGCCATGACTACGCTTGATTCCCAACGTTGCATCATCAAGCTGTTTTGCTTCGGCAATACGCTGCACACAAGCTTCTGCACTAACGGACGGACTCATATAATCTGCCTCCTTACATAGTTAGAAGTTGCTTCGCATGCAATTACGACAACGATGATGAAAAGAAGAATGATTGCCGTTACGCCGTAATCGAAGCTCTTGTAGTACACGTTGAACACAAAGCCGATACCAGTACCCGTCAAAATACCGACGAGCGTTGCATCGCGAATGTTGGTTTCCACCATGTATAAAAGCCAACTCACAACTGAAGTAATTGAAAGCGGGATAACTGCCTGAACAACAACTTGCAAGTAACTTGCACCCGTAGAACGAAGCGCCTCAATAACACCACCGCTTATTTCGTCGAGCGTTTCCAAAAAGCAGCGCGTCAAATATCCAAAGCTACCCAAAAACAAAACAAGAAAGCCGGTAAATTCACTTTGATTAAAAGAAAAGAGCAAGATAAAAGCCCAAGCTACTGCAGGAATGTTGCGAAATACCGATGCGATAGCGCGAACGATAACAGAAGTTGGCCCACCAATACCCACCGAACGACATCCCAGTACCGCCAGAAGATAGGCAAAAATTGCACCCATTACGCTTGAAGCAACCGCAGATAAAACCGTTGACAGCAAGGCGTTTAGTATTTGAGGGATTTTCTCAAGCGACTCTACCGTTGGAACAAAATTAGTTGCCATCCAAACTACCGCAGAAGGAAAATCCATAACGGCAGCAACAAAGTCGAAATCTACCGCAGCGCCCGAAATCGCATTAATGGCTATAAAACCCACCGCAAGAAGCACGATAAAGATACTGCGTTTACGGAAGAACTTCCTTCCTTCAGGCGAATCGGGAAGAATAACTTTCCCAGCATCAGCAATATCACCTGAGGCAGGACCTTCAGCTGCTTTGCGGTTCAAGAAAGAAAACGCACTCATAATGCTGCCCCCGTAAGGGTTTCTTCCTTCTTTTCACTGACGTTTGATTGGACAGCTGGAGTGGCGTCATCCACCACAATACCTGGACGATCGGGGGCCTGATCAACCAGTTCGCCTTCTTCTACCCCATCAGCATGTTCGCGTACATACGGCGTGCCATAGATGTAAGAAATTACCTTAGCGTCTAGTTCATCAGGGGTTCCGTCGAATACCAATTTGCCACGACGAAGACCAATGATGCGATCGGAAAATTCAACCGCGTAATCGACCTGATGAAGGTTTACCAAGCAAGCAATACCCAATTCATCACAAGCCCAGCGCAGTTGCTCCATAACCGTACGAGAAGACTTCGGATCCAAACTCGCAATAGGCTCGTCGCACAACATAAGAAGCGGGTCCTGAACCAAAGCGCGGGCAATGCCTACGCGCTGCTTCTGACCACCTGAAAGCTGGTCGGCGCGCTTGTAGGCAAACTCAGCCAAACCCACTTTCGCCAGAATGTCAAAAGCTTCCATTTTCTCTTCTTCGGTATACAAACCAAGAGCACCCGCCAAGCTTGATTTGTAGCCCAGACGACCTTGCAGCACATTTTCAATAGCGCTTGCGCGATATACCAGATTGTAGTGTTGGAAGATCATACTGATGCGACGACGTACTCCGCGAAGCTGACGTCGAGACATTTTGGTTACATCTTCGCCATTAAAAACAATGCTGCCTTCAGTAGGATCAATAAGACGATTAATGCAGCGCAAAAATGTAGATTTACCCGCACCAGAACAGCCAATTACACTCACAAATTCGCCACGACCAATCGTTACATTGATGCTATCAAGAGCCTTGCTCTTTCCGTTGTAACTTTTGGAAAGGTCGTCGATAACCAAAAGGTCCGAATCAGCCATAATTCCTCTCCATTTACTTAATCTTCCCTATTTAGGAATTGCTAGAACAAAAACTTCAGTGGAAACAAAGACCTCGCTGAGATAACTCAGCGAGGTCAGAAATCATTCGCAATTAGCCGAGATTGCGAATTGGGTCATACCAGGAATCTTCAACAGCTACAAAAGCGGTCTTGTCAGATTCCTTTTCTACGAGGCCAGTAGCGTTTTCGTCTTCGCCGTCATAGAAGATTGCAGTGTTAGCAGCAGTATCAGCAGAAGTCATAGCGTCAGTAATTGCCTTCTGCTCGTCCTCGCTCAAGGTTTCCGTGTTGTAGCAGAAGGGAGCATTGAGAACTGGAGTGATACCGATGATGGTGAACTGTTCGCCGCGCACAGTATCAAATGGTGCCTCTGCGTCATCCTTTACCTTGTAAACAGCACCTACGGTATTAGGCTCGCCAGAAACCAGATCGAAGTACATATCAACATCGATATCGTCGAATGCCGCAGCTTCGGCATTACCAGAAAGCAGGTTTACGGCAGAGCCCTGATGAGAATCGCCAAACATTACGGAGCTAAAGAAGGCGCCATCTTCAAGCAATTCGTCGGAAGATTCCAGACCGAACTTTTCAACAATGGAGCTTGAAGGAATTGCAAAGCCCGAAGTAGAGGTTGCAGACACGAAGGAGAAACTCTTTCCCTTGATGTTGTCGATGGTATAGGTGTCACCATCTTTGTACTGGTCTGCATTTTCAGTCTTTACACAAATGCGGCTGTAGTAACAGGCCTCGTCCAGGGTGCCATTTGCATCACTTGCAGTGAATGCGCACTGAACTTTGTCGTTCTTTTCATTTGCCTGAACATAGCCTTCAGCACCAAGATAGCCCATCTGAGCCTGACCAGAAACAAGAGCCTCAATTGCTACGTTGTAGTCAGTCGTGGTCATGATTTCAACATCGCGGCCTGTTGCGTTCTTGATAATTTCCGCAACTGCATCGCGAGATGCTTCCATATCAGCAGAAGAATTATCAGGCAAAAATACGACCGTAAGAGGTTCACTGTTAGAAGAGCCCTCTCCTGAGTCTGAGGAACAGCCCGTTGCGAACAACACAGTGCCAAGCGCAAGTACTGCAGCAATCAGAACTGCCAAAGAGCGCTTTGCAATAGTTACACCTTCCATTTGTTAGTCCTTTTCCTTTCTTTTTTTCACTAGTCACAAAAGACAGGAGCGAATATAACCAAGGAAAAGTTCGAAAAAAATAGGTTGAACATGGTTCTAAGACAGGTTTAAGAAAAGTAGGTCAAACCTGAAATCGGCGTAACGTTTGTAAGAAAAAATGCGAAATAATGGTTTACATTTAACGCGCTTCGAAAAAATCTTTAAGAAAGTTCTAAAGAAGTCACTCTTGCATTTAACACTTGTCTGCATCAAGCTTGCGGTTCATTTCTGTACCGAATTTATGACTCATATTAGGCCACATAAGTTCATGTCCAAGCACGCAAGTTTATGTCCGAATCCGCAGCTTTGCATTGAATCTCAGGTCGAGATCCTATCAAAATCCAATCAAAAATATTTTTGTCTATTTAAAGCACCCTTTTTGGATGAAAATGTACGTTTGTCACCAAAAACGACGCTCCGAGAATGCTTTTCACGACAAATAGGCAGATTAAGATTGTTTGGTTACCTATAATTCTTAAATCATTACATCTCGCAATGCTGAATGGTAACAAACGTACATTTTCATCCAAAAACGCCTACCCCATCGTGC
>URVA01000012.1 GCA_900551155.1 uncultured Eggerthella sp. | reverse complement strand
TGGCGCAACGTAAGGGTGGCATAGAAGGTAGAGCCTTTAACTTCGGTTATTAAGACGTGATCCACATAAGCATCTAAGCTTGAAATAGCATTGATAAACAGGTCGTGCGTAAGTGGTCTAGGAAGACGGATATCTTCTAAAGCTAACCCGATCTGTGCAGCTTCGGGTAATCCAATCCAGATGGGAATAAAGCGATGATCGATTTCTATTGATTCATGGTTGGAATCATTAGCAGTTAAAACCAAAATTGAGGGACTGGCATCTTGGGACATTATTAACGTTTCCACTTTAACGGAAATCATAAAAACCCCCCTTGATACTGTGAACATGTTTTAAGAATAGCACTCCTGGGGTAGTAAAAAGGTAACAATAAAATCGTTTTATTTTTACCTACCTGGTGATTTAGATGATTCTCTAAATAAATTTAAAAAAATTTCGAAATTTTGCTTGACCGAAATAGGCGAAGGTAGTAAATTATTCGAGCGCGATTTTTCGGGCCCATAGCTCAGCTGGTTAGAGCGCACGCCTGATAAGCGTGAGGTCAGCAGTTCAAGTCTGCTTGGGCCCACCATTATTTTACGGATAAGCGCTCCACCGTGAGCCGAGTTAGCCGATGGAGCGCTTATTATAGAGAATCGCACATATGGGGCATTAGCTCAGCTGGGAGAGCGCGGGCTTTGCAAGCCTGAGGTCAGGGGTTCGATCCCCCTATGCTCCACCAAGTATCTAAGGTCGTTCGTAAGAACGGCCTTTTTTTACGTGTGAAACCTTGCTGATTTTACATTGACCTGATGTATAAGTCGGTGTTTCAAAATACAATTACGTACTGGTCATAAAATAAGTACGTGTTTTATAACGTAGATTTGTTTCGCTTGAGAAAGAAGAAACTTACATGAAGCAAGAAAATATTAGAAATGTTGCAATTATTGCGCATGTTGACCACGGTAAAACAACCTTGGTCGATCGTCTCTTGTATACCGCTGGCGTATTTCGAGAGAACCAAGAAGTAGCAGAACGCGTTTTGGATTCCAATGATCAGGAACGTGAACGCGGCATTACTATTCTGTCTAAGAATATTTCTATCACGTATAAAGACATCAAGATTAATGTTATCGATACGCCTGGCCATGCTGACTTTGGTGGCGAGGTTGAGCGTGTATTAAATATGGCAGATGGCGCTCTTCTTATTGTTGATGCTTTTGAAGGTCCTATGCCTCAGACTCGTTTCGTACTTGAAAAGGCATTGTCACTCGGACTTCGCATCGTTGTAGTAATCAATAAAATTGATCGTCCTGGTTCTCGCCCTGAAGAAGTTGTCGATGAAGTATTCGATTTGATGGTAGAACTCAATGCTTCTGATGAGCAGTTGGACTTCCCTATTATTTATGCCAGCGCAGTTAATGGTTATGCTCGCTACGATGCAGAAGATGGCAATATGAATATGGTTCCTTTGTTGGAAACTATCCTGAAAGAAATTCCTGCACCAGACTGTGAGCCTAATGGTCCTGTTGCCCTGCAAATCTGCACTGTTGACCATTCCAGCTTTGTTGGACGAATTGGTGTGGGTCGTCTTCATTCGGGCACGATGCACAAAAACGAGCCTGTTCTTGTTATTAAAAACGACGGCACGCGCTACAACACGCTAATCAAGCAAGTGTTTACCTTCGAAGAATTAGGTAAAAAGGAAGTTCCTGAAGCGGGTGCGGGCGACATCATTGCGGTAGTTGGTATCGAAGATGCCGATATTGGCGATATGGTAACCAACCGTGAAACACCGGTAATTCTTGATCCTATTGAAGTAGAAGAACCTACGATGTCTGTTGTATTCGAAGCTTCTACTTCTCCACTTGTTGGTCGTGAAGGCGAAATCGTTCAAGCACGCCAGTTGAAAGAGCGTCTATTCCGTGAAGCAGAATCAAATATTTCGATGCGCATTACCGAACTTGAAGATAAGTCTGGTATTGAAGTTGCTGGTCGCGGTGTTCTTCATCTTTCGGTTTTGATGGAAACCATGCGTCGTGAAGGATATGAATTCCAGGTTGGTCGTCCTCGCGTCATTATTAAAACCGATGCTAACGGCAATAAGATGGAGCCTATCGAAGAAGCAACGGTGGATACTCCGAGCGAATATGCAGGAAAATGCATTGAGGTATTTGGCACGGCAGGTGGCGAAATGACCGATATGTTCCAGCGCGGAGAACAGACTCACCTTGTTTTCAAAATTCCTTCTCGCGGAACCATGGGCTTGCGCACCAAGCTTCTTAATGTTTCTCATGGTGAAGCTACTATGTTCCATCACTTTAGTGAATACGGTCCTTATCGTGGTGAATTCAGCGGACGTAAGAATGGTTCTATGATCGCTATGGCTACAGAAAAATCAGTAGCTTATGCGTTGGATACCTTACAGCAACGCGGACGCTTGTTTATTGGTCCTGGCGAAGACTGCTATGAAGGCATGATTGTTGGTGAATCTGCTAAAGAAGGCGACATGGTAGTAAATGTTGCTAAGGCAAAGCAACTTGGTAACCAACGCTCCGCTGGTGCCGATAAGGCTATTCAGTTAACCCCTCCTGTTACGTTTACGTTGGAAGAGGCACTTGAATACATTGAAGATGACGAATTGGTTGAAATCACGCCAAAGTCTATTCGTCTTCGTAAGCGTCTTCTTTCTGCAACGGAACGTCGTAAGGAAGCAAAAAATAAGTAGAGCTAGGGTGGTAGCTAAATAGCTACTACTTGAAAAGGTATCTTACAGACTCAAGATAAATGCACGCTTACTGCGGTGAGCGTGCATTTTTTTTTCTTACTTTATGAAGAGCTTGTGATAAACAGGCTGCAATAAATGGGTAAATTGTGCGAATAGGTTGCGATTGTAAGCTTTGTGCCAAAATAGCGAAGAACCGCTGATTAGTGCGGTTCTTTAGCACTAAATAAGGTAAGGGAACTAAATGAAACACAAGGCTTTACTTCGTAAGGTATCTATTATTGGTGTTTCCGCAGCATGCTGTTTTGCACTTGTTGGTTGCGGTGGTACGAATTATGGATACACCGGAGGCGTGGCAGCTACGGTTAATGGCTCTGAAATTGAAGAAGACACTATTACAAAGTATATTCAGGATTTTCGTACAAGTTCTGACTTAACTAGTGACCAGGATTGGGCAAATTGGATGAATGAAAATTCGCTTGATCCTTCTACGGTACGCAGCCAGGTTATTGATTACTACACCGAAGTTGAACTAAAGAAGCAAGCGTGTGATGAAAAAGGGATTTCGGTTGATCAATCTGAGGTTGATGAGCATATCGAATCCATGAAATCAAATTATTCTAGTGACGAAGAATGGCAAAGTGCCCTTAGCAGCACAGGAATTTCTGAAGACCAGTATCGTCAAGCCATCGAAGAAGGCTTCCGTGATGAAGCTTTGATGGAAAACGTTGCAGGTGATTCCGCAGAAGCTGACGATTCAGAAGTTTTGGAGATGCTGAACACCTACTACACCATGTTTGATGGCGCTAAGCGTTCTTCTCATATTTTGTTCTCTTCTGATGATGAAGCTACCGCTCAAGAAGTTCTTGACCAGATTAATGCAGGAACCCTTGATTTTGCAGACGCAGCAAAACAGTATTCTACCGATACCGCTTCTGCTGAAAATGGCGGTGATGTAGGTTGGGATGCAACGAATACCTTTGTTGATGCCTATACAACTGCTCTTGGCGAACTGTCAAAGGGTGAGGTATCAGGTTTAGTTACCAGCGATTACGGTATCCATATTATTAAGTGCACCGATGAATTTTCTTGCGATGGCACTGCTGATTCTTTAGATGATTATCCAAGCGAATTCGTTGATTACATTTCCAATATCGTAAAGAGTCAGAATCAATCTACTGCATATAACGACTGGTTCACTTCTTACAAAGAACAGGCTGACATTCAAATTAATGACATGCCAGAAGATGTTCCTTACAACTTGGATATGACTCAGTACGAATCCGAGGAAGGAACCACTGATGAATCAGGCGATGGTTCTTCAACTGAAGGTTCTACTGAAGAGGGAACTGACGCTTCAAGCGACGGATCTTCTGAAGAGGCAACTGAAGATCAGGCTGCAACCGATGAATCTTCTACTGACCAATCAACTGAAGGTCAATAATCCGAAAGCAATTAGTTCATCACCAAGTAAACTGATCGAAGGTTGGTAATTACCCACACTTTGCTTGAAAGTAATAGTTTTCTTTAGGGCTACCGAGTATTATGAGGTGGCCCTATTTATTTTGGAGGAACCAAATGTGTAACGAAGAAATCCCCTTGATTACCCTGCACAATGCTGTTGTTCGCCGTAATGGTAAAGACATTCTTTCAATTGATGATTTTGATCTTGCCCAAGGTGAAAGTATTGCTCTGATTGGCCCTAATGGTGCAGGTAAATCAACGTTTATCAACTTGATTACCCGAGAGGTATTTCCTTTGTATAGAGAGCATCCTCCTGTTTTGTTTAAAGGTAAGGCGCTGGTAACGCTCCAGGAAACAAAGAAATGCCTCGGTGTTGTTTCTGCTACTATGCAAAATCAAATTACCGTTCATCTTCCTGTGTTCGAAGTGGTATATGGCGGTCTCTTGGGATCGTTAGGTGTTCCTCGCCAGCATTCAATGACCGAAGAAGGTGAAGCTAAGGTAAGCGAAATTCTCGAATTTTTAGGCATTGATTACTTAGCAGATCGCGATGTAATGACCTTATCTTCCGGTCAGGCTCGTCGTGTTTTGATTGCTCGCGCATTAGTACATGATCCAGAGGTGTTGGTGTTGGATGAGCCAACTACGGGTCTCGACCCTGAAGGAATGTATTACGTGCGCAAAATCATGCGTGATTTAACGGCAGCGGGTAAAGCAATTATTTTGGTTACTCACTATCCAGAAGATATCATTCCTGAAATTAAACGAGTGGTAATGATTAAAGACGGCAAGCTTTTCGCTGATAAGCCTAAAGAAGAAGCGCTTACTACCGAATGTGTTTCTGGATTATTTGATGTTCCTTTAAGAATATTGTCACAAGATGGCTATTATTCTCTTGTTACCGAGTACTAATTTGGTGTATACTGCCATCCTGCACGTGTAAAACACGGCAAGCTGGAGAGATGTCCGAGTCTGGCTTAAGGAGCACGATTGGAAATCGTGTGTGCGCCAAAAGCGTACCTGGGGTTCGAATCCCCATCTCTCCGCCAGGAAATTTCAAGGTCGTTCTTTTTGAACGACCTTTTTTACAAATACTAATAAAGAAGCCTTAATCTCGTAAAATTGGCTTCAACAAGAAGCCGTGCGCATTGGCTTCGAAAAGAAACCTTACAAAAGGTTTCGACGACATAGAAGTTCTGTTGGATTTCGATACGGAGAAGTCCAGTGCAAGGAATTTCGATAAATAGTAATGGAAGGATGGCAGAGCGGCTGAATGCGGCGGTCTCGAAAACCGTTTTACCGGTACTCCCGGTAACGAGGGTTCAAATCCCTCTCCTTCCGCCAGAATTTTCATGACCTCATTTATGAGGTCATTTTTTATTAATGTCTATCACTGAAACGAAACCGTTGCTCGGAGCAAAAGTAGTATGACCACACGATCGTGCTACACTTCAAGCAATTAATAACAAATTTAAACGACCGACAAACGACGAAAGGATTATCCATGGCTGAACGTATGGTTGATCCCGAGGCAAACGCCCCCGAAGAAGACATTGATGATGTTTTAAAGACTGTTATCCGTGCAGTTTTAGATGAAGCTGCTGCAAAAATGGAGGGTGGAGAAGAAGTCGTACCCTTCACTGGTTTAGCAGTAAAAGAAAACTTGTTTATTGAGACTCATCCTGGCGACGACGTAGAAGAATGCTTCTTAGCTGCTCGTCGTGAAGTTGAAGGTGCTCGTGGAGCAACTGCCTATGCATTTTGCTATGACGGTTATATAGAAACCGAAGATGGTATGCGCGATGCCTTGATTGCAGAAGGTGGATTACCAGGTGAAGAGCAAGCATATGCGTTTGGTTATCTTTATGATGACAATGGCATCAATAAAGAAATTACCTATATTGGTCCTGCTCCTAACTTTATGGAAAATCTCAAACTTGAACTCGATATGGAAGGCAGCTTAGATCCAATGGCTGATCTTTCTGCTGATCAAGAAGATCAGGTGGATGAAGCTCAAGTTGAAGCAATTGCTGATAAGCTTGAAAAGGCAGCCGAAGAGGCAGAAAAAGCTCAAGCGGAAAAGTAAGGCTTCACACGCTTCTAGGTTAGTTTGGATGATCTAGCTTGGAATAGCTGCTTAGTTAAAACAAGTTCTTAGAAAATGAATCAAAACTCAAAATGGGATTGAAAGCTTTTGTTTTCAGTCCCATTTGCTTTTGAAATAAGGGTTTGACCTGCAACTCAAGGGTTTTGGATGAAAAAACGTGTTTGTTACTGAATCTAAAAAAGTTTTTATACGCGAAGACGAGATAAGACGAACATAGGAGCCAGATACGCACCGAATACAAGTATCGATATGAGTCGGATATGAGAATCATGTGAGAATCATGATGCGAATATGTGCAGAAAATAGTGCTTAAAGTAGAGATAGATGTGAATTCTTTCGGATAGCATACTGGCTAGGTAAGTAACGCGTGTGGTGGCTAAACGACATGTGTTTGAGGTCTAATCTTGAAAATCGAAGAGGTAATGTGAATAAACCGTGAGTTCCTAGTTGTTTGCAATTGCGAACACACAAGCAGTTTGTTACTATGGTTCGGCTATTCCTGCTTCGGGCATGCCTTCAAATCCCGAAGCCGTAAGTCCAGAGGAGGTGAACTGATGAAGGCTTATGAACTCTTGTATTTTGTAGCTCCGTCAATCGACGAAGAAACCCGTATCGCAGTTATGAAACGTATCGAGACCGCCCTCGCAGAAGGTAACGGTGTTGTAGATAACGTAGACAATTGGGGTAAGCGCAAGCTCGCTTATGAAATCAATGGTCTGACTGACGGTGATTACACCCTTATCGATTTCCATGCAGAGCCTGCAAACATTGCAGAGCTTGATCGTGTTTTGCGCATCACTGACGCTGTTGAGCGCCACATGATCGTTGCTCGTCCTGATCGTGACTAGTTATCACTTTATTATTTGGAAATCAAAAGGCGAACAGAATTGTTCGTAGCATGAGAGAGGTTCAAAATGAGCATCAATCGCGTAATCATCACTGGTAATCTTACTCGCGACCCTGATCTTCGTTCTACCGCAAGTGGAATGCCAGTATTAGGCTTCGGCGTTGCAGTAAACGATCGTCGCAAGAACCAACAGACAGGTGAATGGGAGGACTATCCTAATTTCATCGATTGCACTATGTTTGGTGCTCGTGCTCAGTCTGTTTCCCGTTTCCTTCAGAAAGGAAGCAAGGTTGCAATCGAAGGTAAACTTCGTTGGAGCCAGTGGGAGCGCGATGGGCAAAAGCGCAGCAAAATTGAAGTTATTGTTGATGAGATTGAATTCTTATCTCCTCGCAACGATAACGGTATGCAGCGCAACACTATGGCTGCTCCAGCAGCAGCGGCACCTGCCGCAGCTCCTATGGCAGCGCCAGTAGTTGATGCCTCCGTCTACGATACTGATATTCCGTTCTAATCATTCGAAAGAGGTTTACATGTCTGACTACACAAAGCAGCCTCGTCGAAAGTACTGCCAGTTCTGCAAGGATCACGCAGAATACGTAGATTACAAAGACACCCAGATGCTGCGTAAGTATGTTACTGACCGTGGGAAGATCAAGCCCCGCCGTGTAACGGGCGCTTGCACCCAGCACCAGCGCGATATCGCTAACGCCGTAAAGCGTGCACGTGAAATGGCTCTCATGCCTTATGCTGTGCCTGCAGTAAGCGGCCGTGGCGATCGTCGTAATCGCTAAGAGGAGGATGAAATGAAAGTAATCCTTTTGGCAGAAGTTAAGGGCAAGGGCGGCGAAGGCGACGTAGTAGACGTTGCTGCTGGTTTTGCTAACAACTATTTATTCCCAAAGCGCCTGGCTGTAGCTGCTACTAAAGGTAACCTGAAGCAGCTCGAGCAGCGTAAGCACAACATTGCAGCTCGTGAAGAGAATCGTGTTGCAGAAGCTAACAAGACCAAGGAAGTTCTTGACGCTCTTACCGTTAAGGTTGAAGCTCGCGTAGGCGAAGAAGGCGTTCTCTTTGGTTCTGTAACTTCTCAGATGATCGCAGATGCTATCAAGGCTCAAGCTGACATCGAAATCGACCGTCGTCGTGTTGAGATGAAATCTACTATTAAGTCTGCTGGCGCTCACGAGGTAGCAATTTCTCTGTATCGCGACATCAAGGCCAACTTGACCATTCTTGTTGGCGATGCTGAGACCTTCGCTGCTACTGAGGCAGCTGAAGCTCCTGCAGAGGCTGAAGCTGAAGCAGCAGAAGAAGCAACTGAAGAAGCTGCTGAATAACGTAGCTTATTTGCTTGATTTAAAAGGTCGTCTGATTTTGATCAGGCGGCCTTTTTCTTTTAGTTTTTTCTTTATAGTGGTGTTGTATTATCTTTTTACTTCGGAATAGTTTTTGAAAACGCGGTAACGAAACTAAGGAACGGAAAAACAGTGCCCGATACACAGAACAACAATTCAACGGACATTAATAAGACATTCCCTCAGAACATCGAAGCGGAACAAACCGTCCTTGCGGCATGTCTGCTTTCAACGGGAGTGTTTGAAGAGGTTTCTTTAAAACTGAAACCTGAAAGTTTCTTCCGTCCTGCTCATCGTATTATTTTCGAAACTATGCGCGAAATGAATTCGCGCTCTATTCCTATTGATGTAATTTCCGTTTCCGACAATTTGAAAGCAAGTGGGCAGCTTGAAGCTATTGGCGGACAATCGTATTTGCTGGAATTAGCAGACAATACGTTTGCGTTTACAAGTTGGCAGCACCATGCAGAAATTGTTGCGCGTGATGCAATGCGCCGTGAACTTTTGCGCGCATCGGCTCAAATAACGTCTCTTGCATATGATTCTCCTTCCGACCCTAAAGAATTGGTGTCTCAAGCGGAAGCTGCGCTGTTCAATGTCACGGAACAAACGGTAAGTTCTACGTTTAAAGACATTCAAACGCTCATTATTGAAGCAAATGATGAAATTGCCGAAATGGCTAATCGTGCAGGTACCATGCAGGGTGTTCCTACTGGTTTTACCGATGTGGATAAGCTGTTCTGTGGTTTGCGCGGCGGCGATCTGATTATTTTGGCGGCGCGTCCTGCGGTTGGTAAAACCTCATTTGCTATGAACTTGGCAACAAACGCCGCAAAGCTAGGTTCAACAGTAGCTCTGTTCAGTTTGGAAATGTCATCAGTTCAGATTACTCAACGTGTGCTGGCAGCAGAAGCAGGCATGAGTTTGTCACGCCTGCGTGGCGGCCAGTTGCAAGATAGCGACTGGAGCGAACTTGTGCGCGTATCGGGCGAACTTTCGCAATACGATTTGTATGTCGATGATTCGCCTTCGCTTTCCATTGTTGAACTGCGCACCAAAGCCCGCCGTATGATGCGTAATAAAAAACAAGGTCTTATCATCGTAGACTACTTGCAGCTCATGCAGCCAGTTATTCCTCATCCCAATAACCGTGCAGTAGAAGTTGCAGAAATTTCGCGTGGTTTGAAGGTGCTTGCAAAGGAATTGAACGTTCCTATTTTGGCTTTGTCTCAGCTTTCTCGTGGTGTTGAAACGCGAACTGATAAACGCCCCATGCTTTCGGACTTGCGCGAATCAGGCTCCATTGAACAGGACGCCGACATCGTAATGTTCCTTGATAGAAGTACGTCTGAGGCGGAAGCGGAATCCGATAAGCGTCCCGACTGGGGTATGGCAGAGCTTATTGTTGCAAAGCATCGTAATGGTCCTACGCGTGATATTCCGCTTACCTTTATTCCAGAATTTACGAAGTTTACTAATCATTTCGATGACTCAGGCTACTAATTTTTATCATTGTTGAATTTCTGATAAAGGTTTTAGGTGCTTTCGCGTTACACTCAAAGCATGAGTACCGTAACGTTTATACATGCTGCAGACCTACATCTAGGGGCACCATTTAAAGGGCTCAGGTCTATTGCGCCTGAATGGGCAGATATTCTTTTACAGGCAATCCCCGAAGCATTCCGAAACGTTATTGATGCTGCTCTAAAAGAACAGGTTGATTTTGTTGTTTTGGCGGGCGACATCTTTGATAATTCACACCCGTCTTACGCAGATTTTTCTTTGTTTTTGGCTGGACTTAAACAATTAGACGAGGCAGGTATTCCTGTTTATTTTGTAACAGGAAATCACGATCCTTTTATTTCATGGGACAACTCGTTTGCTGCTTTGCCTAACAACACTCATATATTGGGGGCAACCAAACCAGAATTCACCTGCTATCAGCGCGACGGCAAGCCGCTTGCACTCATTGGAGGCAGAGGTTATTACACGCAATCCTTCCCTCGCAATGAAGATATTTCTGAAGGTATTTCACGTGAAACAGCCACCTCTGAACTGGGGATTTCGGCTCCTTTTATGATCGGTATCCTTCATACAGGACTCGATATTGACCTTACGCGATCGCCTGTGAATCCAAAAACGCTCCTTAGGCGTGATGTTGATTATTGGGCTTGCGGTCACGTTCATCAGCCAAAAGTGTTCCCTTCGAAAGAGGATCCTCGCATTGTGTATTCGGGTTGTCCTCAAGGCAGAGATATGAAAGAAGAAGGCGAACACGGAGTGTTTAAAGTAACACTTTCTACTAAAGCGCCTGTCCGAATTGAATTTATGCCAACAGCAAAGGTAGCCTGGAAACGCCTTGAACTTAACGTGTCTGATTGCGCAACTATTGCTGATATCCAGGAAAAAATAGTGAGTGCCGAATTTGGTCAAAACGCCAAGACTCGTTGTCAGCGCATGATGTTTCGCATTACCCTAACGGGAAGAAGTGCGCTTCATGGCGATTTAACGACACAGGTCTTAGAAGATATGCGCGCAATTCTCAACGATGGCTATCCATTTTTCTATATCGATGCGCTGCTCAATAAAACTAAACCTTCAGTAAAAAGAAGGATTGTTCCCTTCAGTGTATTTAGAGGTAATGGACCAGTACCGTCTGGACAAAGATGAGGTACTGCTCGATTTAGAAAAACAATTTTATCAGCGGGAATTGTCTATGCCGACTTCTCTCGAGGTAAAGTATTCTGAACTTTGCGCTGAGGCTGAAACGCTTGTTTTAGATCTTTTGGGGAGGGATGGTGAATAATGGCTAAGAAATCCAAGCTTACAAAATCCACTCCCTCATATTTCCTTGAGCACATAAAAATGACGAGCTTTGGCAAGTTCGCCAACATTATCGTAGGTCCTTTTGGTCCAGGAATGAATGTGGTGTATGGACCTAATGAAGCAGGCAAAACCACCTTAAACGAACTCGTAAAAGGAGTATTGTTCGGCTGGCCTGCTGCGCGCGGAGAAGCAAATCCCTACCGTCCAGAAAATGCCGATAGGTCGGGCAGCCTGTTTTTTAAAGACGAAGCAACGGGTGATGTTGTTGAATTAAAGCGCGTGAAAAACACCGATGAGCTCAATCCACCAGCTCCGTTACTAACCAACATCGATCGTGAAACCTACGAAACCATGTTTTCGCTTACAAGCGATGAACTTTTGCGTCTTGATAGACATAGCGATATTACTGCGCGCTTACTAACGGCAGGATCGGGCACCTCTGCATCTCCCGCTCATGCACTAGAATCAATTTCTGCTCAAATAAAGGCGCTGACTTCTCGTTCGGCTCAAAATCCTGATGCGATTGGTAACTTGAAAAATGAACAGAGTCGACTAAAAACTCTTGTACAAACAAGCCGAGAAGAAGCAGATAATCTGCGCGAACAAGAACATATTCTGGCTTCTCTTCGCCCACGTAGAGATTTGATGCTAGAGACACAAGAGCGCCTTAACACTGAAATAGAGAATCTTACTCAAACTGCAACTCAGGTAAGTTCGCTCGATGCAAAAATTGTTTCATTGCAGCAGGACCTGGAGCAGTCATTTGGAGATAATGAATCATCAAATCCAGCTTCGCTTGCGCCTGATGACGATATTGCTGAATTGGTAAATCTTACTCAAGCACAAGAATATCGTCTGCGTGATTCCTTGGATGAATTCGACGATCACAAAGCCAAGTTGGAACACAGTGTTGATAAAGCACGCGAAGCAGCTAATACGTCACGTGCAGAATATGAATTTCACACAGAAGATGCTCACAAACAACAGCAATATGACCGCGCGCGCAAACAGCGCTGGGCTCAGTTGGCGTTTGCTATCGTGGTCCCCTTGATTATGGCGTTTATTGGCGTTTACATTGTCAATCTTGCTCGGCAAACAACGGGTGCTTCCTATTTGGTAGTAGGCGTAGCGCTCGTTTTGGTTGCTCTTGTTTTGGCTGTGGTGGGCGTTGTTATCAGCATGCGACCAACACGTTCCGAAGAAGAATGGGAAGATGCTCGTTCTAAAAAAGAATGGGTCATGCAGCAAGACCAAAAAACGCTCGAAATATGTGAAGCTCAATCTTGTGAATACAGTGAATTCATAGAACAGCAACTTATTCAATCAGGTCTTGGCGCTGCTCAAGGATCCACACGCAGGGCCCGTCGACTCCTTGATCAACTGCGGGAATACCGTTCTGCACAGGATCTTGCAAGCCAAACAAAGCAAGCCCAAGCGCTTCATCGTGCTTCCCTGCAGGACGCTCTTGATCAGGCATATCGTGATCGTAAGGATATTTGTAATGCTGCGGGGTTTGATAAGGATGCTCGAGTTGAAGATATTAACCAAGTAATTGAGCGCAAAGTTGCTGAGCGAAGCAAAACGGCGCAGACAATAGGAGAAACCGAACGGCAAATAGGCGAAATTACCGAGCGATTAACTGCAGCACGGAGGACAACGTCATTCGATGAATTGAAGTTCCAAAGTGAAACTATCGAAACTCGCTTGCAGGATGACTATCGCCAATTGGCCACGCTGCTTATTGCGCAGCGCTCGCTCGAAGATGCCATTGCACAATGGGAACGAAAAAGTCAGCCCGAGGTGTATCGCTGTGCATCGCGACTGTTGTCTCAAATGACCGATGGAGCGTGGTGTACGGTGCGTATGAACGCGCAAGGCGATATCGAGGTGGTTGATGCAATTAAAACCACGCGTGCACCGCATCTGCTTTCGTTAGGCACACGCCAACAGCTGTATTTAAGCCTGCGTATTGCCCTACTTATGACTGCAGAAAATGTGGGTAAAGGCCTTCCTATAATGTGTGATGACATATTGGTGAATTTCGACAATATGCGTAGAAAGCAAGCAGTTCGGGCGCTTGCAGAATTAGCGCACAGCCGCCAAGTTATTTTGTTTACGTGCCATCCAGATATTGCAGCCTTAGTGTGCAAAGCTGATTCAAAGAGTAAATTGATTGAACTGTAGTATTATTCCTTTGTTGGGCAGGATTTTATTGTACGTTTTGACCTAAAATAATGTCCGTCGTGAGACTGTCAGGTAGTTGTTACAACTGCGAAAAGTCTCGTTAAGTTATAAAAACATTGAAAGGACCTTACATGCCAAGCACGGTTCTCCTTGGTGCCCAGTGGGGTGACGAGGGAAAAGGCAAAATCACTGACTTAATTTCAAGTGATTATGATTACGTTGTTCGATATCAGGGAGGAAACAACGCCGGTCATACGGTAATTCATGGCGACACCAAGCTCGCATTGCATCTTATTCCTTCTGGCGTTATGTACGATCACATCACGCCTGTTATTGGCAACGGTTGCGTTATTGATCCTAAAGTTTTAGTTGAAGAAATGCAGATGTTGGAAGAATCTGGCTTCCCTTGCGATCGTTTGCGCATTTCTTGCGATGCTCACATCATCATGCCTTATCACATTGATTTGGACGGAGCATCCGAACGTCATTTGGGCAAACACAAGATTGGTACTACTAATCGTGGTATTGGTCCTGCTTATGAAGACAAATTCGCCCGCAATGGCATTCGTGTTCAAGATCTTTTGGATGAAAAGATCTTCCGCGAAAAGCTTGAAGCTGCACTTGCTATCAAGAACCAAGTTCTTACTAAGATCTACGATTTAAAGCCTTACACCGTAGATCAGATTTGCGAAATGTATTTGCCTTATGCAGAAGTTATGCGCAAGCACATGGCAGAAACCACTCAAATGCTCAATGCGGCTTTGCGTGAAAACAAAAACATCTTGTTCGAAGGCGCACAGGGAACCATGCTTGATATCGACCATGGTACCTATCCGTTTGTAACTTCGTCTTCTTGCTGCGCAGGCGGCGCACCTACTGGTTCGGGTGTTGGTCCTAAGGCAATCGATAAGGTATTGGGTATTGCTAAGGCCTACATTACTCGTGTTGGCTCTGGTCCATTCCCAACCGAACTTCACGACGAAACAGGCGAATTGCTTTGCAAAGTTGGTGGCGAATATGGTGTAACCACCGGCCGTAAGCGTCGTTGTGGTTGGTTCGACGCGGTACAGGCTCGTTACGCGGTTGAAGTTAACTCTATGACTGATATGGCGCTGACGAAACTCGACGTATTGTCTTGCGTTCCTACTATTAAAGTGTGCGTTGGTTATGAAGCTGATGGCGTTCGCTATGACTACTTCCCAATGCAGCATTCGGTTATTTATCCAAAGAATGTAACTCCAATTTACGAAGAGCTTCCTGGCTGGGAAGGCATTGATATTTCTGATTGCAAGAAGTTTGAAGACCTGCCCGTAAATGCTCAGCGCTACGTTACTTATCTTGAAGAAGTAACGGGTGTTCGTGCTTCTATTATTGCGGTTGGTCCTGACAGAAATCAGACCATCTTTAATGGATGGGAAAGCCGTTAATGGGTGAAAGGTAAAACAGTGAACATTCTTGTTCTTGGCGGCGGCGGACGCGAACATGCAATTGCTTGGGCACTTGCGAAGTCTCCTCGTTGTGAGCAGCTCTATGTTGCTCCTGGCAATGGCGGAACTGCTTCAATTGCTCAAAACGTAAAGAACCTTGATGCAGAAAATGGCGAAGCGGTACTCGGCTTTGCAAAAGACCACGAAATTGGGCTCGTGGTCATTGGCCCAGAAGCTCCGTTGGTAGCAGGTGTTGCCGATGTAGTTCGTGCTGGTGGCATTCCTGTGTTTGGCCCTGATGCTCAAGGTGCTCAGCTGGAAGGTTCAAAAACCTATTCCAAAGAATTCATGGAAGCAAATGGCATTCCTACTGCACGCTATGCAAGTTTTACCAATGTTGAAAAGGCTCGCGCTTACTGCGAAGAGCTTGGCGCTCCTTTGGTGGTTAAGGCAGACGGTCTTGCTGCTGGTAAAGGTGTTATTGTGGCAGAAACGCTTGAAACTGCTCTTGAGGCAGTGGATAGCTGTTTTAGTGGAACCTTTGGCGAAGCGGGCAGTCGCGTAGTAATCGAAGAAATGCTTAACGGTCCCGAATGCTCGTTGTTAGCTTTCGTCTCTGGCGGAAAAGCATTTTGCATGGCCCCTGCGCAGGACCACAAGCGTGCCTATGATGGCGACCTAGGTCCTAACACGGGTGGCATGGGCGTATATTCTCCAGTACCTATCGTGACTGAGGAAGAAATGGCAGCTATGGTTCAGGTAATGGAAACTGCTGCTGCAGCAACAGCACGCGATCCATTCACGACCGATTATCGTGGCTGTTTGTATGGTGGCTTCATGCTGACACCTGAAGGACCCAAGGTACTTGAATTCAATGCACGTTTTGGTGATCCCGAAACCCAGGTAGTATTGCCTCGTCTCCAGGGAGATTTGGTAGATATTATGCTGGCGGTTGCAGAAGGCAAACCAGAAGACATTGAGCTTTCTTGGTCAGATAAGTGGGCGGTAAGCGTAGTATTGGCAAGTGGCGGATATCCTGGTTCCTACGAAAAGGGCAAAGTTATCCTTGGCGTGTCAGAAGCACAGCGTATGGACGACGTTATTGTGTTCCACGCAGGCACGGCGCTTAACAACGATGGCGAACTTATTACCGCAGGCGGTCGCGTTTTGAACGTGGTTGCTTTGGGCGATACGTTTGAAGAAGCACGCAATCGCGCCTATGAAGCTTGCAACCTTATCAAGTTCGAAGATATGCAGTTCCGTAGCGACATCGGCAAGCGCGCTCTTATCGGTCGCAGTGCCTGGGAAGCATAAGTTTTACTAATTAAAGCAAAGCAATAAGTTACAGCAACGTACGTTCAGTGCTGAGATTTGAAACGGGTCACCCGTCCTCCTACCGATGTTTAGGAATTATGATTCCTAAACATCTATGCGTCGGACTCCGCCGCTTCATCTTTAAATTTTAAATTTGAAGCGTCGAGTGACCCTTATTCAACATCTCAGCACTGAACTTTTTTGTATCTTGTATTTCTTGATCGAAGCGAACTCAGAACACCAATTTTCATTGCGCCCGAAGGGCGCTTATTTAAAAGCATGATGCAGCGAAGCGCACGAAAAAAACGCAGAGCGTTTTTGAGCAGCGAAAGCGGTGAGCTGAGATTAAGAAATACAAGATAAACAAAGCAAATAGCGTCGTAACAAGATTAGACAAATTAATTGCTTGACGAATTATAAAAGTATCGGTACAATTTCGTTTCGCGTCATACGAATGCGCAACTGGTTGGGTAGCTCAGCTGGTAGAGCAGCGGATTGAAAATCCGCGTGTCGCGGGTTCAAGTCCCGCCCCGACCACCATTTTGAATCGTGAAGCCCCGCACATGCGGGGCTTTTTTGCGCATAGTCTACTTTTTTGTAGCAAAAGTGACGTTCTCTCTACACATTTATAGGGTCGTTGGATGCCCTTTGATAAAATACAGCTACGTTTGAAAGAGGGACTGATGATCGACTTCTCTATACAAGGTATATACCCTCCTTCGCTGCAAGCGCTTGTAGACGGCAAAGTTGCAAGTCGTACTCACAGCAAGGATGCATCACTTTATAACTTCTCTGAAGAAGCACAGGATTGTGCCCAGAATTACATGGGATGGGCAACGCTTGCCAGCAATCCTCCTTGTCCCATTGAGGAAATTCAGGCTTTTGCCGATGACGCTATCGCTAAAGGTCTGAAAACCGTAATCCTTATTGGTCAGGGGGGATCTACGCAGGCTCCTATGACGTTGACCAAATACAACAAGCCTGATTCTTCCTATATTGCCTTTAGAACGCTCGACTCGGTATCACCCGTTCGTGTGCGCACTATTATGTCTCAGTGCAATCCTGAACACACCATCATTATCCAATCATCCAAATCGGGCGGCACTATTGAGCCATCGTTGGTCATGAAGGCGGTACGCGAGGTATTGGCAGAAAGCCTGCCCGTCGAAGATATTCCAAAGCACCTTGTTGCTATCACCGATCCAGGTTCAGATTTGGAAAAGCGTGCAAAAGAAGAAGGCTGGGCTAAAGTCTTCTTGGGCGAACCTACCGTAGGTGGTCGCTATTCGGCGCTTTCGGTATTTGGTCTCGTTCCAGCAGCGCTCGTTGGCATGAACCTTTCGTCTTTAATTGAAAGCGCTCGTGAAGCTGAAGCGCTTTGTGCTATTGATGACCTTGATAACCCTGCGTCAAACTTGGCCGCATTTTTATTCGACACGTATGAACGTGGACGCGACAAATTTTCACTGTTCACGCCAAAGCGCGGCCGTGTTTTGGGTTTGTGGATTGAGCAGTTGGTTGCTGAAAGTCTTGGCAAAAACGGTTTAGGCATTTTGCCAAACATCGAAGTTGATTCTCTTGTTTTGCGCGAGGATCCAAAAGATCGTACGGTTATTACCTATAACACCAAGACTGATCAGTGGGATGACCGTCAAAACTTTAATCACGCGCTTGAATTTATTGATCCTGCTATTCCTCAGATGCACTTTAAGGTGCTCAATGTTGAGGATTTGGCAGCGCATTTTGTTATGTGGGAATACGCTATTGCAATGGTGGGCTACCTCATGAAGGTTTGTCCTTTCGACCAACCTGATGTTGCAGTTGCGAAGGCAGAAGTACTGCACATTTTGTCGGAAGGCGCACGCGAGCCAGAATTTGTAGAAGATGGGTTAGCTGAAGTGCCTATCGGCAAAGTTGAAGTACATATTTCTGAAGCCTTGCGCGATAAAACAGAAGAAAATTCGCTTGATGCTGCACTTCGTGCCTTGTTTGGCAGCATTGAGCCAGGCGATTACTTCTCGTTCAACGCCTTCTTGCCTTTCGCGGGCGAAGGTCGTCGTGAGGCTATCGAAGAAATTCGTCACACCGTTGCTTCACACTACGGTGTAGCTTCCTGCCTAGAAATTGGTCCTCGTTATTTGCACTCCACAGGACAGCTTCATAAAGGCGGTCCAAACAAGGGTGTTTACCTTATTATTTCTGCCGATGAACCTAAAGATATTGAAATAGACGATGATCGCGCACAAACATTAGGACAGCTTGCAAAAGCACAAGCTTCGGGCGACTTTACTATTCTTTCTTCACGTGGTCGCCGCTGCGTCCACGTGCACTTGCCCGATAATTCGGCTGTTTCTATTCGTGCGTTGGCGAAAGCATTTAAGAAAGTGGTGTATGCATGAGTTGTGAGGCAGTAAAGCTCACAGTAATAGGTGTTGTGCAAGGGGTGGGTTTCCGCCCCTTTGTCTATCGTGAGGCACTTTCGCACCATATTACGGGTTGGGTATTAAACACAACAGAAGGCGTGATTGTTCACGCCGAAGGACAAACAAGCGATATTGATGCGTTTGCTATTGCCCTATCTGAACGTGCACCGCTTGCTGCGCAGGTTCGAGAAATCAACATCGAAGAAGTACCTGTTGAAGGGTTCCAAGATTTCGAAATTCGCTTTTCGCAGGACAAAGAGGTGGAAGAAACCACACTCGTTTCCCCCGATTTAGCAACGTGCGATGATTGTGTTGCAGAACTCTTTGATCCTAAAAACAGGCGCTACCATTATCCCTTTATTAACTGCACCAATTGCGGTCCGCGTTTTACGATTATGCGCTCCTTGCCCTATGATCGCGCGCAGACCTCAATGCGCCCCTTTACGATGTGCCCCGATTGCCAAAGCGAATACGACAATCCTCTTGATAGGCGTTTTCACGCTCAGCCCGATGCCTGTTTTGAATGCGGTCCCCAAATTGGCTGGATAGAATCGTGCGCATCTTCAACTGAGTCACGCGATGTTCAGCTTTCAGTGGAGGACATACAGTGGGCAAGCGACGTTGCAACAAGTGATGCCATTATTGCGCGTGCCGCTCAGTTTTTGAAGGAAGGCAAGCTCGTTACTGTCAAAGGCCTTGGTGGATACCACTTGGTTTGCGATGCGAAAAACCCCCAGGCACTTGCCACGTTGCGCAAGCGCAAGCATCGCGAAGGTAAAGCGTTTGCCGTTATGGTGGCATCAGTTGAAGAAGCGCAAGCGTATTGTTTTGTGAATGACGCAGAAAAGCGCCAGCTTATGCTTCCTTCCCGTCCTATCGTTTTGCTACAAAAGCGCCCCGATGCGCTTTTTGCACCTGGTCTTGCTGATGCTTTGCCTGAATTAGGCGTTATGCTGCCCTCCACTCCTGTGCAGCATTTGTTGTTACATGAATTTGGCGGAATGTTGGTTATGACTTCGGGCAACATTCACGATGAACCTATTGTCACCGACGAAATTACTGCTCTTGAAAAGTTGGGAAGCGTAGCTGATGCGTTCTTAGTTAATAACCGTGCTATCGAAGGTCGTTACGACGATTCTGTGTTACGCGTTTTGAATGCAGGTCCTGCGGGATCGCTTGTGCAATTCATTCGTCGCGCACGTGGGTATGCTCCTTTGCCCCTTGCGGTTGCAGGATGTGATGCTATAAAAAGCACTTCTGCTGAAAATGCAGCAGAAAACGAGGCAGCGACCAAAGCTAAAACCCCCTCAGGCAAAACCGTTCTTGCGGTAGGCCCTGAGCAAAAAAATACGTTTACCTATGCCCATTCAGGAAAAGCATTTGTTTCGCAACATATTGGCGATATGGAAAGCGTTGCGGTAATGGATGCGTGGCAAGAAACACGCGGTCGCTATGAGCAGTTGTTCCGCTTACAGCCAGAACAACTTGTTTGCGACTATCATCCTGAATATCTCACATCAAAATGGGCTCACGAGCAGGCTCGCGAACAAGGTTTGCCTTTAGTGCAGGTTCAGCATCACCATGCGCATATCTTATCGGTAATGGGCGAAAACGCTCTTGAAGGACCCGTTTGTGGATTTGCCTTTGATGGTACTGGCTATGGCCTTGATGGTGAAATCTGGGGTGGTGAAGTTCTGCTTTCGAATCTTGAAACGTTCGAGAGGTTTGCAAACTTTGCCTATATTCCGCTGCCTGGTGGTGCTGCGGCGATCAAAAATCCTGCACGTATTGCCTATGGTGCACTATGGGCGTTTGATTTGCTTGACCATCCTGCAGCGCAAACCTTTATTCAGCGTGAAGTTCCTGAGGCTGATACCTTTGATCAGATGATCGAGCGCGGGATTAACACTCCTCAAACCTCTTCAGTGGGTCGTTTGTTTGATGCGGCTTCGGCGTTGCTTGGCATATGCACCAAGCCGAAATATGAAGGTGAAGCAGCCATTTTGCTTGAAGCATGCGTGCATGATTATTTTGCCCATCCTGAAACAGAACAGCATTCGCTTTTCAGCCAGCATGATTTGCAGAAACGTTCAGAGGCGTATGTCATCGAAGTTATAAAAAATGTTGCTACTGAAGAAAGCACTGCGATGGATACCTCGGTTCTCCTTTTAGATGTAGCACCGGTATTCAAGGCAATGCTTGACGATATGCAGGCAGGTGTTCCAATAGGGCAAATTGCTTGCTGGTTCCACGATGCGTTCGTCCGTGTCATCATGGATATGGCAGAATTGGTTCGTGCCGTATATGGCATTTCTCTTGTCGCGCTTGGCGGTGGCGTATTCATGAATCGCTATCTTATTGAGCGCACATTGGTGCAGCTGCAAGAACGAGGCTTTACGGTTGCTCTCAATAAAGATCTACCGCCGAACGATGCATCGATCTCTTACGGACAGGCTGTGCTAGGATTGCACACACAGACCAAGGAGTGATGTGAAATGTGCTTGGCTATTCCTGCACAGGTTAAATCAATTAATGAAGATAACTTGGCAACAGTAGATATTCTTGGCGTTACGCGTGAAGTGGCGCTTGATTTAACTCCTTCTGCTGAAGTGGGGAGCTATGTCTTGATCCATGCGGGTTTTGCTATCGAAGTGGTAAGCGAAGAAGCCGCTCAAGAAACGTTGGATCTGATTAAAGAATTTCCCGAATTAGCAGATTTGGATGTAGCGTCTTAGGGAAAGAAACGTATTGCGCTTGAATGATGCACTACGTTCGTGCTTTTGGGCGCTCATGGTATTGATTATCGCGGAGACAAAGCGGTAAGGACGGTTGTCATGGATTTATCAGTATTTAAAGACCCTGAGCTTGCGAAGGGTCTTATTCATTCTATCCAGAAGTGGGCACCACAACAGGCAACGCTGATGGAAGTGTGCGGTACCCATACGGTATCGATTGCACGCAACGGCCTGCGCACTATGATGCCCGAAGGCACTCGCCTAGCATCAGGCCCTGGATGTCCTGTATGCGTTACTTCTAATAAAGACATTGATACCGTTATTGCGCTTTCGCGTGTTCCAGGGGTAAAGATTACAACCTTTGGTGACATGACGCGTGTTCCTGGTTCTACTTCGAGTCTCTTGAAAGAACAGGCGGCAGGACGCGATATCAACATTGTTTATTCGCCACTTGATGCGCTAAAAATTGCGCAGGATAATCCTGAAAGTGAAGTGGTGTTTGTCGGGGTTGGTTTCGAAACAACAACGCCGCTTGTGGCGATGGCTATTAAACGCGCTCAGGCATTAGGGCTGAAAAACTTTAGCGTTTTTGTAGCACATAAAAATATGCCCAACGCTCTTGAAGTTATTGTTTCCGATCCCGCGCTTAAAGTTGATGCTTTAATTTTGCCTGGTCATGTAAGCACCATTATTGGCATGAAACCCTATGAATTCCTGGCAGAAAAATATGGAGTACCGGGGGTTATCACGGGGTTTGAACCTGTCGATATTTTGCAAGGCATTGCCATGATTATGCGTCAGCTTCATGAAGGTCGTGCCGAAATCGAAATTGCGTATAAGCGTGGCGTGGAAGCGCAAGGCAATACGGTAGCGCTTGCGGCAATTGACGAAGTGTTTGAAACCGTTGATGCCACCTGGCGTGGCCTTGGGGTTATTCCGCAATCAGGATATGCAATTCGTCCAAAATATGCCGAATACGATGCGTTTCAGCGTTTCCAGCCTGAGGTTGAACCTACTCAAGAACCTAAAGGGTGTCGTTGTGGAGATGTGCTGCGCGGTGCCATGGCTCCTAATGAATGTCCTTTGTTTAGAAAAGTTTGCACTCCCGAAAACCCCGTTGGTCCGTGCATGGTGTCATCTGAAGGATCGTGTGCTGCGTATTTCCGCTATCTGTAAGGGCGGCATAGAATCAGCATGCCAACTTGTAAGATTAATTTTTTTCTTGCGGGGGGCAACAGGTATTATAAGAGCAATACAACATTTATGTGATAGATGTTGGGTTAGCGCTTGGGTACCGAAGTCCCTACCTTGCGGTATCCTTCGCCTTAAAAGCGCTGGGTGTATCTGCGCTAAACATGGTATTCGCGGCAGCGTTTAAGGTATGTGTGCTGACTGAAAATACCATTTTAGAATTGCTGGCTTTAAGAGTAAGGATACATAATGAGGGGTAGGCCAGAATGTAAGCTTGATCCGCGTATTAAAGCGGTTTGGCGTATTAGTGATGTCATTGTAATTACGATTGTATTTGCCTGCATTGCGTTGGTTGGCATAATTGCGTGGTTGGCAGACGAGTCAACACGATTCTGGTCAACTCCGTATTGTTTGGTTTGCTTAATTGCATATTTAGTATTGCTGGTTTTGGACCTTGTTGCTCTTACGCCTTTTCGTTATTCTCGCTGGCGTTATCAGCTCTTTGACGATTTTCTCGAAATTGAAAATGGCATTCTTTGGCGCAAGCACATCGTGATTCCTTTTATTCGTGTGCAAAATACCGACACGCGCCAAGGTCCTGTTCTGCGTGCATTTGGACTAGCTTCGGTAATGGTATCGACTGCGGGTGCTTCGTTTGAAATTCCTGGTCTTCGCGCCGACGAAGCTGATCAAGTGCGTGATCGTGCTGCTGAATTAGCGCGCATTGCACGAGAGGATGTATAAATGGATACGCCCGATACCCACATCTCTCAATCCAACCCAGGGTCAGGTTTACGAAGAAAACACTCAGCAAATTCCTGATCAGCAACAACCGCGTGTTCAGGAGGAGTCATATCAGCAAATTCCTAAACGACAACGCCATAAATTACACCATAGCTATATTTGGTTAAGTGCGCTGCGGTCCCTGCCCTATGTTTTGATAGCGCTAGTTGTTTCTATTGGTCCTGCCGCAGGTTCCTTAATAGAGGATTTGGGTAATGTTGACGCAAGCAATATGGGACTGCCTATTATCTTCGGAGCTACCGTCTTGTTCTTGCTTATTCTGGAAGGCGTTATTATTGGCGTTGCGGCAATAGGATATCGCTATCGCTGGTATGAATTTGGCGTCTCGGAATTCAGCTCATATTGGGGCATTTTCAATAAAAACCGCTCGCACATTCCCTATCAGCGCATTCAGTCGGTCAACGAAAAGATGTCGCTATTGCAGCGAATCGTTGGTGTGTGCACAGTCAC
>URVA01000011.1 GCA_900551155.1 uncultured Eggerthella sp. | reverse complement strand
CCTTGAAAAGTCAAAGGCTTCATACAGCTCCCTGCCGGACTCGAACCGGCGACCTACGCATTACGAGTGCGTTGCTCTACCAACTGAGCCACGTTGGCATTGAATGCTGTCCTTAGGATAAAAATGAAACAAAGAAATCTATAATTCAAATAGACAACTTGTATCAAGTAATTCTATCGCTAAAGCGCCTGAAAATTATATACAAGTTAGCCACTTCACGCAATGGGTACTTTTGAAGACGCACGGCACTTCCTTACCCAAGGAGACATCGTACGAGAATCCAAGCAGCAAACCCTTCATCTGGAAATATCGTTGACTTCTCCTAGTTCGACACGAGCACTCGTTGCAATTGTTAGTATTTCCCCCTATCTTTTACCAAAACACATAGCAAACTCTCAAAGTGCAACATAAAGGTGTGGCATGGAACTTCTTGAACTAATCTTGTTTTTACTTGTAGCCGTAGTAGCATCAAGCCTTCTTGATCAGGTCTTACACGGCGTTTCTCTTCCTTTAGTTCAAATCATTTTGGGTGTAATAATCGCCCTTGTTATCCCGTTGCCCTCCTCCATTAATTTAGATGCTGAGCTTCTCTTAATCCTCTTCATTGCCCCCCTTCACTTCAATGAATCGCGGCGAGTAGATTCGGGAGAACTCTATCAAAATCGCTTTGGCATAGCCTCCCTCGTAACGGGCCTCGTTCTGCTAACTATGATTGCAATGGGCGCAACCTTAAATGCCCTAATCCCCGCTATTCCTCTTGCAGCTGCCCTTGCCTTTGGCGCAGCAATGGGATCAACCGACGCCGCTGCCGTTACCGCACTCGCCAAAGAAATGCGCTTCGGTCGTCGTCATGAAGCACTCCTCAACGGCGAAGCACTCTTCAATGACGTCACAGGTACCATTGGTTTTCAATGCGCTATTGCCGTAGTTGTCTCTGGAGCGTTTTCACTTACGCACGCAGGAGAAGAATTCGCACTTGAACTTTTTGGTGGACTGTTCGTCGGTGCTTTACTGGGATTTGCTTTCTGGGGACTTACCAGCATGATGCGCCGCTATGGACTCGACAACCCCACCGTGCACGTAGTCCTTGAATTATTAACCCCCTTCATCATTTATCTCATCTGCGAGCAAATTCATGTAGGTGGCGTTATTGCAGTTGTTATGGCAGGCATGACCATTTCGCTTCTGCCCCATAAACGGACCATCGCTTCCTCTCGCCAACGCCTCCAGGCTTCAAGCGTATGGAAAACTCTCGAGTTCGTATTGAATGGCGTTATTTTTGTAGTGCTTGGCATTCAACTCCCCAGCACATTCATTCCAGCAATACAAAGCGGCTCTGTCGATGCAGCCTTGCTCATCCTTGCCGTTTTTGCCCTTACGTTCGTATTGGAAGCTGTTCGCTTTTTCTGGATCCTAGGCATGGATCTGGTCCACACGCGTCGCAGCGGCAGGCCTCTGCGTATTTGCTTTTCGAAAAGAAATCTGAAGGGCACCTTAGGAATGGCTTTTGCCGGCCCCAAAGGAGGAGTTACCCTAGCACTTATTCTCACTATCCCGCTAACCGTAGCATCGGGTGATGCGTTTCCCATGCGTACCGAACTCTTGTTTTTAACCGCCGGCGTTATCGTATGCACTATGATTCTTGCTAACTTCGCAGTACGCAAACTAGTGCCCCTAAAGCCTCTCGAAAAACGTACCAAAGGCTATGCAGACGCGGAGATCGCCGTACTAACCCGCGTTATCGATGCTATTCAGGCAGATGCCCACCTCACTGGGTCAGTTACAGGAGAACAGGCACTGGAAGCCCTCGATAATCCAAACGATCAGAACTCGCCTTCGTTGGCCGCAGCCAACACCTCTTTAGCCAACACTTCTTTAGAACACGTAGCCGAAAATCTCACAAAACGTCTCACCACTCCTGCAGAAGTGCCACTCAAAGATGCTGCTGCCACTCTTTTGGAAAGTTTGTCAGAAAACCTTTCAGGAGAAGCAATCAACCGACGCGAAGAAACCGCCAAAACGTCTACGGGCGACCTACCCGAGAATGAAGAAACCGCCGAAGTGTCTGCCGACAATCTTCCCGAAAGTGTCGATGAACCCGCCACCGCAGTAGTAATGAAGCGCTATGCCGACCGCATTCGCGAGCTTATCCCTCTTGCCAGCGACGAAGTTGCAGCGCAAGCGCGCGCTCTAGTTAAACGATGCGATGAACTTTACGATCAGGCTAATGCCTTTGCTGAAGAGCTTAGCAACATTTACGAAGATGACGATATCGATGCCGAGGGGCTCCAAGCGCGCATGATGGCGGCTCAGCGCGTTAATGAAGCAATTGACGACATCCAGGATGCTGCCTTATCTCGCGAACTTGAATTCATCAAGCTTGCCCAGCGCGCCGGAGAACTATCACCTGAGCATGCTCGCGATTTACGAAACGACGTTTACGTTCAGCGTATGGTAATCAATTAACATTGGCGTTCAGGCAACATTGGCATTCAGACAATCAACGAATTCGCTTGGCTCGCTTACCTATACAGTTCGGCAATCGAAACTTGGCTATGTAGCTCGGTTCGAAATTTGCTGAGCTGCGCAATGAGGAGTACCCAAAGTACTCTCGTTCACAATCACGAAACACATCAAGCCTATGATCAGGGTACATGCTTGGATTTTGCCTATCTTTAAGGATGCTCCAAGCTACAAACACTAGCCAATCCGATCCAGTAATCAATCCAGTGATAGGACTCTTATGGCAGCATTCGATCGTATTTCGTGTGGCATTCCTCAGCTTGATACTGTTTTCGACAACATCCGTTTAGGCGACAACGTGGTTTGGCAGTTATCATCACTTGAAGATTTTCCAACATTCGTTGAGCCGTTTGTGGCACAGTGTCTCGCAGACAAACGTCCCATTATTTATATGCGTTTTGCCTCTCATGAGCCCCTGGTAAAACCGCAGCCAGGCGTTACTATCTATGAGCTCAATCCTCATAAAGGATTTGAGGCATTCACGATCGAAGTTCGAGAACTTATCACCAAAGAAGGTCGCGAAGCCTGCTATGTATTTGATTGCTTAAGCGAATTGCAAGCTGCCTGGTCTGCTGATCTTATGATGGGCAACTTTTTTAGAGTAACGTGTCCCTACTTATTTGAACTTGATACGGTTGCCTACTTTCCTATTATTCGCGGCGGTCATTCGTTTCAAACCATCGCGAAAATTCGCGATACTACTCAAGTTTTAATCGACGTGTATTCTTCACCTGAAAACGATCTGTATGTTCACCCTCTCAAGATGTGGAACCGCTATAGCGAAACCATGTTTTTAGCCCACCGCTATTCTCCACAAACCAAAGAAGTTTTTACTTTGACCGACGGCATGGAAGCAAGCAAATTTTATGCTCTTGCAGGCGAGGAAGCTCAAGCGGCACCCGATCGCAATACCGACAGCTGGGATCGATTTTTTGCGGCTGCTCAGTCGGACTTCAGGCAAGGAACTTTAACCGCTAACACCTGCACCAAAATGTGCAACATGATGATTACCAAAGATCCCAAAATGCGCGAAATGGTTAAGCGCTATTTTGAACCAACCGATTATTTCGAAATCCGCAATCATATGGTAGGAACCGGAATCATTGGCGGCAAAGCTTGCGGCATGCTTCTCGCGCGCAAAATGATTCAGCTGCAACAGCCAGAGGTGTATAAGCATCTCGAACCGCACGACTCGTTCTATCTTGGCTCGGATGTGTTTTACTCCTATTTGGTTGCCAACGATCTGTGGACTATTCGCATCAGACAACGAAGTGAAGAGGGATTCATCGATGAAGCTCCTGCTCTGAAAGAAGGTTTGCTTAATGGGTCCTTTCCTGAGGACATACGCGAACGCTTTATGCGCATTTTGGATTATTACGGACAGGCTCCCATCATTGTGCGCTCCAGTAGCTTCTTAGAGGACGGCTTCGGTAACGCCTTTGCCGGAAAATACGATTCGGTTTTTTGCGCCAACATGGGATCGCTTGAAGAGCGACTTGATGCATTCGAATCGGCAGTACGCCGTGTCTACGCGTCCACTATGAATCCTTCCGCTCTTGAATACCGTCGTTGTAATGGACTTGATCGTAAAGAAGAGCAGATGGCGCTTCTTGTTATGCGCGTAAGCGGATCGCATTACGGGCATCGGTTGTTTATGCCAACAGCTGCGGGTGTTGGCTATTCCCATAGTACCTATCGCTGGTCTGATTCACTTGATCCGAGCGCAGGAATGCTTCGTCTTGTCGCGGGGCTTGGTACAAAAGCCGTCGATCGAACTCAGTCAGACTACCCACGCATTATTAGCCTTGATAAGCCTTTGGCACAAACAAATCAAACTTGGGCAGATAAACATCGTTATTCTCAGCATAATGCCGATGTTCTCGATCTGGAAAAACGCACCATAACCGAATGCAACGTGCTCGATTTGGCTGATTTGTTTCCCCGCTTTGCCCAACAAGCCGTGTTCGAGCACGATCGCGAAGCGGAGGGAAGACTGCGCGAACGAGGTCAGTATCGTCCCGTTTTATTCGCTTCGTGTCAGGGGCTGGCTGAAAACCGCGAATTTACGACGCTAATGGCGAACATGCTTTCAACCTTGGAGCGCTGTTACGAACATCCCGTCGATATCGAATACACCGTAAATGTTGGCAAGGACAACGAGTTTGTTGTTAATCTTCTGCAATGCCGACCGCTTCACCTGCTGCAATCTGGAAAGCGCATTGATTTACCAAAACTCCCCCAAGAAGATACGTATTTCAGTATTAAACAGTGCGCGATGGGAAAATCGCGTGTTACCCCCATCGATGTCGTAATAGTAGTTGATCCCCTTCGTTATTATCAGTGTCCCCATATCGAAAAGCCTACGGCAGCACGTCTCATTGGAATGGTTAACGAGCATTTTCGCAATACGGGCAAAAACTGTTTGCTGCTGGTACCGGGACGCATTGGTACTTCCTCCCCTGAACTTGGTGTGCCTGTTGCCTTCGCTGACGTAAGCAATCTTATGGGCGTATGCGAAGTTGCTTCTTCAGAAGCTGGTTATTCGCCTGAGCTTTCCTATGGCAGCCATTTGTTCCAAGACCTAGTAGAGGCAGATATCTACTACGGGGCCTTGCTAGAAGATCGTTCACACGTGTACTACAACCCTCATTTTGTTGAGTGTTTTATCGATATCACAGCAGAAGTACTGCCATCGACTGTGACGCCATCAGCGGGAATGGCACCGGTCACAACGCCGTCGGCGGCAATGGCGTCCGCTGTAACACCATCGGCGGCACAGCAATCCACAAAATCTTCTTCTCAATTTGCAAAATCCGCCCCATATGAAAAGGCTACAGCGTTAGTACAAGTATTTGATACAAGCAATTCCTCGCTCACTTTGTGGCATGATTTGCGCACCAATACCAGTATTTGCGGATTGCGGAAAAGCGTCTGTGAATAACAAGGGGAAATAGGAAATTTGTTAGTTATTGGGGTATTTAGATCTTTTTATCTATTTTTTTACCCCTATAACTTAATAATTTGATATGCATGACTTAGCATGCGCCTTTAGAGAAACGTCAACGAACGCGATAAGGCTTCTTACCCCAATACACTTTCGCGAAATGGCGCTTTGGCAGCTGTATCTTTCCCACCATATCAAGCGTGGTCGTAGCAATATCGCGTGCCGCATAGGGACGTCGCAGTGATTCGCCACCAGAGAGCATAGTTTCCAGTCGCTGCGGATTAGCATGAATAAGATCGAGTTCTCTTAATAGTTCCTCGGACGTTTCTGCTTTAACGGCAGCACCTGCAGCAGTTACGGTAAGCGTATTCGCACGTTCTTGCCCGTAGGACTTTCCTACCAAAATAAGAGGCAAACGCGCACAAAGACATTCCGTGGTAGCCAGACCGCCCGACTTGGCAATGATCATATCGCTTGCTTCCATAAGACCTGGAATATCTTCGATATAGTTAAATACCGTTGCATTGGTGATGTTTCGCTCTGCGAAAAATTCTTTCAACTGAGTAGCATATTCCTCGTCTGCACCCGCAAGAATAGCAAAATGCATCTTTGGAAAATCAGATAAGCACGGCAGAACCTTATTAACAATTTCTCGGAACGGAATATAAGGCTGAGACAGGCGAGCGCCCGCCATGACAATGACATTTATTTTGTCATGAGGAAGATTGAATCTATCCAGCACTGCATCCCTATCGCATGGTTCAGAAAAGCCCTTTCGCACAGGAATACCCGTTACTTTTATATGGCTATCAGGTACTTTTCTTGGTTTGAGCTCTTTTACCATTTCCTCATCAGCACAGCAGAACAAATCGCAATCCAAATGAGGCCACAGACCTTCCGCACCATAGTCGGTCGGAACACAAACCATGGGAAACGCCTGGCGCGTTACCATACGTGCCGCAACCGAAGCATTAGCCGCAACAATATGTGTTGCAATAATAGCGATAGGCTTACGCTTTTCAACAAGCTTAGTAAAGGGTTTAAACATACAAGGAGACCAGCCCCAACCACCTGCCCAAAGCAAGCGACCAGTGAAAACATGGTGCCAGGTGAAATCATATAAAGAATTAAAAACCACCGTTACGTTGGCAGTTTTGTCGCCGTCGAACTTAACGTAGCCGTAGTCCAAAATATCTAGTACTGCAATTTCAGTATCAGCAGGTAAATTGGGGTGTTTTCCGCATAAATCTTCAAGCGCTTGCGAGATTGCCTGCGCAGCACTGCGATGGCCAGAACCAACAGAAGCATGCACCACAATAACAAGAGGTCGCGTAGAATTTTCATCACAAGTTGTGGTTATCATCGCGCCTCCTTTCTTGTTTTGCGCGCTACGTTATCCCTCAATTATGCCATCAGAAGACCAGGTTGCACTAATCTTTCGACAATCCTCATACTATGAGGCCCACTGTCAGGGACAAACGGAAGCCAATCGGGCAATAATTGATCACAATTCGCTCTTAAAACGGAGGTAGCGCCCGTCGACGCTACCTCCCTATCATGTAAGTATGTTTTGGCATGCTGACAAATCAAATTTGCATTTTGCCCCGATGCCTTTAGAAACTTGACCTAGTTGCAAATCTTGCCAGGATTCAAAATCATGTTCGGGTCGAATACCTGCTTGATACCTGCCATCAAATTGATTGCAGTTTCACCTAAAGATTCACGCAAGAATTCTTTCTTTGCATAACCAATGCCATGTTCGCCAGAAACCTGACCGCGCAATTCGGTGCACTTTTCATATGCTGCAGCCATAACCTTTGACGTGCGTTCCATGAAAACATCTTCGTCCATGTCGTTTGCACAACAATAAATGTGAAGATTGCCATCGCCAGCATGACCAAAGGAACGAATGCGAACCTCATACTTGTCGCCAACTTCATGAGCATATTCAAGGAAGGTTGGGATTTTATCAACGGGAACGACAACGTCCATCTCGTCGATAAGATCGGTCTCTGCCTCGATTACCGTCAGGAATGCACTGCGAGCTTCCCAAACAGCACGCTTATCGGCAGGATGGCTTAGTACAAGCGTGTCATAAGCGCCAATTTCATCTCCAATTTCTGCAAGAGTTTCTGCACGCTGGAAGATTTCATCCTGGTCATTGCCGTCAAGCGTTACCAGAATATAAGCGCCCGCTTCCTTACCGTCGATAACGGTCGGGATGATCTTATTGCCCGTGTAGTTAGCAGAAGAATCTACGATGTCACGCTCCATGAACTCGATGGATTGAGGGCTTAGACCTGCAAGTTTAATCTTGGGAACAGCAGAAATTGCGGTTTCGATGTCTGCGAAGGGCAAAATGAAGCTGATATCTTCCTTGGGATTAGGAATAAGCTTCAACGTAAGCTCAGTAATAACGCCAAGCGTGCCTTCGGAGCCAATCATCAAGTGAAGCAAGCTGTAGCCAGAGCTGGTCTTAGTAACCGAACGACCGAGCTCAAGAATTTGACCATTTGGCAGAACAACCGTCATAGCTAAAACATAATCGCGCGTAGTGCCATACTTTACCGCACGCATACCACCAGCATTAGTGCTTACGTTGCCACCCAAGGAGCCCGTCTTCTCACCAGGATCAGGTGGATACATCAAGTCACGCTCAAGTGCATCTGCAGCCAAATCACACAGACGAACACCAGGCTGCACATGAACAAGCAAGTTGTTCATGTCGTAATACAAAATCTTATCCATACGCATGGTGCACAAAACTACACCGCCAAACAGAGGCGTTGCACCACCAACAAGACCAGTACCTGCACCACGAACAGTAACAGGAATCTTGTTGTCGTTGCACAGCATCATGATGGCAGCTACTTCTGCCGTGCTTGCTGGCATGCACACCATCTCTGGCATTTGAGAGCCATAGATAGGCATTTCATCATGAGAATAGTCGGCACTAATGTCTTCGCCAACATAGCAGTTAGCTTCGCCAACGATCTTCTTAAGTTGCCCAATAAGTTCAGGAGTGAGCTTGTTGTACTCAGCCATAGCAACCTTCCAAATAAACGAGGTACTTTCTTTAATGTGATAAGAATCTATCTTTGAAACATTTAGAATCTCCAGTTAAGAAGCCTTAGTAGAAGCTTTGCTCCAGAGGTTCTTAAGGCGCTGCTGTTGAGGCAGCCCTAAAAGATCGATCCCCACCAACACTTGATCATATCGTAGCCTGGAAAGCCTCTTGTCCTATCTAGGTGAAACCCACCACTAAGCGGGCAAACGGTATAAAAGACGTACACCCGCCAAAAATGACGGGTGTACGCACGATAGAAGAGGAACTAACTATTAGGCAACTACTGCCTAAAAAGTTACTGCTGAGGATAGAAGCCACTTGGGACTTCGTTCGCCTAGAAATCTACTTCGGTGCCGTAATATACACAGGTAAAGAGGCGTTCCATGGTTGCGGCATCAATAGGACGAGGATTTGATGCCGTGCAAGCATCTTCAATTGCATTAGCAGAGAAGGTTGCGACCTTTTCCTTGAATTCATCTTCAAGAACACCCAAATCTGCCAAGGTATCAGGAATACCCATGTAATGATTGAGCCCCTTCACAAAACCAATGAGCGCTTCAACTGAAGGTTCCAAACCGATGGAAGCAGCAATAGCGCCATAGCGAATAGCAGTTTCTGGATTTGCGGAGTTGTACTTAATTACATAGGGCAAATACAGCGCATTTGCCAAACCGTGAGCAATGTGACCCGTAGAAAAGACCGCACCAGTCTTGTGAGCCATCGAATGAACAATGCCAAGTAACGCATTAGAAAATGCCATGCCCGCCATGCACTGGCCATAGTGCATCTTTTCGCGGGCTTCCATATCGCCGTCATAGGACTTGCGCAGATACTCGTTTACAAACGCAATTGCCTTCATGGCCAAAGGATCGGTAAAGTCGCAATGCACCGTTGAGGTATATGCCTCAATTGCATGAGTGAGTGCATCCATACCAGTATAAGCAACTAACTTCTGAGGCATAGTTGCAGGCAAATCAGGATCAACAATAGCGACATCGGGAGTAATGTTGAAGTCTGCCAGAGGATACTTAATGCCCTTTTCATAGTCAGTAATAACAGAAAATGCCGTTACCTCTGTAGCAGTACCTGACGTAGACGAAATAGCGCAGAACTTTGCCTTCTGACGCAAATCAGGGAAACTAAAAGGCGTGATCAGCTGTTCAAGCGTGCATTCAGGATACTCATAGAAAACCCACATTGCCTTTGCAGCATCAATAGGAGATCCGCCACCCATAGCAATAATCCAGTCAGGCTGTACCTCGCGCATGGTAGCAGCACCCTTCATTACTGTTTCAACAGAAGGGTCGGGCTCAACACCTTCAATTAAGGTGGTTTCGATGCCTGCCTGCTTTAGATAATCAACAGCTCTATCTACAAATCCACCACGCTTCATGGATCCGCCACCCAAGACAAGCACTGCGCGCTCACCCTTGAAAGTTGCAAGATTTTCCAAAGCATTCTTGCCCCAATAAATGTCACGTGGAAGAGTGAACCTACCCATTTTCTGGCCTCCTACCGTTCGATACTTTCTTTTCGCTATGCTTCAAGATTGCTTGTGCCGTAGTTGCTCTTATCTGAAGCATTCTCGTAATAGCACGACAGGATAAATCCAATTGTTTCAAACGTGTTAACAGGGAAAACAAACTGTTTTAGCGGTGGAAAAATAACAAACTGGTCTTATATAATTTTTTCAAAAATAAGATCAGATTAATGCTCTTTTTAGCTGGCATCACAGCAGTAATCAAGGCATTAACAAAAAAGTCCTACGCGAAAGCAACGATTATGAATAACGAACCATCCGTAAATAATTCAAAGCAAAAAAACAGACTCTTTAACTACGACATGAGCCAACGAGGAAACACTCCGCGCTACCTATTTTTATATCGACAAATTCGTGACGACATCCTAAATGGGCGCATTCGTCCTGGTGAAAAACTTCCCTCAAAACGGCGACTTGCTAAAGCTCTTTCGGTAGGGGTTCTTACGGTGGAAAATACCTATCGTCAACTCCTGCTTGAAGGGTATATCGAATCCAAGCAACGTAGTGGCTACTTTGCCAATAATGTTGGAAGAGCGCTAGGAACAGACAAAACAGAATTAGACAGCGCAGCAGAAGAGCTTGAAACAGAGGGTGAAACTTTCAATACCGACCTTCAGGCAAATCGCACTGTTTCTCGTGAATTTCCCGTAGCTACGTGGTTTAAACTCCTTCGCAAAGTAATCGCCGAAAACCCACCCGACCTCTTCGATACGGTACCCTACAACGGGCTTATTGAATTACGCAAAGCAATTGCTGCCTACCTGCTTCGTGCGCGCGGTATGCACGTGTCGCCTTCGCAAATTATCATCGGAGCAGGTACCGAATATCTATACAGTCGCCTGATTCAGCTGTTGGACCCTAGCGCTACTTTCGTGTTTGAAAATCCAGGTTATCAAAAGCTTTCACGCATTGCTGATAACTATCACGTTCCCTGGACCTACTGCAACGTAGATAAATCAGGCATGATGGTAAATCGTCTGCGCAAAACCAACGGCACGGTAGTGCACGTATCTCCTGCAAACAATTTTCCTGGAGGATTCACCATGTCTGCCCCGCGACGAAAAGAACTCCTTCACTGGGCAAATGAAGACGACAGCCGCTACATTATTGAAGATGACTACGACAGCGAACTTCGTTTCGAAGGCAATCCTCTACTGCCTCTATTCGCAAATGATACTCACGAAAAGGTAATTTATCTAAACACCTTCTCTAAAACGCTCATGCCTAGCTTGCGTATCAGCTATATGATTCTGCCGAAACACCTTATGAAACGCTATCAAGAAACCATGAGTTTTTATTCCTGCACGGTTTCAGGGTTCGAACAACGCGCACTGGCAAAGTTCATAGACGAAGGGTATTTCGAGCGCCATATCGCCCATTTGCGAAATCATTATCGCAAGCAACGCGAAGCAGTAATGAGCGCAATTCGTAATTCTGATCTTGCTAGCATAAGCCGCATTATCGAAAACAATGCGGGTACTCATTTCCTCTTAATACTGGAGACTTCCTACACCGCTCGCGAAATAAAACAAGCAGTCGCTCAACACGGTATTAATTTAGCCCTATTGAACGACTACTGCTTTAAGGATTATCCCGTAGCGAAGAAAACGCTTGTGGTAAATTATGCAAGCTTATCTGCTGATGAAGTCGAAGAAACTGTCAATAAGCTGGCAGCGGCGCTGGCGTGATAACCAGCGCTAACCAGCTATCAGCAGCACTTACCCCGCAAAGGCTTTCTTCCTTAAGCGAACTTATTACCCTGCTCGTTTGCCACGATGTTTACCATTCACGACGGCATCTATCATTATCTGTGATGTCTATATTCGCTGAGGTACCCGCTATTGCGGCGATCTGTCATTCGCGACGATACCTGCCATTCACCATGATGTCTATTATTCGCCGTGGTGACGTGTTTTGTGATGACCCGAACCTTGCGCTGAATCAGCACCTTCTTGCGTAGCAAGGTTTCTCAGTTCTGCCATAGTCATAATAGATGCTTCTTCAGCTGAAATATCCACACCTGCATCAGCCAGAGCACGCCAAACCTGATACTTACCCATGCCCATACCTGCCTCATGGGCTGCATTATGTTCTTCCGACGACGCGCGCGAACAATGCACACCTTGTCCGACTGTCGCAAAACAATTTTGACTTGTTTGCTCTAGATTAGAACATCGTTGTTCGTCATCACACATTACCGTAACCGCTACCGCAGATTCTGAATCCAGAAAGCCATCGGTTTCGAGTGAAGCGCTTAATTGCCGAAGTGCATCGTTATAAGACATGCCTGTTACTTTAGCTGCATCAAGCACTTTTTGACCATCTTGATTTAAGCCTTCAGCGCTTACTACACGATCAAAACAGTTAAGCCCTAATTCGATAGAAGGGTTTACATCAATTCCTACATACGCCGTTGGCGTGGTATATGCATACGCGCCTCCAACGCCAAGTGCTATAAGCACCGCACAAGCCGCTAGTGCAATTTTTGCTCGAATTGAAAATATAATGCCGAATTGCTTTTTGCTATGAGCATCGGCTCTAGCTTCAGCTCTTGCTTCGGTTTTAGCTTCAGTCTTGATTATGGGCACGTCTTTAGCTTTAGTTACAACCGTAGCATCGGCTATAACCGCGGCCTTAGCATCAACCGTATCTTTCGCTTCAGTATGCTGAATAACTTCTGCTCGTTTGGCTTCAATTGCCTGCAAGGTTTGCTTTTTAAGACGCTCGGGTGCCTTTATTTCATCGAAGACACTACTGAAGGCATCGCGCAATTGTTTGTCAGAATTATTCATCGCAACGCCTCCTGTAATTGTTTTTTACCCCGAGAAATCCATGAATACACAGTGCCCTCTGGTTCTCCAGTTATTTCGGAAATTTCTTTAGCAGTGTAGCCCTCATAAAGCGAAAGATACAATTCTGTTTTTGGAGGATCACCCAGCGAGTTAAGCGCATCAAGTATTTCTCTTAGTGCAGCGTTTGAGCTCTCGGCAACATCTGGCATTTCCCCACAACTATCTGAGTGATTTTCCAACGATTCATTCTTTGTTCGCTTCGCTTTTAAAACATCTTTACAAGCATTTATTGCTACGCGAATAAGCCATGCTTTTTTATGTTCCTCGCTGCGAAATTCACCATCATGTAGGGCATATTTCATAAAGGCATCTTGGAAAACATCTTCTGCTTCTGCTGGTGAAAGATACACAAGGCATGCACGCCACACCGTATCGCTGTAGACGCGCATTGCCATTTCTATGTCCGCTGAAGATCTCATTGCAGTTAAAGTTTATCTTCGTACTTTCTGTTACAAAGTTAATTTCGGCAGCTGTTTTGAATCTGCTTTTGTCTATTGACTAAAGTAATTTGTCAGGCTGTTTATCAGCGCTCACCAGCACCCATTGCTATAGTGACAATTTGCAGAGTGCTTATTACCAAAGTGATGAGCCTTTCCTTGATAGTGATTCGCGCCATTAAGATTACAATTGCGGTTGACGTGGTTATCGTAAATACCATCGCCGTTAGCATCAACATAGTGCGAACAGGTATCTGAACCTACTTTAGAACCAGCATTTTCATTGCCATTAACCTGGTCAATAGGAGTGTTTTGCATTACGCCCGAAATTGAACTGTTTTCAGCATTTGCTGCGTTTACTGCATGCGCAGGGGTAAGAGCGCATCCCGAAAGAACTGCCACGCAAAACAAAATCGCAGCACCTACCAGCATTGCAAGCATTACCTGATTTTTCTTTGCAGTCTTCATCGTAAGCCTCCTTCATATTCTTCGTGAATTTTCCTTTCACTTAGAACACGAATGGGAGGCTTATATCCTTGCAACTTTTTTAAATCGACAACAAGACGGCCTACGGCAGATTTAATCGTTTCGCGCCCTAAAACAGTAAAACCATTCAGGCTGCTGGAGAAGGAGAAATGGGGGCAGTTTTAGAATCCACCCCCTATGTTGCCGACGATTTAATTGAAGATATCCTTCCCAAAGAAGCTGTTCTCAGGGAATTTTGCGAATCTTAGTTATCACGCACGAGGCGCTTGAACAGCGCAACAAAGAGCACCGCACAAGCGACGGTCCACGCAAGGGTTATTGCCAGAGGAATCAACGCGTCACTCGTAAACAAAGTACCCTGCATCATAAGTTCTACCAGCGAATTCATACCGCCCGTTGGAGAGTATTGAACGATTTCGGCAATTTCCCCACCATACGCGCCAAATACTGGAGCCAAGGTAATCAAAATTACTGGCACCGCATAAAGCCCTGCAGTCATTTGGTCACGTGCAGCAAGTCCCAAAACCAACGAAAGCAAGATGATAGGAAGTGCCCCTAAAACACCCAAGCCCAAATAAGGCATCAACAGTGAAGCGTCTGCAACATCAGCAATGAAGAAACATACTGTTGCCACTACCAGCACCATAACCAGAGAAATTAACGCACGAGAAATAATAATCTGACCAGCACTCACATTAGCAAGCATAAGTGTGCGCAAAGTGTGCTTTTCCTTTTCTTCAGCAATGCCATATACCACCGCCATACTTACTACCATACCAATAGCCATGCAAAGCGCCGAAGAAAGCTCGAATTTCGCAAGAATCGCATCCACCGCTGGTCCTGCCGCATGAGGATCTGCGCCAACCGCAGCCACACCTACATCGCCCAACATATATCGGAATAAAGCCGTAAATCCAATGGGCATGAGCAAACACACCAACATGCTGGGGTTTTTAAACATATCGATGAAATCTTTTTGGCAGAGAGCCCCAATTTTTCTCATAGTTGCCTGCATTAGAACTCCCTCCCCGTTAGATCCAAGAATACTTCTTCTAAGTTAGGTTCATCCGAATGGATGGATAAACATTCGCCCGATTCCATCAATTCGCTTATTATCGCAGCACCTGCCGCATCTTTGGTAGTAGAAACTACCCCACGCGTTTTAGTGTGGATGGTTACTTGATTTCTGGCATGAGCAAGCTTCAGTTTATCGGGCGTATCACATGCCACAATATGACCTTCGTTCAAGATAGCTACTCGATCACATACACTAGCTGCCTCCGACATATCGTGCGTGGTCAGAAACACCGTGGTGCCAGCCGCTTTCAGTTCGCCAAGCATGCGATGCACTTCCGCACGAGCCGCAGGATCAAGCCCACTGGTTGGCTCATCCAAAAACAGCAACTCAGGCGAATGAATAAGTGCCGCCAAGAGCGCCGCACGCTGCCGCATACCTTTCGAGCAGTTTTTGATCAGCGTTTTGCGATCGTTACTCAACGCCATACGTTCAAGCAACGCAGGAATACCCTTAGGCGATACTCCGCGAACGTTTGCATAAAACTTCAAGTTGTCTTCGATAGAAAGCCGTTCGTAAAGAGCACTCGTATCTGACAAGATGCCAATACGCTCGTAATCAGCATCACTGGCATTTTCTATCGGACGGTGAAAAAGTTGGATACGCCCTCCGTCTTTTTTAAGTTGGCGGGTTAAAAGCTTAATCGTAGTTGTTTTACCTGCGCCCGAAGGGCCCAAGAAGCCAAATGCTTCACCACGCCGTACCGTAAAAGAAAGATTACTTAGTACTTGTTTATGTACCGCGCGAGGCCCTGAACCTATTTTGAAGGAGAGATTTACTCCCTCCATAGCCATTACTACACTCATTTTGTTACCTCTCATTTAGCTCAACGAGTCCTTAGCTCTTAGTCTCAGATTTACGATCCTCTGAGCGGTTTTCATCTTTTTTGCCAACAAGATAATCGACAACCGAGACAGCAATATCGGCAACGCCACTATCTTTCAGTAAGCTCATTAAAAATTGCGAACCCATTTTTACTCCTTTATTTCTTTTCGTTATTCCCTTTCGCGCTTCGCAAAGTTTTGCCTGCGCATCATTTAAGACACCGACAGTTTTTCAGATAAGCCTGGTCAAATACATAGTTTTGGTATGACAAGAGCAGCAAAGCCTACGAAAAGAGCACTGGGAATCACGACAGGAGCAACTAAGGTTTGATCGTGAGCCTTTAAGGACAAGGGCGTGTGATACCATTTCGCTTGATACATAATCCGCCTGACAAACTACACACAAGGACACTCGAATGACTTCAAATTCGCCCGACTACAACCCCATCGAAGAACTCATAAAAGGCGAATCCGACAAAGTATCCATATAGAATGTGGTCGCGAAACAAGCCGAGCAGCCCTTGTCGCAGTGCGCGCTTTCTATCAAAAGAAACGCTGTGCCTTTTACCTAGAATCCGACAAGGGCTTCGACCGCGATACGGTTCGTTCTTACTTGAAGTTTTTTGCTCGCTTGGCTGGTGGTAAGATAACCGCCAACGAAGCACTGAATCATTTCGGACTGAAAGAAAAAAGAAACACCTCGGTTTCAAAACTAACTCCCGAAGAACGCGCTTTAATGAATTTTGCACGCATGGCCTTATTTGAGCCCGAAGTTGTGTTTTGCGAACGACCCCTACTGGAATTAGGGCCCGATGCGCGATCGCTTTTTCTTAGCTGGATTGCAAGTGAAGCAGAAAAAGACACTATCTTTATTACGGTAGGCGAACCTCTTCGCGAAGCATTGCTTATGCCAGGCGATGCGTGGTGGGAAGAAGAAGGACGCTTCTTCCCCGCGCAAACAGTACAGGATGAAGCAGCTACTCAGAATGCAGTTACTTCGGACAAACAAGGCGAACCAAACGCCGCCAGCAACTCCGACCAAGAAACTGAAGACGAAGTCATTTTTGCAGGTGACGAAGTTCGCGTTTGTAAGGTACAGGCTAAATCGGGAACATCAACTCTTTTGTTTGATCCACGAGAAATTGATTTTATTGAAAGTCTTAACCGTCAAAACTACGTTTCGGTACGAGGAGAACTTTATCAAACTCCTTCTACCTTAGACGAACTTGAACGAGAACTTATTCGTTTTGGCTTCTTTAGATGTCACCGCTCCTACATTGTTAACGTACAACGCATTGCAAAAGTTGAACGTTTTACCCGTAACTCATTTAATCTTACGCTCTCAGATGTTGCGCACACCTCAATTCCACTAGCAAAGGGTCGCGCCGAAGAAATGCGGGCAACACTAGGGATGAAGTAGCATGAAAATTCGTGCCGTATTCGCAATAGCTTTCCACGAAATTCGCACGCTCGCCGCCAATCCTTCCATGGCCGCTACCGCATTTGTGCTTATTTTCTTTGCGCTGCTTTTTACCGACTTCTTCCATTTCTTTGAATGGTTTTCTGCGCCCTTTTTATGCCAGTTGGCTGTTTGCAGCATCGGCGGCATTGGAACCGTTTGCGTTTTAGCAGAAGAACGTGAACGCGGAGCAGAACGAGCTATTCTGGTAGCAGGTGCATCACGTACAAGCATCGCTGTCGGTAAAACGCTTGCCTGTATTGTTGTTAGTGAATTTGTTGCTCTCGTTTGCGCATTCGGAGTATTGCGCGACATTGCGCTTGCGTGCGAAACCGCCCTGTTTATTCTGTTTACAACCTTGCCTGTTGCCTTTGTGTCAGTAGCGCTGGGCATGCGTCTAAACGATCAACCGCGTGCCTCTTCTTGGGGAACCCCTATTCTCTTTATTGGTGTTATTGCGGCAGCCATGAAAACCGTATTAGATATTTCACCCTGGGCATTACCCACTGGCGCCGCGCCCGAACTAATTGATCGCTTCGTATTTGGCAATATGGCACCCACCGTATCGCCTACGATTACTTGCGTGATAGGGGCTGTGTATTGCTTGCTAGCTTTAGGAGTCCTTATTCAAAGTGTACGGAAACAGGATTCCAATGAAAGCACCCTGTCCAACAAGCAACTGAATCCGTCGTCGAAATCTACATCTTCATGATAGTGGCCAAAATACCAGTGTTTGAATCTAACCGTTTCGCGCACGTATTCGAAGTATTCGGTTAGCCGATCCGTTTTATAAGTAGGGTTTAGTCTGCCCTGAATTAAACTTGGCGCACAGTGGCTGATGATGTAATCCACTTGATTATCGCATTGCGTAAGCACGTCGTTTGCCTGCCGCAATTCTTCATCACTAGGTAACTCTTCTGGCCACCACGAAAGACCAGGCAAGCGCCATTCCTTATCATGAGAAGCTGCACCACCAAAGGCAAAGAACGTAGCACCTTCAAGCGAAAACACATTCCTACGCATAAGATGAATGATCTTTTCGGAAACGCGATGGATGTAACCACCATGCCATTCTTCGACAGGATAAGCATTCAGCAGTTCAAAATTTTCGTGATTACCGTCTACAAACAACGTAGTCCACGGTTTTTCATCAAGCCATTTCCGCCAATAACGCTCTTCAGGTTTGTTGTCCCATACCAAACCGAAATCTCCGCAGACAATGACGTAGTCATCTTTTTTAATGCGCACTCCTGCGCTTCGTAGCTCTTTCGAAGATAATTTATGGATATCAAAGCCGCCATGTATGTCGCCTGTTACATAGATCATTTTCCTTCAAGCTCCGTCATTGCAATCCTAAATCCTGCTGGTAAGCTTTTTAGTCTTCGTATTTCTACTTTACCTAGCTTTTACTCACATTTGTTCGATAAAAAAGAGAACGAAAGTGCACATAGCACTCATGCCAAACTTACATTAATTGCATATGCCACCCATGCGTAATTGTTTTATTCTTTGATTGAGATAAAACAATTCGAATCGAACTCCATCACCATCTAAGAAATGGACCCTCATGACTTTGCACGATGAAATACTTTCTTTTGAAGCTTTCAACGAGCAGGAAGAAAAGGACAAACAAATACTACTGGATGCTTTAGAAAACGACGCCGATTGTTTCAATCGCAGCGCCCAAGCTCATTTCACTTGTTCAGCATGGGTGGTTGATAAAGAGCGAGAAAACACCGTTATGGTATTCCATAACATTTATAAGTCATGGAGTTGGATTGGCGGACATGCCGATGGCTGTGAAGACTTACAAGCAGTTGCACTTCGCGAACTGCAAGAAGAAACAGGCATTGCGCACGCTCGCCTAGTTCCATGGAAAAAAGCTCCCGCAAGTCCCATCTTTTCACTCGAAGTGCTTACGGTCGATGGACACGAAAAACGCGGACAATACATAAGTTCACATTTACACCTCAATGTTACCTACTTAGTTGAAGCAGATAAACTGGAGCCTCTCCGCAAAAAGCCCGATGAAAATAGCGACGTAAAGTGGGTGCCCCTAAAGGATGTTATTTCTCTTTCAGATGAACCCTGGATCAGAGAACACATCTATGCAAAATTACTAGCAAAGCTACATCGATAAATAGCTTACTAATATAAAGTTTCTCTTACCGTTCAAGGCAAGAGCCTTATTGAAACTCACCTAAAAGTAAGTGCTCTTGAGTTTGAAAACCGCCTCCAGTGCCTTACAAATAAAGAACGCGATGAACTGACCACAGCCATGGAAAACATCATCGCGCTCTTAGAAAAATTTAGGTTATTCCTGCTTGTGGGACGCACTACGGAACACGTTTTTGCCCTATAAGCCTCTTTTTAATCTTGTTTATCCTCTTCCAATACTTCAGCAATAAGGCGAAGCAAGCTGCTGCGGTGGACAACGCCCACCAATTTACCTTCGTCTAGCACTGGCAGCAACTTCAAGCGCTTTTCAGCTAACAGCTTACAAGCTTCACCAAGATTGGTATCAGGAGAAACACCAATAACCTTTTTCGTAGCAACATCGGCAACCTGAATATCTTTCATGCGTGCAATTTGCTTACGAACATCTTCGTTATCAAGCTCTCGCAGCACAACAAATCCCGCAGTACCCATAATCAAACGAGATTCGTCACCAAAGAATCGCAAGATATCACTATTGGAAATAAATCCGCGAGCCATTCCCTTATTGTCAACGATTACCGCACCGCTTGCATTAGCTCCAGCAATTATTTTCGCAGCAGCACTCATGGGAGAATCGAGAGGAACAACTACAGGGTTCGTATCCATAACTTCCCCAACGGTTTGATACACATCGATCCCCTCCTTTTCCTGAGCTTGAGGTTTCGCCGCAGAAGGAACTACATCCGACTTCATATTACGAATAAAGAGTACAACAAGGAGCAAAGCGATAGCGCCAAGCACTAATACTGCCGTGAAAGACCAGTGGTAGCCATAAAAGATTCGTTCAAGCTCACTGCCATCTGGTGCCATAGAAGTTCCCAGGGCGCTGAACGACATAATAAGCGCGGTACCGAGTGAAGCACCTACCTGATTTACCGTATTGGTAGTAGCGGTAGCGTGCTGCACCAATTCATTTTTAAGTGAATTCACGCCCCACGTATTGATAGGAGTAAACAGAATCTGCAGCGAACCGCAGGTAACCATATTTGCTGCAACAACTAAAATCATCGAGCTATCAATTGCATAGAAGAACATTCCGATGCAGCCGATAAACAATGCCGCCACACCACCAAGCGCAACACCACGCACGCCATGTTGGTCGAAAATTTTACCACCAACCAAGCCAGCTACTGCACCGAGCAACGCACCAGGCAACGTAGCTAAACCGCTAATTGTTGCAGAGTATCCAAGAACATTCTGGATATAAAGCGGCATAATTACGCTCAAGCCAATAAGTATTGCCTGCAGCAAAGCGCACACAATAAACGCCATACGATAACGACGGCTATATAAAACCTCTAAACGAAGCATTGGCTCTTCGATTTTGAATTGACGCCGCACAAAAAGACCGACAAACACCAAGCCGACAATCATAAGCGCAATACATACTTCCACATGATCCGAAGAAGCAAAGGAAGACAATCCGTACAACAAGGAAGCTAAACCAATAGAAGAGAAAATGATCGAAAGCGCATCGGCAGAAGTACGGGGAAATCCTTCACGATTCTTTAATGCGCGAGCAGCGAACAGAATAATGAGCGCCGAAAATACAACCACGATGCAAAACAGCGCACGCCAACCGACCATATCAACAAGCAAGCCACCAAGAGTTGGGCCAATAGCAGGAGCAAAGCCAATAACTAAGCTGACCAGGCCCATTGCTTTACCACGACTTTCGCGCGGAAAAGTAAGCAGAATCAGCGACATAACCATAACCATCATGACGCCCGTAGCCATAGCCTGCATGATACGGCCAACTAACAGCACCGCGAAAATAGGTGCGATTGCCGCGACTAAACTGCCCGCCCCAAAAAGCGCCATACCGCCAATAAACAGCACACGTGTACTAAAGCGCCCCATAAACCATGCTGCCAGAGGAATTACCACCGCTTCTACCAGTGCATAAGCCGAAGTGAGCCATTGAACCGTTGTAGCATCTACGTTCAAGTGTTGCATGATAGAAGGCAAAGCAGGCGAAAGCAGCGTCTGATTCAAAACAACCAGAACCGCACCACAGAGCAGCACCATTACCATGTTTCTTTGTTCATTCGTTAAACCTAGGGGAGCCAATTGTTCTCGCTTTCAATATCGAATACGGATTAGCTTTGTCTCAACGTTTGTGGTGTATTTTCCTAATAAGCACCCTGTCTTGCCCAAGCGCGCAGAGTGAAATACACTTAGTTTCAAAACTTGACGATTATCAAGTTTATGGGACACTTGACGAATGTCAATAGACGATAATCAAAAGTAAGAAAATCTAAATATTTGAAGACAGGCAGGACTACGATCATGATCAGCAACGAAGATGCTCAATCACTCATTCAGGCTTCGTTTTACTTTAACGAGCTATTCAAGCGAACTATTGTGCCTGCTTCCCTGCCCGTTCCCGTTACTAAAACACAAATGGATATCCTAATGGCGCTCTATTCTGAAGGTCCAATGAATATGTCCACCCTCAGTGCGAAAGTCTATATTGCACCCGAACAAGCAACGCGCGCTATTCATGGACTTCGCGAAAATGATCTTATAGTAAGTGAACGCAGCGAAGAGAACCGCCGCATGGTAATTGCGCATCTTACCGATACTGCCATTCTTATGCTTGATGATCATGTACGCGAACTCAACATGACCCTCCAAGCTAATCTTGATGGACTAAGCGATGAGGAAATCAAGGAATTGGTCCAGGCAGCATCTACCGTCGTAAAGCTCTCTCAAAAAACGGGTATCAAATACGTAATGCCTAGACCAGTAAAAGCGTAACTATTTGTTGCGTCTTGCCATTTTCGCACGCTCTCCCCCGCATCGCTTTCGCAGCACAACTTTACATCATGCCGTAATAGGGGCGCTGAACAACAACGCTTTCAACCCATTTTGCTAGGGTAATAAAATCAAACACGGGCAAACCTGTTGCGCGCTGAATTGCAGCAGCATAGGGTGGCAAATCGCTGCATTCAAGCAGAATTGCGTCCACTTCGGGATGCTCTTCGCATATCTTTTTCGCAAGAGTACACAAATCATCTTCAAGTAAGCCATTATTTAAGGGACCCTTGCCCCAACGAATAGGCGCAAAGCTTTCCATATCGCCCACATTGACCACCACAATTTGTTCGGTAGTGGTATTAACATTTGCGAGGAATTCATCATTAATGCTCGCACCATCAGCAGCAAACACTGCAATTTTCCTATCAGAAGGAAGCCACGTTTTAATAGTAGCCAGCTGGCACAAGCTCGACATGAACACAGGCACGCCTACCGCAGCAGCAACATCTTTTTGAAAATGAGCAAAATATCCACAGGCGCCTATAATGGCGCGAACACCTTCGGCTTCAAGCTTTTTCGCAGCCGCTATTACCTGTTCTTTAATGTTAGGATCCCCCGCAAAGAGCTGCTCAATTTCGAACGAAACCATTTCATACAAAACAGGAAAATCATAGGTCGTAGCATTTACTACATTGCCAGGAACCTTGGGGTAATCCAGATCAACCGCAATAATGCCTAGCGCTTGACCGCTGGTATAACGAGGGGGAAGTTCAAAAATCCCACGGCGCGCAGCTTCATTTGTAATAGCGCCATATGCGCCTTTCCAAGATACCGACATGAACAACTCCTTTTTGTTCCTTAAAAAACTTGTTTCCTAAAGCAGCTATGTTTCCGAAAACAAAGTGGCTGGAACCATTTTGCAACAGCCCCAACCACTAACCAAAACTCAAACAATTCAACAGAGAAATTTAACTAGCCAGCCGATTTGAAACTCTTCGAAAAGATCGAATGACTTCAGCCTGCAAAAACGTTAAGCCTCTACGTATTCACCTTCATGCAAATATGCGAGTAGCTGATCCTTGTCCAAATGAGCAATGCCCAAATCTTCCAGAGTCAGACCCGTTGCCATGTAATCGGTCTTATTCATTACGCCGCCAAGAACAATCATAGAATCAATTACGGGCGTTGGAACGCCGAACTTTTTACCCAGTTCGTGATAGACATGGCAACCCACAGGAACATCTTCGGTTACATAACGATTCTTAATAGTGAAAGGACCCGTTGCGTATCCTACTTCCCATTCTTCTTCGAAAGGAACAATGCAACCTTCGCCCATGTATTCTTCACCCAAAACGCTCGTGCGCTGGAAGAATACTTCCTTCTTGAAAGGCTGAATGCCTACACCAATTGCTTCTGCCAGAGCAATTTCTTCGTTATAGAACTGGTACTGTACTTCGCTAATGGAAGGACAGAAAGAATGAGAATAAATGCTGTAATCGTGAATGTTCTTACCCAAAACCGTGCTGAAGTTTTCCATCGTAGAAACGCCCAGCACCGTACCTGGTACATGGATTACAGGATTTACGTTAGAAAAGCCGATGTCCAAAACGGTATCGCCACAAACAGCGCCATCGCCTTGGGTGATAGCATCAAAGCAGCCGAGAGCTTTAGAACTTTCTACGAAATCTTCCGTATCCTTTGCGGGAAGCGCAGCACCGCGCAGGGTAATGGCACGATATACCAAGCTGCAGGTAGGCTTCATTACGCCACCTTCAGTATCTACGCGCGTACCATAAGGGGCAGATGACCAGCCACCAATAATGACATCCTTGGTGCAGCCAGCTTCACGCATCATTTTGCGCAATTTCAGCGAACCATAGTTGTCAGGAATAATGTGAATAATCTGGCCATCTTCCAAATGAGGAATTAATTCCTTGAAGAAAATTTCGTGGGCCACAGAAGGAATGCCGACAATGATAAGCTTTGCGCCCTTTACGCACTCTGCCACAGAATTCGTTGCCAGCGCAAATTCACCTTTACCCATACGACGGAAGCCATACTTGGTCTGAGTTCCTGGTGCCTTATCCTGCAAGGTAATGCCTGTCTTCAAAACAGTGCCCAGCGTCTTTTCAAAGAATGGATCCA
>URVA01000010.1 GCA_900551155.1 uncultured Eggerthella sp. | reverse complement strand
ATGCAGAGAAAATGACCAAAGACCTTGGCGGCGCCAAAATATATCTCAAACGTGAAGACCTCAATCATACTGGGGCGCATAAAATCAACAACGTATTGGGTCAGGCACTTCTGGCAAAAAAGATGGGCAAAACCCGCCTGATTGCCGAAACTGGAGCTGGACAGCACGGTGTTGCCACCGCTACCGCCGCAGCCTTGCTCGATATGGAATGCGTGGTGTTTATGGGTCGCGAAGACACCGAACGTCAAGCGCTCAACGTTTACAAAATGCGCCTGTTGGGTGCCGAAGTACACCCTGTCGATAGCGGCACAGGCACGCTTAAAGATGCGGTAAGCGAAACCTTCCGCGAATGGACCAATCGGATTGACGACACCCACTACTGCCTTGGCTCCTGCATGGGTCCCCATCCCTTCCCTACTATCGTGCGCGATTTCCAGGCTGTAATCTCGTCAGAGATTAAAGAACAGATGTTGGAACTTAAAGGAAAGCTTCCCGATGTAGTAATGGCCTGCGTGGGCGGCGGATCTAACGCTATTGGATCGTTCTATCACTTCATCAACGACCCCGAGGTACGCCTTATTGGTTGCGAAGCAGCGGGCCGCGGCATTGACACCTTCGAAACCGCAGCCACCATTGCCACAGGAAAGCTGGGAATTTTCCATGGCATGAAAAGCTACTTCTGCCAGGACGAACACGGACAGATTGCCCCCGTATATTCCATTTCCGCTGGTCTTGACTATCCTGGCATTGGCCCTGAACATGCCGCACTTCACGATGCAGGACGCGCCGAATACGTAGCTATCACCGACGATGAAGCTGTCGATGCTTTCGAATACCTCTCCCGCACTGAAGGCATTATTCCTGCTATTGAAAGCGCCCACGCAGTTGCCTATGCGCGCAAGCTTGCACCAACCATGAGCCCCGATCAAACCATCGTTATTACACTTTCGGGTCGCGGCGACAAAGACTGCGCAGCTATCGCGCGCTACCGTGGCGAAGATATTCACGAATAGAGCAAACCAGACAATCTTTTAAGGAGACACAACATGAGCAACATAGCCCGCGCTTTTGAAAATGGCAAAGCATTTATTCCCTTTATAACCTGCGGCGACCCAGACCTAGAAACCACCGAACAGCTAATCTACGCCATGGAACGCGCAGGTGCTGATCTTATTGAGCTAGGCATTCCGTTTTCAGACCCTACCGCTGAAGGACCCGTTATCCAAGAAGCCAACATTCGGTCCCTGTCAGCTGGCACCACCACCGATAAAGTGTTTGATCTGGTGCGCCGCGTAAGGAAAACCACTCAAATACCTTTGGTGTTTATGACGTACGCCAACGTAATTTTCTCCTACGGCATTGACCAGTTCGCAAAAACAGCCGCCGAAGTGGGCATTGATGGCATTATCTTGCCCGATGTTCCTTTCGAAGAAGCCGACGAATTCGAAATTCCCTTCGCCAAGGCAGGGATCGATCGCATCCCAATGATTGCTCCCACTTCTCACGAGCGTATTGCTGCAATCGCCAAGAAGGCTCACGGATTCGTTTACTGTGTTTCTTCTTTAGGCGTAACCGGCGTACGCTCTAACATCACCACCGATATTGGAGCTATGGTAGCGCTTGTAAAAGAGCAGCAAGATATTCCCTGCGCGGTAGGTTTTGGCATTTCTACCCCCGAACAAGCCCGCACCATGGCCGCTCAAAGCGATGGCGCCATTGTAGGCAGCGCTATTGTAAAGCTTTGCGCACAATACGGAAAAGACTGCGTACCTTATGTTGAAGATTACGTGCGCTCCATGAAAGAGGCGGTAATGCAAGCGTGACAAATAACCCGTAACAAACGACCTGTCCATTTGTCACATGTGAAATATAAAAAAGCGCTGCCCGATATTTCGAGCAGCGCTTAAATACAGAACTCTTTATGATTTTATTAGCGACCCTTTGCCATCTTTGCAGCAATTTCTTCTGGAGAAAGCTGCGTTTCCTCAAAGATGCTGTCAGAGTCCAAACCAAACGCAGTATGCAAACAACGAACCGCTGTCTGTACCTGGCTACCTTCAACCACAACAGAAATACGGATAGGACTGGTGGAAATCATCATGATGTTAACGTTGTTTTCCGCCAGCGCCGCAAACGCCTTCGCAGCAACACCAGGGCTTGACTTCATGCCCGTACCTACCAGCGAAACCTTAGCAATGTTGTCGTCCATTAAAGAGGTAGCGCCAAACTGCTGAGTAATGCGCTCTACCGCAGATAAAGCCTGTTCCTTCTGAGAACCAGGGAACGTAAAGGAAATGTTTGCCTTGCCATCGTTGGTAACGTTTTGGATGATCATATCAACCGAAACATCGCTTGATGCCAGAATAGAAAATACGCGTGCTGCAATTCCCAACTCATCAGGAAGACCGCGAAGCGTAATTTTCATCTCGGATGTATCGTGTGCAATACCAGAAATAACTGCCTGCTCCATGGAAGGAACAACCTCCTTGATAAGTGTGCCTTCTTCATCAGAGAAAGCAGAACGGGAATGAATTACCACATTGTATTTGCGTGCGAACTCCACCGCACGTGCCTGCAGAACGCCAGCTCCCCCACTTGAAAGCTCAAGCATGTCATCGTAAGAGATACAGCTTAACTTGCGAGCGCGAGGCGCAACACGAGGATCTGCGGTATAGATGCCTTCAACATCCGAATAAATCTCGCAAACATCAGCGTCAATGCCATAAGCAAGCGCAACCGCCGTCGTGTCAGAGCCGCCTCTACCAAGCGTGGTGATGTCGCCGTTTTCAGATACCCCCTGAAAACCAGCAACAACTACGATAGCCCCTGTAGATAAGGCTTTACGGATTTTGTTTGCATCGATATCTTCAATTTTTGCACTAGAAAAATCGTTGTCGGTAGTAATGCCTGCTTGCCACCCCGTAAAGCTAACCGCATTGTAGCCAAGCGCCTGAATAGCCATAGCAAGAAGCGACATACTTACCTGCTCGCCTGTAGAAAGCAGCATATCCATTTCACGCTTCGAAGGATGGTCGTTAAGTGCAGCCGCAAGCCCAACCAATTCATCGGTTGTCTTACCCATTGCCGACACAACTGCCACCACATCGTTGCCCTGCTGCTTCATAGCAATAAGGCGTTTTGCTACGTTTTTAATTCTTTCGGGGGAAGCAACTGAAGTGCCACCAAATTTTGAAACTATTAACGACATGGTCTTCTTTCTCACGTGAGAACAATGGGTATATAGTACCAAAAACCTGCATAAAGCGTAGGAGCAAGATCATATGCGGTATTTCACAAAGAAGAAGCGGATACTGGCCCACTTTCAACCAGAGCTGCAGTAAGGGAAATTTCGTCCAAATGTTTGTGTTTTTGCGCCAAAAATGCGCATCGCATAGTTGGCAAAGTTAGCATAGTTGGCATAGTTGGCAAATACAACGAACGCCACACTGGTGGAACACATTGCCTTGAAAGAAAAGCGACGCGTACTTCGGTACGCGAGTATCGATTGAAAGGCAAGGCACCCGTCAGAGTGGCGTGCAGAGTCATACGTTTCGTACGTATGCTACGCCGACTGTGCGAGTCGGCGTAGCCAATTAGGCATACTTAACAAGTCGGCGCAACTAATTAGGCATACTTAACCATAACCATGTTCATCTTATTGGCTACCAATTCACACTGGTCAACACAGTCCTCCATGGCATCCAAAAGACGCGTCCAAACAATAACACGCATAGTGTGTTCGCGCTCATCGGTGTAGAGCTGACGGATAAGTTTGATGTATAACTCATCTGCTTCATCCTCAAGCTCGTTTACCTGATAAATGAGCGACTTAAACTTGTCGGATTTCTTGCAGTTGCGGAAATCCGCCATTGCATTAGAAAGCGCCTCACAGGAACGAACAATCAGTTTTGCAAACTTCTTAGCATCCTCGTGCATGAAGTGAATGTCGTACATGTAGAAGCGCTGGATGATTTCTTCAGTAAGGTCAATAACCTCGTCAAGGTTTTCAGCAATGCCAATAACATCTTCACGATCGATTGGTGTTACAAAGTCGGTGATCAGGCTTTCAAAGATGCTGTGGCATACCTCATCAGCCTCACGCTCGAGCGCATGAGCACGACCAAGACGTTCTTCGATCTGCTCAACTGAATCAAACTCATCAACAATTTCTTTGAGAAGCTTTGCTTCTTTTACTGCGATTGATGCCTGAGTTTCGAAAGCATCATAGTAGTCAAACTTCTTCTTTTTCTTCTTGAGTTCTTTCTTGGTCAGTTTAGCCATTTAGATCCCCCCTGATGCGCTGAGCTTTACCACACTATATAGACCTTGCTAATCGCTTAGTTTTTCTTTATTACATTATTGTAAACGCTCATAGGAATTCTTTTAGCAGAAATACGCAAACACGCGACGCTGTTCATCCGCAATCGTAGTGAGCGAATTATGCCCAGGAAGCACCAACGTGTCATTTGGCAACTGCGATAAACGACGAAGAGAGGCACGCATCTGTTTGTCGTTACCGCCTTCAAAATCGGTCCTGCCAATAGATCCGCAGAACAGTGTGTCACCTGAAATTAAAACGTTAGCACCATCAAAATACTTGCCCTTATCAGACTCCAAGAACAGGCAAATGCCACCTGGCGTATGACCTGGAGTTGCCAGCACTTTCCATGCCATATTGCCAAGCTTTACGGTCTGCTTGTCTTTTAGTTGAACATCAACCTCGCACGATTCTGCTGGAGGAAAATCCTTTGGCTGATTTTCAATTACGGGCGTATCAATAGCAGAAGCATACACGGGAGCCCCTGTTTTATCTTTAAGCGCTTTAAGTGCACTCGTATGGTCGGCATGATGATGGGTAACCACAATGGCATCCACCGAACGGTTACCTACCATTTTCAAAATGGCATCCGCATCATGTGAAGGATCTACCACAAAGGTAAAGTCACCATCGGAAATGACATACGTATTGTTAGCAATAGGTCCTAAAACACTATATTCAATATCTACACAAGCACCCGTTACGCTATATACCCCGCGTCCCTTGCGCTTTACTTGTATCTTCATGGATGAAACCCCTTCATTAACCTAGGTTATATTTCCAAACACTTACTTTGTCGTGGAGCCTGACATCATACGACGTGCGTCAAATACTCCTTCAACCGCATTAATCTTGGAAAGAATACGCTCAATTTTGCTGATATCAGAAATTTGGAACAAGAAGCGCATTTCTGCCATGCCATCGCGATGCGTTGTCGAAGAAACATTAAGCATGTTAGCGCCATATTCGGACAATACCGAAGCAACATCGATAAGCAGGTTCATGCGATCGAGCGCCTCAACAATAATTTCCACGTTATAAATTGCATCAGGCACGCTATCTTCCCAATGAACCTCAATGATACGTTCAGGATGCTGTTTGAGCTCTACCGCATTAGGGCAATCTTCACGATGGACTGAAACACCACGACCACGCGTTACAAAACCAATAATCTTGTCACCTGGCACGGGGTTACAGCAACGAGAAAGACGAACCAAAACATCATCAATACCGCGCACCACAACACCATTCGAAGCATGAGTTTCATGCTTTTTTGGACGCTTTACGCTGGTAAGCATCGGCGGCATCTTACCCGTAGCAGAAGCCGACATACCCATCAGAGGCTTTTCGGCATCTTCGGTACCCTTATCCACCAAAATCTTTAACATGCGGTTTGCCACATGTATGGGGTTTTCTTTGCCCGAACCAATATTAACCAGCATATCGTCGGCGCTCTTAAAGCCCATTGCTTCCGCAACTTGTTTCATAGCACGCATGCTTTGTGCCGATGAAATGCCCAGACCATGCTTACGCATTTCGTGGACCAATTTATCGCGCCCTGTTTGCAAGTCATCAGAACGACTCATCTTAGAGAAGTAAGAGCGAATCTTCGAACGAGCCGAAGGCGTTTTTACGATATTGAGCCAGTCGCGCGAAGGAGTTGCGCTTTTCTGTGTCAAAATTTCAACACGATCGCCCATCTGTAACTGATAGCTCAAAGGAACGATTGAGCCGTTTACCTTAGCGCCAACGCAGTGATGTCCTACCTCGGTGTGAATAGCGTAGGCAAAGTCCACCGGCGTTGAACCAAAGCGCAAACTCATAGCCTTGCCCTTAGGCGTAAAGACAAATACTTCCTTAGGATCAAGGTCGGTCTTTAAGGACTTCAAGAATTCACGAGAATCCTTGGTTTCGTCCTGCCAGTCAACCATTTCACGCAGCCATGCAATTTGCTTATCGAATGAATCATTAGAGCCTTTGCCGCCCTTTTCCTTGTAGCGCCAGTGCGCAGCAACACCGTATTCGCTCATACGATGCATTTCTTCGGTACGAATTTGCACCTCAAGCGGACGACCCGTAGGGCCAATAACGGTGGTATGCAAGCTTTGGTACATGTTGAACTTTGGCATAGCAATGTAGTCTTTGAATCGACCAGGCATAGGATGCCACAAGCTATGTACCGCACCGAGCGCAGAATAACAATCCTTAACGGAGGTAGTAATAATACGCACCGCACTTAAGTCGTAAATTTCCGAAAAGCCCTTACCACGCTTGGTCATTTTCTGATAAATGGAATACAGGTGCTTGGGGCGGCCCATAATTTGCGCCTCTACCCCAATCTTTTCCATTTCGCCATGAAGAATATCAATGATGCTTTCCAGATATTCTTCGCGCTCTTTGCGGGTTTCTGCAACCATGCGAGAAACCTGCTTAAACTTTGTGGGTTCCAAATAGAAGAATGCCAAATCTTCCAATTCCCACTTAATAGAACTAATGCCTAAACGATGAGCAATCGGGGCATAAATTTCCAAGGTTTCGCGCGCCTTAAAAATTCGCCTGTCTTCACGCAGCGCAGAAAGCGTGCGCATATTGTGCAAACGGTCGGCAAGCTTAATTACAACAACGCGAATATCTTTATTCATTGCGATGAGCATCTTACGAAACGTTTCAGCCTGCTCATCGGAAAGGGTTTCTACAGAAAGTTTTGCAATCTTGGTAACGCCATCGACCAAGTTCGCAATTGCTTCACCAAAAAGCTCGGTTACCTGTTGTTTGGTAGCAACGGTATCTTCTACGGTGTCGTGCAGCAGTGCTGCGCACAATGTTTCAACATCCATGTGAAGATCGGCCAAGATAATAGCAACTTCAACAGGATGAATAACAAACGCTTCGCCCGACTTGCGCTTTTGACCTGCGTGCATTTCATCGGCAAAGCGAAACGCTTTTTCCAACAACGCACGATCGTCGTCGTCCAAATACGAAGAGGTCAGCCGCTCTAATTCCAAAAAACGCTCTTCAGGATCGGAACCAACAGGAGCAGAAGTGGATGATTTAATAGTGGGATCAACAGCGGATGGCACCAAACCCACTTGGTGAACATAAGAATTCGCCATGATCTACCTCCCCTCTCCGTCAGTACTATACGGAAGTAAGGGGTGCCTAATGCGGTCTTGCAACTGATCCGCAGAACTCCCCAGCACCCAGTCTTTAAATGTCATGAATGAATCAAATTCGTCTAAACCTTCACGATACTGCACGCTATCGCTTAGTTCAACTTTTCCTTTATAGTCTACGACATATACAAACCGCTTAACAGCAGAACTCACAGAAAAAGCCTGCTTATCATCTTCGGTTTTAGTTTCTAACAAACCCAGTTCTTCGAATACCGCAACGCCATTATTTACCTGCTCGGGAGTTACCGTGGCGCCAAACAGACGCGTTGCACGGCGCGCTACATCATCTGCATCCAATTCGAAAAAGCTTTGCGGAACGGATTGCTGAATAGCGCGCAAACCTCGATAAATCTGCGCCATTTCATCATGGTCGGGAGCAATTTCATGCAACAAGGCGGTATTAAGATCTACATCTGCTTTGCTGAATAACAAATGAATCTGCGCTTCAGCGCCATCGCGTCCCGCGCGTCCACTCATTTGGTTGAATTCAACTTCGCTAAACGGCAGGTGATACAACACCACATGGCGAACTCCAGGAATATCCACCCCTTCACCAAAGGCAGAAGTAGCTACCAGTATCTGAAGGCCGCCCTCTCTAAATAAGGTTTCAACGCGTGCTCGCTCAGAACGGGAAAGACCTGCATTGTAGAATCCAATTAAGGAAGCAATATGGGGCTCCTGCTTGCGCAGGCGGCGGACAAGCGCCACCGATTCCATGCGGGAATTTACGTAGATGAGCGTTTTTTCTCCGCGTGCCACCAAGCTTGCCAAATAACGTTCACGCTTCTTGCTGTTGCGCTGATCCACCACTACTAAATTGGAACGCTCAGTATCATCAAACACTAAATCATCCAAACCGAAGGCAGTGCGAATATCTTCAGTAATAGCATCGTCTGCCGTTGCGGTAAGTGCCAACACCTGAGGGTTACCCAACCGATGAAGGGCATTTCCCAACCGCGTATAGGAAGGACGGAATCCCGCTTTCGAGGTACCCACATGATGTGCCTCGTCAATAACCACAAAATCAATCGAGCACGCCTGCGCCAGTTCGCTCGCGTGAAAATCAAGATACTCTGGTGTGGTAAGCACCATATCAATTGAGCCCTGCGCCAAATCATGCATAATGCGCGCGCGATCGGATTCTTGCGTGGCGCCCGTAAGCATTTCTACCGTCAAACCAAACGAACCTAAGGTTCGCTCCAAATGGAAAGCCTGGTCTGCCACAAGCGCACGAAGCGGATACACAAATAAGCTGGTCTTGTGTTTTGCAAGCGCCAATTCAGCAGCGTGAATGTAGAAAATAAGCGACTTCCCTCGGCCCGTTCCCATAACGGCAAATACCGAATGCCCCTTATCAAGCAAATCAAGTGCCTGCTGCTGGGAAGTATGCAAGCTTCCTTCCCCAAGAAATGCCTGAATTAAGTCTTGCCTAAAAGCTTCAGGGTCGGACTGCGCACGGCTCTCCCACATTACCCGATCCGATTCGGGGCATTCCCATTCAGAAGCATCGCGCATAGCGCGCTCGGTCATGCCAGCCGCAACAAGACCAGTAACAAAATCTTTATCGGTATCCTCCAAGCACGCTTCCAGTGCCGCACAAGGAGACACGGGCTTAAGCGATGACACAACCGCTTTTACCGAACGACGTCCTTTCCAGGTATCAATTTGTAGTTCAAACACCGCATCCAAAGCACAACCACAGTTAAGCAGCGCTGCAGTATCGGAGCAATGAAACATAATGCAATTCAGTGAATGAATACCATCGGTCAACGTGCAGGAAAGATGATTCTTATCCGCCCCCACAGCACGTCCGCCCGCCATCATAACGCCATGAGCCAGAAAATGAGGGCTGGAATTTTCCTGACCAAAAGGCGCCAACAAATCGAGCTTTTCAACATTGGCAAGAGTAAGCTCGCTAAGATCTACCGATGCATCCACGTCAATGCGAGGAATGAAATCCTCGGGTGGCAGCTTATCCATGTATTCGCATAAACGCTCGGTAAATTCTGGAATTTTATCCGCTTTAAGTGTTACTCCTACCGCAGCATGGTGACCGCCAAAGCGCACCAAAATATCCTGACAGTTTGATACCGCCTGGAAAAGATTGACCTGGCCAACACTACGGCCCGATCCGTGCGCTTCATCACCTTCAATGGTGAAAAGCAAGGTGGGAACACCATAACGGTTAGCCAAGCGTGAAGCCACAATGCCCTTTACGCCTTCATGCCACCCCTCGCCTGCTACTACTAGCGCACGCTGGCCCTTAAATACCTGTTCCGCCTGAGCAGAAGCAACTTCTGCCAGTTCAGCCTCAATGGTCCTGCGGCGCGTATTGGTATCTTCCAATTCGGAAGCTAAATGGGCCGAATCGGCAAAATCATCGCTGAGCAACAAATCAAGTGCCAGCTGTGCGTTGCCCATACGTCCTGCTGCATTAAGACGCGGAACCAGCGTAAAACTAAGATTCGAAGAAGTTACTGGCTTATCCGCAAAACCCGATTCACCCAAAAGCGCCGCAATACAGGGTCTTGGGTTTTCGTTTATCATGCGCAAGCCTTCGCTTACCAAAGCACGGTTCTGTTCGCGCATAGGCATAAGGTCGGCAACAGTACCCAAGGTTGCCAAGTCTATAAGATCGCGCCACAAATTAGGCTTTCCAAAGCGCGACCCCACCGCCTGCATAACCTTTAGCGCAACACCCGCGCCTGCCAAAATAGCACTGGGATTATCGCTGCATTTCGGATCAACCACAGGCACCCCAACAGGTACCAAATCTGCTGGCTCATGGTGGTCGGTAATAACAACATCTATACCGCGGTCGAGCAAAATCTGCACTTCGCGCTGTGCGGCAATGCCGTTGTCCACCGTAACAACCAAATTGGGGTTGTAGGTTGCCACACGCTCAATCGAAGCATCAGATAAGCCATAGCCTTCTTCAAAACGCAGCGGAATAAAAGGGGTCACGCGAGCACCGCACGCCCGCAGACCACGGGTCATAAGCGTTGTTGCAGACACGCCATCCAAGTCGAAATCGCCATACACCAAAATGTGTTCTTCATTGCGTATAGCCTGAGCAATGCGATCTACCGCAGCATCCATGCCATCAATTAAATAAGGATCCTGCCAATCTGTTTCCAGCGCAGGATGCAAAAACGCCTCCGCTTTTTCAGGGGTATCAATACCACGAGAAGCAAGGGTGGCTGCAATAAAGTTCGGTAAATCTAGAGTTGTTGCAAGAAGATTCACTACCGCTTCATCGGCGGTAGCTAAATTAATACGCGCATTCATACTTAATACCTACCATACGTTCTTTTCTCACGCTCTATTGTCGCACAAGAAAAGAGCTTCTCGTAATAAGAGAAGCTCTTTGAAGTTAAGCGGTTATATGTCCTACATACAAGGCAGGTAAACGTATGGGCAGCTTATCGGTTAAACGTGTTTTGCGTGCGTTCCAACCCTTCATTAAGAAGCGATTCCACCGCATCAGCAGCCAATACACACGCCTCATCGAAATCATCCTTGGCTTCTTTTTTGGGAGCCTGCAACACGAAATCGACCACACTCATGCGTCCTGGAGGGCGGCCGATACCTGTGCGGACACGCAAAAAATCGCGGGTGCCCAGCTTTTCAATAATCGAGCGCAAACCATTGTGCCCCGCATGACCACCACCCTTTTTCACGCGAACCGTGCCAGGATCAATATCAAGCTCATCGTGAATAACAATAAGCTCAGCAGGATCTTCCTCGTAGTCGCGACAAAGATGCGAAACAGGTCCTCCCGATAAATTCATAAAGCTTTGAGGCTTTGCCAGAATAACTTTCTCAACATCGCCCGATGCCAAGCGAACCTTAGCTTCGCCCACTAACGCACCACAGGTATTTTTCCAATACGACACGCCCCAACGCTTGGCAAGAAGATCGATTACTTCAAAGCCAGCGTTGTGGCGGGTATGCGCATATTCTTCGCCTGGGTTTCCAAGTCCAACAATTACTTGCATAAATTACAGAGCAAACTCGGGGTCGAACAAGGAAGCAACAGAAGCGTTGGTGTAGACGTTATTGATAGCGTTTGCCAGAAGTGGAGCTACCGAAATAACGCGGATCTTGCCGGTCTGGCGCTCTTCAGGAACGGCAATGGTGTTGCACACTACTACTTCTTCAATCTGAGAGTTTTCCAAGCGCTCATAAGCAGGACCAGAAAATACAGGATGGCTTGCACATACAAAGACGCGCTCTGCACCTTTTTCCTTAAGCGTTGCAACTGCAGCGCACAGGGTACCTGCCGTGTCGATGATGTCATCGTTTACGATACAAATCTTGTCCTTAACATCACCAATCAATGCAGTAATTTCTGCCTTGTTATGGCCAGGACGACCCTTATGCATAATAGCCAAGTCTGCATGAAGCATATCGGAAAGCTTCTTTGCTGCCTTAGCGCGACCAACATCAGGGCTTACTACGCACAGCTTTTCAGGATCCAAATCCTTCTTCCTGAAGTAATCAGCAAAGATAGGCAATGCCGTTAAATGGTCTACAGGAGTATCGAAAAAGCCCTGAATCTGACCCTGGTGAAGATCGATGGTAATCATGCGGTCAATACCAGAAACCGTCATCAAGTTAGCAACCAACTTAGCCGTAATAGGCTCACGAGCAGCAGCCTTGCGGTCTTGGCGAGCATAACCATAGCAAGGTACTACCGCATTTACTGTACGAGCAGATGCGCGCTTTGCAGCATCAGCCATAATCAAAAGCTCCATCAGAGCTTCGTTTACATTAGGAGTAGACGTGGACTGAACGAGAAATACATCAGCACCACGAACGCTTTCTAAATAACGTGCGTAAATTTCGCCATTAGAAAACTTTTCGAGCTTTACGTTACCAAGCGTGGTGTTTAACTTGGTTGCAATTTCCTCAGCAAGATCGGGGCACGTAGAACCCGCGAAGATTGCCATGGTTTTTGTCATATTGCTCATTTGTTGTTCTTCCTCTCGTTCCAGTGCTCGATCTCCGTCTGACGGGCGCGCCCTAAACCAAGAGCTCCCGCAGAAACATCTTTAGTAATAACTGAACCCGCACCAATAAGCGAGTTTTCGCCAAGATTTACTGGCGCTACCATCATAACGTCACTACCCACAAAGCAGTTATCACCGATAGTGGTAGGCCATTTCTTTTCACCGTCATAATTGCACGTAATGCTACCTGCGCCAATGTTTACATCGCGACCGACGGTAGCATCGCCAATATAGGACAGGTGAGGCACCTTTGAACCAGGGCCAATGGTAGATTTCTTTATTTCAACGTGAGTACCTGCTTTTGCATGTTCACAGAGATAAGTTCCTGGGCGAAGGTAAGCACGAGGACCGCAGGTAACGCCCTCTTCCATAGTGGCTTCAATGCCAACGGTTTCATCTACTGTACAGTTGGGACCTATCAACACATCGGTCAAACGGGTGTTAGGACCAAGCACGCTACCAGTAGCTACCGACGTTTTGCCAAGCAAGATAGTCATGGGAAGAATTTCTACATCCTGCTCGATGGTTACGTCTGGGCCAATCCAAGTGGTTTTAGGATCCATCATGGTAACGCCAGCAGCCATATGAGCTTCATTGATACGCTGCTGTAGGATTTGCGTTGCTTGAGCAAGCTGAATACGAGAATTAACGCCCAAGCATTCAGTTGGATCTTGCGCCTTGTATGCCAATACGCGCTGACCGCGATTGCGCGCAATACCCAACACGTCTGTTAAGTAATATTCTCCCTGCGCATTGTCGGTTGAAACCTCTTCCAATGCAGAGAACAACAATTCGATATCAAAGCAATAAAAACCAGAATTGCATTCAGTAATTTCGGCCTGTTCAGGCGTGCAATCCTTCTGTTCAACAATAGCCATAACATCGCCCGCATCATCGCGAACAATACGGCCATAGCCAAAGGGATTTTCTGCTTCCATGGTAAGAACAACTACCGCAGCGTTTGACTCTTCACGCGTGCGAACAAGCTCTTCAATGGTAGAAGGTTTTACAAGCGGAGAATCTCCCGTTAAAACAACTAAAGAACCCGATTTACCCGCTAATGCTTCGTGAGCAACTAATACTGCATGTGCGGTGCCAAGCTGTTCTTCTTGAACCACCATCGTAGTATCACTCAGCAGAGGCTCTACTTGATCTCTGCCATGCCCAACGATGCTTACAACCGAATCAATACCAGCTGCGTGAGCTGCATCCACTACCCAGCGAACCAGCGGTTTCCCCAAAATTTCGTGAGCAACCTTGGGCTTTGATGACTTCATACGAGTACCCGCGCCCGCAGCAAGAATAAGTGCTGATGCTTCCAATGAACGCCTTCCCTTCAATTATTGTGCGTCCACAGTATAACAGTCATTACTCACAAGCTGAAAAGGTTTACGGAAACCTTACTGTTCAAGAATAAGCAAAGCGCTACAAAGAGCGTCTAACAATACAATGGCGTAGTGCTGAGCCGAACGTGCCTCGCCTGCATCTTCCCAACCTTCATTGGGAAGGCGAACTGCAATACGGCGGTCGTGATGTTCGGTTGCTTTAATTGCCTGCGCGAAACGCACGCCAAGGCTTTCTTCGTTTTCGAATTCAACCGTAGGAAGAACCGTAGCAGGTTTTTCTTCGCCTACCAGAATCTGAACGAACAGCATATTGTCGTCGGGTGGAACCAAAAGCGAATCGGCGCTCATAACCTTAGAGGTGGGGTTGGTTGCCAGCGCAAGGTTAGACATACGCGCTGCAACAGAACGAGTAAAATCGGTTACCCCATACAGGCAAATCATGGTTGATTCCAGTGCTTCAGATGCGCGTGCAAAACCTAAATGAGGAGTTGAAGTAAAGGAGTCTTTACCCTTCCAAGAATGCTGCAAATTGATAAGCGCACGGAAGGTGAACGCGCCAACAATACCGTCGGTAGGAAGACCCATATTCAGCTGGAAGCGACGTACCGCATCTTCAGTATGTGCGCCAAAAATGCCATCTTTTTCGCCACAGGAAAAGCCAAGAGCTGAAAGTGCTTCCTGGAGGGTACGCACATCGCGACCATGGAAGAACGGAACGCGCAAATACAGGTTGCGATCTCCTAGTTCAAAGGATTCGTCTACCAGCTTATTCCAAACTACTTCGTCAACTTCTTGACGAGGATCAATACCACATGCCACACAAAGCTGCGCAACAGCATTAACGGTTTTAGCATCAAAAGTTCCAGATACTGCTTCTTTGGCAAGAAAACCAGCCGTAACCAGCCTTCGCTGAACGTCTAAAACTGCAGCACCAGAATCATTCTTACGAATAGGATCCATACTTCACCACTACTTCAAACGATCAACAAACCAATTCGCCATAGAAACAAGCAAATCACGCGCAGGAGTTGCAGGCAGCAGAGTCTCAAGGCGCTTCTGTGCATCTGCGGTAAGCTTTTCGGCATAATCGCGCGCATAATCAATGCTGCCCGATTCGCGCATGATAGTAACTGCCTCTTCCAAAACGGCAGGATCGGTTTCCTTAGAAGAAAGAATTTCAATTAAGCGGTCGCGCTTTTCAGAATGCTTAAGCGCGTGCACCACTACAAGGGTGCGCTTGCCTTCGGTGATGTCGCTTCGGAAGTCTTTTTCCTTGGCTTCCTTGGTGCCCACCAGATTCAACAGGTCATCTTGAATTTGGAAAGCAAGGCCCGTATCAAGGCCATAAGAGCGCAGGCCTTCAATTTGCTCTTCACTACCGCCGCCCACAAGAGCGCCAACAGCCAGAGGAACCGCTCCTGAATAGTGCGCGGTTTTGTGAATTGCCATTGTCAGATAATCTTCAGGAGCAATGTCATAGCGGCCATCGCGTGCCCAACCAATATCGAGCGCCTGGCCTTCTACGGTATTCTGAGCCATCGATACCAGCTCGATTGCTACGCGAACCTTCAAAGAATCTTCCAAAAGTGGGTCACGCATAACGATGCCATTAACGATGGAAAGTGCTAGGTCGCCCGCATTAATAGCAAGACCAACGCCCTGCGTTAAATGCATGCAAGGCTCAGAGCGACGTAGCGTTGCGTCGTCGGCGATGTCGTCATGAATTAATGCAGCGGTATGAAAATGTTCAATAGCTGCTGCAGAGGAAAAAGCCCGTGAAGGGTTGCCTCCTACTGCTGCACAAGCAGCAACACAAATTAGGGGACGATGACGTTTGCCACCATTTTCACTGTATTTGCGAAGAGGAGTATAGAGATACTTATCCATGTCGGGATGCGTTCCAACAGGAATAAAACGATTTATAATTTCGCCTGCTTTTTCAGCATAGCGATTCAGATACATTTCAAAGAGTTTAGGAGAATTTGCTTCTGCTTCTACTTCGCTTGCAAGCGTTTCAAAATCTTTGAAATCGATTGTTGCTTCATCGAGAGCTTCCACGTGTGAGGAAATACCTGACATATCAAACGCTTTCCCTTAAGAAAAGTCAACTTTACCTTATTTCGCATGACAAAGCTCAGTGCGCAAAAGGATAAGCCTGTTATGCAGTTGCCCGTTAAAAATGAACTGGTAGGAGCGGTGGGACTCGAACCCACAAGCCCGAAGGCGGCGGATTTTAAGTCCGCTGCGTATGCCAATTCCGCCACGCTCCCGTGATTCTTCGTAACGAACGCCTATTATCATAGCAAAAATAATAATTTGCAAGCCTTAGGCGACGAAGTTCTAAGAAAGACCTTGTCTCTTCTACAAAAAGTAACGTCTGAACTACCTTTGCGGATCTCAGTCAGAGAGAAGCATCCCTTGTAATATATCAGATTCGCTTACGGTAAATGAAGAACAATTTGTCAAAGTAAGTACTTCTAACAAAATCGCCAAACCCGCAACAATCACGCCTGCTCGCGCTGGTTCAAGCCCCACAACCTGCTTTCGATGCTCAAGATCCATCGCGCGAAGTTCATCGTAGATGCGCTCTAGGGTTTCTCGGCTAACCTGCGTGTTGTGCACTTTGGAAGAGTCGTATACTTCCAGATGCTTATCGATAGCAACCACGCTTGTAGGGGTACCCGCTACCGCAATAATTCGATCGATTGTATTACCCTCTGCGCGGGCTTGCTCAAAGTAAGGTTTCATTTCTTCATACACATATGCGCGCAAGGCTTCACACTGCTCGGTTGTAGGCGGATCGCAGGCCATAAAGCGCTCTGTCATACGGCGACATCCGATATTGAACGAATGGGAGAAACGAGGACTACCCCCACCAACGCCAAGCACGATTTCGGTTGAACCTCCGCCGATGTCCACCACTAGCAAGTTTTCGCCTTCGTGGCCTTGAGCGGCACCCCTAAATGAAAGTGCCGCTTCGCGGGTTCCTTCAATAATGGAAAGTTCAACACCAAGCGCACGAAGGCGTTCTACCAACACATCGGAATTCTGCGCATCGCGAGCAGCACTCGTCGCAACAGCTGTTACAGGAATGGTAGGATGCTCGGAAGTTTTATATGAGTTAATTACTGAAACATATTCGGCAATTTGGTGTTCAACGCGCGCTATAGCATCATCTTGAAGCAGGTGGGTTTTATCTACCCCAATGCCAAGATTAGTAATAGCAACGCGGCGTTCCAGTTCAACAAATGACGTATCTGATACATCAGCCAAAAGCAAACGACACGTTACGGTGCCAATATCAAGAGAAGCCCTGCGCTGGACCGAATTGCCCGACAGGGGCTGAGCTGATGCATCTGCCGATTGCTGGGCTGACTTATCTGTTAGCTGTTGGGAAGCTTTATCCGTTAACTGGGTTAACTTGCCTGCTGAATGATTAATTTCCATATCCGAATAACACATCCAAAACACCTGAATACCACGTAGCAGGAGCAGGAATATCTTCATTCAACGGTGAATAGGTCGTGTTGGTTTGCGTCGACCCATCCACAGAAGATTCCACACCTTCAACCGTGGCCATACGTTCATCCTGACGAATCCAGCCTAATTCAGATCTGGCGTATTCTTCAAGACCCTCATCGGTGTTAAGGTAGTCAATCTGCGACTGCATTTGCGTGTTATAGTCCGAAAGTGCCTGATATTCCGCTTGCAGTTGCTGTAACTGACGCGTTTCGGTATAGAAATTTTGGCACGAAGGATAGAGCATAAACACCGTAAGCCCCACAACCGCAAGAGCAACAATTCCTCGTGTTGCCGCTGCAGAAAGCGAAGTTACAGGCAAGCTAAACGGAAGCCCAAAGCCAAACTTTGGCCTGTCTTTTCCTTCATCTTGCATGCGTGCCGATTTGCGATGAGTAGAGCCCATGCGCATTTCATAGAGCGCTGCCCTACTAGCCGAAGCATTAGCAGCATCTGTTTGTGCTTTGCGATCGCGTGCTCCAATCGTGCGATTAAAATCACGTTCAGCTTTAGCGGAGCGTAACTTCTTACGCATGCGCTGGGCAAAGCTTTCTTTTTCGTGGCTACGAGCGTGCTTGTGCGATGAATTCTGCTGAGCATCTTCTTGCGTGAAATCTTGTGCAAAATCATCTTCGAAGCCAGCAAAATCTCGACGATTATCAGCGCGGTGCAATCCTGCATGAGCAGCTCTTGTGCCACTTCGCCCTCGATCCGAACGATGACCATCTAAGCGAGAACTGCCTGAGAGATTACCCTCCGCGTGATATCCGCCCGAACGAGAGTCGTTAGAACGATAGCCACCCAAGCGTGAATTGTCCGAGCGATAACCTTGCTTTGCCGAAAAATTCTGCGCGCCAAACACAGAATTACTGCGCGAACTGCCACGTTCTTGTGTTCTACCTGATCCCCGCCTAAACGAGGACTTCAACCAAGAAGGTTCCCTTACTTCTTGATCAACAAAAGAGGTGGCAGCATCCCAATTATGACCAAAGGCACTTTTAGAACCATTTGATCCATTGCCAGCATTATACAATCCACTACCCGACAAGCCATTATTGCTAAAAGCACCAGATGAATAAGAAGAACTCGAAGTGCGCGAAGCATGAGAAGCGCGCAGTGCATCTACCGCACGCGAAGATTGCGTGCGCGTAGAACGAGTATTGTTTGGCTGAATTTGAAAATTCGACGCATGAGAGGGGCGCCTAGAAGAAACGGTACGAGGCGACGAAGCCCCACGGGCTTTAACCTCGTTAAATGAGAGAATGTTCGCTTTATGCGTCACGAATATAAGCCCCTCGAGCATCGTAGTGTGTTTAAGTAGTGCGATTAATGCTTTAGCCATCCCACTATAGCATGCCTAAGAGGTCAACTTTGTCTTAAACGACAAAAAGTTCATGACGAATCAGCATTTTGTATAAACTAATCAAAAAAGCGGTGTATAAAACAAAAAAGCGGTGCTCTTTCGAACACCGCTTTAACTTTTAGTAGAGTACTAACAGATTATTCCTCTTCAAGAGCCTCTGCAATTTCATCGGTAATGTCCATCGTGTGATAAACATTCTGAAGGTCTTCAAGTTCTTCCAGCTTGTCTACAAGACGCATAACCTTCTTTGCGTCAGCAACAGATACCTCAGCAGGAGTAGTAGGCTCCATGATGAATTCAGCACCCTTAACTTCGATGCCCTGTTCGGTAAGAGCGTTCTTTACTGACATCAAATCAGTTGGAGCGGTGTAAACGATCCATTCATCGCCTGCATCTTCGTAGTCAGAGCCGCCAGCTTCCGCTACTGCCATCATGAATTCGTCTTCGTCTACTGCATTTTCCTTGTCAGCGACTTTCTTTTCTTCAGACTTGATTACCTTTTCGATCAAGATCTGACCCTTGCGCTCAAACTGGAATGCAACAGAACCAGAGGTGCCCAGGTTGCCGCCATGATGATTGAATGCTGCACGAACATCAGCTGCAGTGCGGTTGCGGTTGTCGGTCAAAGCTTCGCAATAAATTGCTACGCCGCAAGGACCATAACCTTCGTATACAACGGTTTCGTAGTTAGCAGCATCTTTACCAGAACCAAAAGCCTTATCGATAGCGGTCTTGATTTTGTCTTTTGGCAAAGAATAACTTTTTGCCTTATCAATAGCTGCAGCCAAAGAAGCATTGTTGTCAGGGTTAGGATCGCCGCCCTCTTTCGCTGCTACCGTGATGTTACGAGAAAGCTTGGAGAACAAAGCGGAGCGCTTAGCGTCCTGCGCTGCTTTACGATGCTTAGTGGTTGCCCATTTTGAATGCCCTGACATGTATGTACCTTTCGACTATGTGTCACTTATCGATTATGTACCGACTATTCGGTTATCTACCGACCGAATATATTACCACATACCTCCACACAATGCAGAAAATGCAGGTCGCTGCGAAAAGAGTACACAACATTTTCTAAAGACGGATTTTCGAGTACAAAACAGATTACTTCCCAAGCAAAACCTAAGACTATCCCTAGGACAAAACAGACGACTTAACGCACAAAACAAAGATCACGCTCAAGACAAAACGCCATTTACCAAGACAAACAAAAGCAGCCCTATGAACATGATCAAATCGCTTGCCAAGTAAAAAATATCAATACAGATGTGCCTTTACCTATTACAATTTCTGCTATGTTACTTTCTCTTTCCAAACATATTAACGATCCCCTTTTGCGCGTGTTTTCCCACATGACCGACTCCGAGCTACGCGATCAAAAACAACTTGTAGGTCTTTCGCTTGCAACGGGAATCACGTTTAACGAAGAAGGTATTTTTATTGCCGAATCGCGCAACGTAATTGAGCGCGCCCTCAATGCAGAGTTGAAGCCTTTTGCTCTTATAAGTGAAAAACGCTGGCTTGAACCGCATCGCGATTTGTTTGAGCGAATTGAAGCGCTTGGGCAATCAGGAGCAGAACCTGCTGGTCATGCTTCAATTCCTCATGGTCATGATGCAATTCCATATGGCCATGCTTCAATTCCACATGGTCATGATTCAATTCCACAATTTATAGGAAGCCACGCAGACATAGAACAACTCACTAATTTCAAGCGCACCGTTGGGCCTATTGCGGCTTTTCATCGTCCTGCTTTGCCTTCTCCTGAAGCACTGCTTCAGGATGCGCATCGCGTTGCAATTCTTGAAGACATTACTAACTTCACCAATATTGGAGCCATATTCCGTAGCGCTGCGGCACTTGGAATTGATGCGGTACTGGTAACCCCAGGCTGCCACGATCCGTTTTATCGCCGAGCTGCGCGCGTTTCTATGGGAACCGTATTTCAGGTTCCTTGGACCAGAATTGGCACCGACCACTCTTGGGCAAGCGAAGGCGTTGCGCTTCTTCATGAAGCAGGATTTCAGGTTGCCGCTTTGGCGCTCAGCGATGATTCTATTTCGCTGAAAGATCCACGCATCGCCGAAGCAGATAAGCTGGCCTTGGTATTAGGTACTGAAGGCGATGGCTTAGCCGCACAAACCATCGCCGCCTGCGACTATACCGTGCGCATTCCTATGGCACATGAGGTTGATTCGCTTAACGTTGCCGCTGCTAGTGCAGTTGCTTTTTGGGAAACGTGCGGACAGTTTTTGTAATAGCGCAAACTTAACTATGTGAGCCTAGCCGCGCCAGCTCATCCACGCGAACTCGCGCGCACGGCAACTACACTGGCTCGATTTCGCCAGCAACAATCTTTTGATAATCTTCCCAGTTCTTGCGCAACAAATTCGGTACATCTAAATCGTATGGGCAACGCTCTTTACAAACACCGCATTCCGTACAGTCTTCGATGCGCGCCATATTGTCTTGCCATTCATCTGAGAGCCATGCCGCAGACGGAGCACGACGAATCATAAGAGACATGCGCGCGCAATTGTTGATAGGAATATCTGCAGCACATGGCATGCAGTATCCACAGCCGCGGCAGAATTCACCCTGCAATTCTTCACGTTCTTTAGCGAAAAATTCCTCAATTTCTGGGGTGATTTCAGGAGTGTTATCCATATAGGAAAGCCACTCGTCCAATTCGCTCATGCGCTGCACACCCCAAATTGGCACCACGTTATCGAACTGAGTCATGTAGGCCATAGCAGCTTTCGAATTGGTGATAAGACCACCTGCAAGACCCTTCATCGCGATGAAGCCAACGTTGTTCTTTTCGCAGGTACGTACCAATTCAACTTCGCGATCGGTTGCTAAATAGCTCAACGGGAACTGAAGTGTTTCATACAATCCCGACTGTGCAATTTCTTCCGCCACCGCAATAAGATGCGCCGTAATAGCAATGTGGCGAATTATTCCCTGACGCTTTGCCTCCTGAAGACATTCATACATTCCCGTACCATCACCAGGCTTATAACACTGAGGCGCACAATGAAGCTGATAAATATCAATGTAGTCGGTCTTTAATAGCGACAAAGACGTTTCTAAATCGCGCCAAAAATCTTCGGGAGTTTTAGCTTGCGTTTTGCTGGCAATGCAAACCTTGTCACGCATGCCCTCAAAAGCCTTGCCTACGCGCTCTTCGCTATTCGAGTAAGCACGCGCAGTATCGAAAAAGGTCATGCCTCCTTCATAGGCTTTTCTTAAAAGCGCCACCGCTTCTTCTTCGGTACAACGCTGCAGAGGCAAAGCACCAAAAGCATTTTGAGGAGTAGTGATTCCTGTTGATCCAAGCGTAATAGTTTTCATGAACGGACTCTTTCTTTGAGAAAACTTGCCAGATTATTTTACCTTTACTAGTGCGATTACTCCGCCCAATGCATCGAAAAACTCTCTCAGTGATACCCCACGCCACGCTCTTCGGCAGCGGCACAAACAGCGTAAAACCACAAACGCAAACGGCACGTCACGATTAACGCAACACAAGCTGCTCAAACACAAACAGCGCGACACGAGCAATACGAACAAAAGTTAATAGCCGCAAGAGCTAATAGTTACAAATATAAAAGCCGATGATTACAAATAGATACAAAAAGAGTAATATGGATAAGTTCATCAAATAGAAGCAAATCAAAACCAATGGAAAGGTTATCATGACTAAATTTAGCCACGTAATTGTGCGCCGCCCTGGCAAATCTCTTTGCGACGGCATCACAAGCGCACCTGAGCTCGGCCAACCAATCTATGAGCGCGCGCTTGAAGAGCACCGCGACTATGTTCACGCTCTTGAACAATGCGGTGTTGACGTAACTATTCTTCCTGCTTTGGAGGAATACCCTGACGCATGCTTCGTAGAAGACCCTGCTGTTATCACCCGCATGGGCGCTATTATCACCAATCCTGGCGCTGAGTCTCGTAATGGCGAAAAGAACGAAATTGAACCAGTAATTCGCCGTTTCTTCGACGATGATCACATCAAGCACATCACCGCACCTGGCACGCTTGAAGGTGGCGACGTCATGATGGTTGGCGATCACTTCTATGTTGGCCGTTCTGCTCGTACCAACGAAGAAGGCATTCGCCAGTTTATCGAGATTCTCGAAGGTTGGGGTCTTGAAGGCTCTGAGGTTCCTCTGGAAAAAGTACTTCATCTAAAGACTGGTGTTAACTACCTGGAAAACAATAACATGTTGGTATCGGGCGAATTTATCGACAAGCCTGAATTTGCTCAGTACAACAAGGTAGTTGTTCCAGAAGAAGAAGCATATGGCGCTAACTGCATTTGGGTAAACGATACCGTTATCGTTGCTGAAGGCTACCCTTCAGTTTTGAAGGCTGTTCAGGATTTGGGTTACAAGACGCTTGTTGTTGATACGTCTGAATATCGCAAGATTGACGGCGGTCTTTCCTGCTTGAGCTTGCGCTTCTAATTCTTTTTCAAACTTATTTATTGATCGTATCTAGATTTCGGCCTTAAGTAACTAGGTGTTTTGCTGAGATTTGATTTGCAAAACACCTAGTTCGCCTCTGAAAGGATAGCGAATGTCAACCTCTGATAAAGCTCCCGCCCTTGCTGACACCGAAAAGGGCATCATCGATCCGAATGGTCTTAGCGTTTTTCGTTTAACCATGATGGTTATTACCGCTAGTGTTTGCGGCGGTATCTTCTCTCTTGCTGGCGACTTGGCTGCAGGCGGCGCAAACACTGCAGCGGTTTTGGTTTCCTGGGTTATTTGTTTTGTGGGCGTTCTTACCTTAGCGCTCGTATTCTATGGCCTATCCCGTGTTCGCCCTAACTTAACAGGCGGCATTTACGCTTACGCCGCAGCAGCATTTGGTAAGTATGTAGGCTTCAACTCTGCTTGGGGTTATTGGATTAGCTCCTGCTTAACCAATGCTGGCTACGCAATTATGCTGTTCAGCGCACTGGGCTACTTCTTCCCCGTTTTTGGTGCGGGCAATAACATTCCTTCTCTTATTTGCGCCTCTATTTTCTTGTGGTTTATCGCCTATTTGGTATCCCGTGGTGTTAAAGAAGCAACAGGCATCAATGTTGTAGTAACCATTGCAAAATTGGTTCCTCTGTCATTGTTTATTGTTTCCATTGTTTTGCTTGGTAAATTCGACCCTGCAATCTTTATGGATAACTTCTGGGGCGAGCCAGGTGGTCCTGATTTCTTTACACAGATCACTTCGACCATGGTTGCTCTGGTATGGGTATTTGTAGGTATTGAGGGTGCAATTACCATTTCTGGTCGCGCAAAATACGTAAAAGACGTTGGTCGCGCAACCATTTACGGCTTTATTTCTGTATTCGTTCTGTACCTGATTATTTCTCTGCTTTCCATGGGTATCATGCCTCGCGCTGAAATGGCAGAGCTGGCTACGCCTTCCATGGCAGGCATTCTGGAAGCAGCTATTGGTCCTGTTGGCGCCATCATCGTTAACTTAGGCGTTGTTCTTTCCTTGGTAGGCGCAATGCTTGGATACGTCATTATCGCTTCCGAAACACCTTTCCAGGCTGCGCGCTGGGGTGCTTTTCCTCGTATTTTTGCACGCACCAACAAGCATGGCGCTCCTATTGTAACTATTGTTACCAGCGTTGCAATTATTCAGTTGTTCCTAGTTCTTTCCGCTGCAGCTGAGAGTACTTATCAGTTCTTCTATGCATGCGCAGTTTCCATGATCTTGATTGCGTATGTTTGCTCGGCACTGTACTACGCCATTATTTCTTGGAAGAATGAACGCATGGATGCTCCAGGCGCTCCAAAACTTTGGTTTGCTCGCTTAGTTGGTACACTGTGTGTGATTTATACCATTTTCTTAACCTGGTCATGCGGTTTGCAGGGTGTCATGATTATTTCTATCCTGCTTGCACCTGGTCTGCTTATCCATGCTATTGGTCAGCACGAACACAACGAAGCAATTTTGCCTAAGCTACACGACAAGGTAATCGCAGTAATAATTATTGGCTTTGCACTACTTTCGCTCTATTTGCACTTCTCGGGCATTTGGCCAATCGTGTAAAGGTTTTTAGCCTTTATTCGGCAACCCCTGCAGATTTTGCAAGAAATGTATACTTCTCTAGGCTGGGAAATAGACATTTGAACATTGATTGAATCTAACTCGTGCTTAACAAAGCAATATCGGTAACAAACAAACGGCTGTCTGGAAAAATCCAGACAGCCGTTTTTAAAA
>URVA01000009.1 GCA_900551155.1 uncultured Eggerthella sp. | reverse complement strand
CAGATAGTTTCTGCCAAATCGGGACATATCTTTGACGATCACTGTTCCTATCGCACCCTTAAAACTGCCCTTAATCCAAAATAAGTAAGGCTTCATTACATTAGGCGTTATCGTGAACATGTACAGATAACAAGAAGGTATCGACAAACATTTGTTCCCTACCTAAACGCAGCACTATCGCGGAATTTGGCTGCGATTATTTTTGAAGCTAGTTTCTTGCTATCTGTAATCTAGACAGGTAACGACAAGGGAAGCCATGAGAATTGCTGTAGCAAGTGAAGGTTTGGATGTAAGCAGCCACTTTAGCTGTTGCACCAACTTTAATTACTACAAAATAGAAAATGGTGAAATGGTTGATTCGCGCAATCTCCCTAGCCAAGGACATCTTTGTGGCTCTCAGGCAAACTTTCTTCGACAGATTGATGTCAAAATTCTTATCTGCGGTGCAATTTCAGAAAAAGAAATTGAAAGCATGGAAAACGCAGGCATCAAAGTGGTTTCTGGCGCATCTGGCCGTGCCTTTGATGTAGTAGCAAGCTACCTCAACGATCATCCCGCAGAAGTAGCAGCCTGCGTATAGAAAACCAACCGATTGCAGGCAAGGCCAAACTTATTCAAGCTCGCTTAATTTAAATGCGTTAGCTCGAAATACCAAAATCTTCCCTAAATTCTTCATTAAACGTTTTTTCAGTTGCCAACTTCAAGCCACGCTCTCGCAAAAGCACTGCCGCTACCCCATCGCCAGAAATAAGTGTTTTAGAAAAGGTTCCATCGTATATTTCACCCACGCCACAAGAAGGACTTTTCGCTTTCAGAATAGCATGCGTGCATCCCTTCGAACAAGCGTGCTCGCAAGCGCGACGTGCGCCCTCTTCGAAGGCTTCGGTATTGTCGTTGCCCTCTTTATCGCATACATAACGCTTGCCATGAGAAAAGCGAACTTCATTGGCAGGATGAGGGATAGAAAGCCCGCCCATTACCTCGGGACAAATACGCACCACTTCACAATCGTGATTATTCAAAAACTGAATTACCTCTTCATTGGGCTTCGATCCGCCATCATAGCGGCAAGGAACACCAAGCAAGCATGCACTTACTGCAATTTTATGTGTCATATAACGTTCCCTTTTCGCTTTTCCTCTATTGATTACTCAACAATACCCGATGTATCTCTAGAAACAAAAAGAGTCGGGAAAACCCCGACTCTGAAAGTTTGGTGGAGCATAGGGGGATCGAACCCCTGACCTCATGGCTGCCAGCCATGCGCTCTCCCAGCTGAGCTAATGCCCCGAAGTGCGTTGATTAGAATACCCTCATCACACAAAACGGTCAAGAGGGTAAACCTAAAAACCAACAAGTACAAAGCACGATATCTTAGATTCCTTAAAGACTATCTTCGAAGAGCTTCGTTTAAATTACTGGCACCGGCGTTCCTTGGCCATCAATTTTTACCGATGCATAGAAAGTAGCCTCATCAAATACATCACGAATTGAACGATTGCCTTCCATAAAAGGCAAATCAATAAATTCACGAACGGAAGCAATGAGCTCGCTGCAATCTACGAAATGACCTTTTTCGTTTAATTCGTTGGTGTTCTGCGCACGCCAATAAATATCATTGGCATCGGTCAGATAATACGTAACCTCTGACCACTGCATATAAGCGGAATGATTCTGCATTAAATAGTGAATCAACTCATCGACATCAGCCAATTTCAAAGCCTCGTCTGACTGCCTTCCCATAATGCCTCCTTAAAAAGTACTTACTATGTACTCGCCAGCAGCTAACACTCCTGGCGTTCCTCCCCAAACAATTTTTCAAACCATTAAGATATCCCTGCTGTAACGAGATATCTTCAAAAGAAACAACCTTTTCCTAACAACCGCACTAGAAATGATGGCTTCGCTTGTTGGATAAAAGCACGACCATCTTGTTGCTTCGTTACTAGTGTATCAATAGTTAATTCTTGCGGTTAGGATCTTTTCGTTTTACGCGAAGAATATCGTGCGATTTTAGCGGTACAGAACAAGTAAAAACATACAGCCCCATAGCTTTACGCGCCGTGTCGGTCGAAACCTCTGCATAAGGGTTTATTGCTTTGTTTTCTTGCTCGCCAGCCTGCTTGTCTTTTCCTTGCTCAAAAGCGTTCATTGAATCCTGGGCATCACTGTTTGATTCCTGATTGTTGTTGCCAGCTACCTCATCTAACGCATGAAATGCTTGCTGCATTTCCAGAAGCTCTTCAGCACTTTGAGTATCGGGGTTGTAGCCAAAAACTTCAGCAAGGTCGCAGACCTCAATTTCGCGAATAGGTTCATGAGGACTTAGTACTTCCAACTTGTCGCCCTGATAGAAACGGTTACGACATTTCGCCCAAACACGCCACATTCCCTGAGCGCTCTCACCTGTTTGCTCTTCTTCGTTCAAAGATGCATCCTGGGGCGCTTCGTTACTACAAGCACTCGAATTTTCTAACGATGTCCTTGTGGTAACGGGCGCTGCGCACACAACTTCTCCGACCCAGTCATACAACTGCTGATACATATCAGCATCGGTTGACTGTTCAGCAGGGCCAAAGAAAAATCCTGTTGAATAAGGACGATGGGAAATGGTATCTAATTCCTTTTCCCACAGTACGGGATCTTCTCCATCCAGCACATGACGATACGCATTAACGACCGTTGCCACATAAAATGCCTTTTTTACACGGCCTTCAATTTTAATAGAGTCAACCCCTGCACGTCGTAAATCCTGCACGTGAGATAACATGTTGAGGTCTTTAGAATTCATTAAGTAGGTACCGACCTCATCTTCTTCGATACCGAATTCCTGATCAGGTCTGCTGGGTTCTTTCAAGCGATATTCCCAACGACAAGGTTGCACGCATTCGCCCTTATTTGCCGCACGCCCTGTCATGAAATCGCTAATCAAGCAACGCCCAGAAATTGCCATACACATTGCGCCATGAACAAATACTTCAATTTCCAGATCATCAGGAATTGCACGACGCATAGCTGCAATTTCTTCGCAAGACATTTCGCGAGCACACACAATACGACGAGCACCTAAGCGATACCACATCATGGCAGCAGCCGCATTTGAAACTGATGCCTGAGTGGAGACATGAATAGTCAACTCTGGAGCAACCTGTTGAACAACCGACAATACACCCAAATCACTTACGATTACCGCATCTGCCTGAGCATCTCGAATTGCCTCAATATAAGAAGGAAGTTCTTCTAAATCGGTATCATGAGCAAAGGCATTGCAGGTTACATGCACCTTAGCGCCATACTGGTGAGCCAGAGCAATTGCCCCAGGAAGTTCTTCAAGAGAAAAGTTCCCCGCACGCGATCGAAGACCAAACTTATCGCACGCCAAATAAACCGCATCCGCTCCAAAATAGAGCGCATAGCGAAGCTGTTCCCACCCACCAGCGGGAGCAAGGAGCTCTATAGGTCGCTGCGTAGAATCATCTAATAACGAAGAAGATTTTGTCACTTCAGACGACAAGACCCCTGATAACGAAGCCTTATCGTCTGCCGTTGTTTTTGAATAGGTATTCACGAAAACCTGTTTCATTAAAGAAGTGCTGAGCGTTTTTTGCTGCGGTGAATAAAGGAAAGCGCTTCAACAGCAGCAGAGATAGAAATTTCGGTCTTTTCGCCCGTTTCACGGCGCTTTACCTCAACCTTACCCTCTGCAACACCGCGCTTACCGACAATGATCTGTACAGGCCAACCAATAAGGTCTGCATCGGCAAATTTAACGCCAGGACGTTCATTGCGATCGTCAAGAGCAACCTCAAAGCCTTCCGCAGCCAGGCTTTCTGCAATTTTTTCTGCAACAGGATATACCGTGTCGTCCCCCACAGAAAGAGGAATAACGCATACATGAGCAGGAGCAACCGATAAAGGCCAAATGATGCCATGTTCGTCGTTGTGCTGCTCAACGATTGCTGCCAGCGAGCGAGATACGCCAACACCATAGCAACCCATAATAAAGGGCTGGTCGGTACCATCTTCTGCAGAAAATACCGCACCCATAGTGCGCGAATACTTATCACCAAGTTGGAATACCTGCGATACCTCAATACCGCGAGCACCTTGCAAAGTTGCCCCACAGTGAGGACAGGTATCGCCAGGAGCTACCACGGAAAGGTCCGCCCAAGCGTCAACATTAAAATCTTCACCATGTTTTGCGCCTACGAAGTGATAGCCGTCTTCATTAGCACCAACTACCCAACGCTCAATTGCCTGTAAGCTTGAATCGGCAACAACTTTAATTCCGGCAGGCAAGTTCTTAGGACCGATAGAGCCCTTAGGAAGTTGAGCTGCCTTTATTTCTTCATCGCTGAGCAGTTCAAAGCCAGGAACTGCGCGCTGTGCTTTAATTTCGTTTAGCTCATGATCTCCTGGAACAAAGAGTGCAACTACCTTACCCTCAGCATCCTTGCCAACCATAGCCTTAACCGTAGCGCTTTCTTCAATATGCAAGAATTCAGCCAACGCAGCAATCGTGGTTACACCAGGGGTTGCAATTTTTTCGCACGCATCAACTTTATATTCAGTTGGATGAGGAATGCAGGCACCTGCTTCTGTATTGGCGGCAAAATCGCAATCGGGGCAATATACAAGTTCTGCCTCGCCCGCATCGGCCAAAGCCATAAATTCGCAGGTAACACTACCACCAATCTGACCAGAATCAGCTTCAACAGGGCGATATTCAAGACCAAGACGCTCGCAAATTCGACCGTAGGCTTTATACATTTCGTCATAGGTTTCCTGCAACGATTCCTGAGTTGCATGGAAGCTATATGCGTCTTTCATGATAAATTCACGACTACGCAATAAGCCAAAACGAGGACGAATTTCATCGCGGAACTTCGACTGAATTTGATACAGCGTTAGAGGAAGCTGACGATAGGAACGCAGCTCACTACGAACGATAGCGGTAATAAGTTCTTCATGGGTAGGACCAAGGCAAAATTCGCGGTCATGACGATCATGTAAACGCATTAATTCAGGACCATAATCGTTCCAGCGACCACTTTCATGCCACAACTCGCCAGGCTGCAAAGCAGGCATAAGCATTTCGCGTGCACCAGTAGCGTCCATTTCTTCGCGAACAATGCGTTCGATTTTAGAAAGAACCTTCATGCCAAGAGGCAGATAGGTGTAAACACCTGAAGTAACTTTTCTGATCATGCCAGCACGAACAAGCAAACGGTGGCTAGCAATTTCCGCATCAGCAGGATCTTCCTTTAACGTAGGAGCATACTGCTTACTCAAGCGCATAATTTCAGTCATAGTCTTCCTATCTCTTCCATAAGCACATCAACGATAGCTGCCTCTTCGACCTTTCGCAAGGTTTTACCGTGCGTAAAAATAACACCCGAGCCTTTTCCGCAGGCAACACCAATATCGGCGTCAGCTGCTTCACCAGGGCCATTCACTACGCAACCCATTACCGCAACTTGTATCGGTTGATGAATATCTTTTAGTCTATCTTCAACTTCTTTAGCAATTGCTATTAAGTCTACCTGACAACGACCGCATGTAGGGCAACTTACCAATTCTGGATCACGACGTCGCAAACCAAGCGCCGATAAAAGCATCCAACATGCACGTATTTCTTCAGCGGGATCATCGGTAAGCGAAATGCGCATAGTGTCTCCGATACCCTGCTCAAGCAAAATACCTAAACCACTAGCGGATTTTACCAAACCCTGAAACAGAGTACCCGCCTCCGTAACACCAATATGAAGCGGAACTTCAGGTAGGGTTTCCGAAAGAAGACGATACGCTGCCACAGTTGTTGGAACATCGTGAGCCTTTGCCGAAACCACCACGTCATAAAAATCATGAGCGTAGCAAAACTCAACATATCCACGCGCCGATTCCACAAGCTTTTCTGGTAAAGACAAATCATCTCGTGCCGCAAGATCTTCATCAAGAGAACCAGCATTAACCCCGATACGAATAGGAATTCCTGCTTCACGCGCTGCATCCAGCACAGGAACGCATGCATCCAAACCACCAATATTGCCTGGATTAATACGCAACTTCGCAGCACCACGACGCGCAGCCTCTATGGCAATTTCCGCACTAAAATGAATATCGGCAACTACAGGAAGTGGTGATTTCTTACATATTTCTTCGAAGTAATCCAGATCACCTTTATGAGGAATAGCAATACGAATTACTTCACACCCCGCCAATGCCAAACGTTTGATTTGAGCTACATTTCCCTCTACGTCCTGCAAGGACAGGTTAAGCATAGACTGCACCACACAAGGTGCTCCGCCACCAAGAGCAACCCCACCCACATGAACCTGACGTGTTTTTTGATTTGGTTTTAACTCTGGCATATCTTAGCCCCAATTTCCAAACACAAAACGCTGAACATCCTGATTAAGCATAACAACAAATAGACCCATAAACAGTGCGAAACCTGCCATGGATAAATAGCCCAGCGCTCTTATAGATACTACCTTGCGTGAAATCTTCTGGAAGACCTCCACCACAAAACGGCCACCATCCAGAGGCGGAATAGGAATAAGATTCATAAAGCCAAGCGAGGCAGAAATAACCGCAGAGAAGAACAAGAAATCCTGGATCCCTGCCTCAAAGGCGTCTTTAGACATAACCGCAATACCCACAATAGAAGTTGATTGGGAAATAGTTTCACCTATAGTGGCAGGATTAAACAGCGAAACAACCGCAGCAAGTACCATGCTCAAATAATTTACTCCCATATAAATTGCATCCCAGGGCGCCCAATTGTAATGAAAGACTTCTCCTGTATTGGTGTTTTGAAGATCGAGCCCCATAACGGAACACACCACAATGAACGCAAAGAACACCCAAAGTAGGTTCATAAAAGGGCCTGCTAGAAGAATGACGCAACGCTTCCAGAAGGGCAAGGCACTGTATTGGCATGCCTGTTCACGAAGGAAAAATTCCTGCAGATTCGCAATCGGGCAAGCCTTGCCTTCTTCTCCAGAAAGCCTTGCAGGAGTTCGATAGATATTATGCTTATCCTTTCGATGCGGACGAGTGATAGATCCCCAATCCGCGAGCTCTTCGAGCAATTCATAGGATTCATCTTCTGTTAGGCACAAGTCATGCGCAACATCTTCAGAATACACAGTGCCTTTGCGATACACATAGCCTAAAACACGCTTTAAATGAGGGCTCTTGCTTGCTGGAGCCATCCCGCATACATTTGCATAGCCACCCAAGGGAACACAGGTCACTCCAAAATGAGTTTCACCCTTGGTAAAACCAACAGAAGGACCAGGCAATCCAATCATAAATTCTGTAACGCGTACACCGAATAATCGTGCAGCAAGAAAATGGCCCCCTTCGTGAATAAAGACAAGAAAGCCCAACACGATGGTTGCCGCTATGATCATGATAAGAATATCCATGTAACTCACTTAGGTAGTACACTACGCGCAAATGAACGCGCCCATGCATCAACTTCTACAAGCTGCTCAATGCTTTGCACTGATTCTACCTTGCAAGCATCCATGGTGGCTTCTACCACCTCAGCAATACCTAAATAAGAACAGCATTCCTCCAAAAACGCTGCAACAGCAATTTCATTTGCCGCATTCATAGCGCAAGGCAGCGTTCCTCCAGTGGATCCCGCCTTGCGAGCCAGCGCTAAACAACGAAACGTTTCAGTGTCAGGGGCCGCAAATTCCAAGGACCCCAACATACGAAAATCCAAAGGTTCAACGGGTGCCGACCAACGCTCAGGATAGCTAAGAGCAAATTGGATAGGAATACGCATATCAGTTGTGCCCAAATGAGCTTTAACACTGCCATCGGTAAACTCAACCATAGAATGAATAGCGCTTTGCGGCTGAACAACTACTTCGATTTTGTCATAGGGCATGGCAAACAAATGGTGTGCCTCAATAACTTCAAGACCCTTATTCATCAATGTAGAGGAATCGATAGTAATTTTCGCACCCATGTTCCACGTAGGATGATTGAGAGCCTGTGCGGGAGTTACCTGTTCTAGATCCGCACGCTTTTTACCACGGAAGGGACCTCCCGAAGCTGTTACCCACAACTTACTTACTTCGCGGGGATCTTCCCCTAATAAGCATTGATAGATTGCACCGTGCTCTGAGTCTATTGGCATCAAGCGCCCTGGCTCTTGCGCCATAGGCATAATCAAGTCGCCACCAACTACAAGTGATTCTTTGTTTGCAAGCGCAAGTACTTTACCTGCTTGCAGCGTTTCATAACTTGCCTGCAAGCCTGCAGCGCCCACCAAAGCATTTACTACAAGATCAGCTTCAGGAAGGCGGCATAGATCGACAACACCCTCTGGACCCTGCGTAAACGATCCCCCACCAGAAGAGCCTCGGCTCGATGATTCAACATGTTCAGCAAGCTCATCAAGAACGGTGTCTTCGGCACAATTTCTCATGCCTAAAGCAATATGCGAGACACCAAATTCCTTAGCCTGCGCTAACAATTCTTTTGCACGGGTTCCTGCAGCAAGTCCCACAATTTCCAGTTTGTCGGAATGACGACGCACTACATCAAGGGTTTGAACACCAATAGAACCAGTTGAACCCAATACGACAATACGTCTTTTTTGGGATGCGGAATGCAAAGAACATGCATCACAGGGAGAAGTCTCAGAAGACATAAGGAATGCAGCCCCCTAATACCAACAATATTGCACCCGAAAGCGTTACCAAGAACTGTGAATCACAACGATCCAGCAATCCTCCGTGCCCAGGCATAATAGTTCCAGAATCCTTGAAGCCAGAATTACGTTTGATGCGACTTTCTACCAAATCACCCAATACACCAGCCAAACCGTTAATTAAGCCAAATATGAGTGCCTGTGGCAAAGACAAGGAAACTCCAGGAATAAAGGAAAGGAGATACCAAACAATCATGGCAAATACTAAACCAGCGATAAAGCCTTCCCAGCTTTTATTCGGTGAAATATGAGGAGCAAGTTTATGCTTACCAATCGCAGAACCTACCAGATAAGCAAAAGCATCGCTGCCCCACACACTAACAAACAACCCTAAAACTAAAACCGCGCCCCAAGGCTCAGGCAGCGACTGACGGAGCAGCAAAGCGGTCGACATGATAAGACCCGTATACACGGCGCCAAACAAGCTCACTGACACATCGCTGATGCGAGCAGGTTGCCAAAAGACATACCATACCAACAGCACCAAAACATAAACCGCCAGCGCTATACATACGCCAGATATGCCAAAAAGCCACATTGCCAACGGAAATAAAGCTGCCGCACATACACCCAATAGCTCATTGGGAAGTTTTGCATCAGCGCGAAGCATGTAATAAAACTCATTAGCACAAATCGCACTCAACAACGAAAGGTATAACGCCGTGGTAAGGTCGGATATCAGCACGCACACTACCGTAAGCAAAATATAAACCGCTCCTGTAGCAGTACGCACGGCAAGGTTGCTGGGATGAGCCACCTTGGAAGGCAACTTCCCTACGACAGCTTTTCGAGCCTTTGTGGACTTCTTTTCCCACACATGCTCTTCGGGATAGGTGATGGTTTCAGCTTCAGTCATAAGCAAAGACTTACCCGAATTAGGAGCGCCCTGAGCGGTGTTGCTTGAAATTAGTTGTTCTCTTTCGCCATCCTGGTTGCGCAGAAAAGGCTTTCTCACGCGGGTTTTTGCCATATTAGAGCGCCCCGAATCGACGATTGCGAGACTGATACTCTAGCAGCGCACGCAAGAAATCATAACGATTGAAATCGGGCCACAAAACATCCGTGCACACGAATTCGGTATAGGCAATTTGCCACAACAAGAAATTAGATACACGCATTTCACCTGAAGTACGAATAAGTAAATCAGGATCGGGGATATCTGAGGTATAAAGACCCTTCTCGAATTCTTCTTCAGTTATTGCTGGCGCAGTATCACCTTGCGCACCCTCAGCAAGAACGCGCTGAGTATATGCCTCAACCGCATGAAGAATTTCTTGGCGTGAACCATAATTTACCGCCACGACTAGCGTCATGCCGTCATTGTTTTTGGTTTTTTCCCAAGCTTGTTCAAAAGCAGTACGTGTTTCATCGGGCAATATCGACAAATCACCAATAGTACGAACACGAACATGCTCTTCATGAAGGCCATCGACCTCTGCAAGCATAGTTTTTGCAAACAGCTCCATAAGGCCATTCACTTCATCATCGGGACGTTTCCAGTTTTCTGTTGAAAACGAATAGATAGTAAGATAATCCACCCCGACGTCATTGGCGCAACGAATAGTTTCACGAACTGCTTCGATACCCGCCTTGTGACCGCGCAAACGATTCAGCGCACGCTTTTTTGCCCAACGCCCGTTGCCGTCCATGATGACGGCAACATGACGAGGAATAGCTTCTGGAATAAGTGCTTGCGGATCACAATCGCTTGGTGGATTAGGAAATATGTAATCAAGAGGTTTTCGCATAATACCCATGCCTCCAACACCTAGATTGACATAAGCTCCTTTTCTTTTGCAGCAAGATGCTGATCGATCTTAGCAATAGCTGCATCAGTCTTCTTCTGGATATCAGCTTCAGCACGACGCTGATCGTCTTCAGGAAGATTGTCGCTCTTAACCGCTTTTTCTACTGCTGCGTTAGCATCGCGACGAGCGTTACGTACTGCTACACGGCTTTCTTCAGCATAGGTACGGCATTCTTTTACGAATTCCTTACGACGCTCTTCGGTCAAAGGTGGGAAAGAAAGACGGATAACGGAGCCATCATTGTTAGGAGTTACTCCAAGATTTGCCTGCTGAATAGCATGATCGATTGCACCAAGAGAAGACTTATCCCAAGGCTCAATTACCAAGGTATGAGCATCAGGAGTTTTAATAGCAGCCATCTGATTGATAGGAGTAAGCGTACCGTAGTATTCTGCCTTTACGCGATCCAGAATCATTGCATTAGCACGGCCCGTACGAACGGATGCGAAATTAGAGAGAAGCTGGTCTTCAGCTACCTGCATACGTTCATCTGCCTTTTTCATAATATCGTCAATCATTGAAAACCCTTTCCTGGATTGAATTATTTCATCAACACTAATCAGCGCTTACGGTCGTACCAATATTTTCACCCTTAAGAATGCGAGAAATATTGCCTGGAACCATAAGGTCGAATACCAAAATAGGAAGTTTGTTATCCATACACAGTGAAGTTGCCGTGGAATCCATAACGTGCAATTCTCGAGAAAGCACCTCAAGATAGCTAATGCGCTCAAAGCGTTTAGCGTTAGGATTGGTAACGGGATCGCTGTCATAGATACCATCAACCTTAGTTGCCTTCATTAAGCACTCTGCATTAATTTCGCAAGCACGAAGTGCTGCTGTGGTATCCGTTGTGAAATAAGGATTACCTGTGCCTGCAGCAAAGATAACCACATATCCTTTTTCTAAATGATGGATAGCACGACGACGAATATAGGGCTCAGAAACCTGGCGCATCTCGATGGCACTCATTACACGAGTCGGAATATCATGACGTTCAAACGCGTCCTGCAACGCAAGAGCGTTCATGCAGGTAGCAAGCATGCCAATATAGTCTGCCTGAGCACGATCCATACCTTCTGCCGATCCTGCCAGACCGCGGAAGATATTACCGCCGCCAACCGTAACAGCAAGTTCAATGCCATCATTTACAATTTCTTTAATCTGAACCGCAAGCTCTTCGACTACTTTTGGATCAATTCCGTAGCCGGTCTCGCCCATAAGCGCCTCACCGGATAGTTTCAGGAGAACGCGCTTGTATTTGTAATCAGAGCTCATGGGTACTTCCTTTCTTCGAGCGTTATCCTTGTTATATTACCGTAAAACCACCAACCCAAAACAAGCTCGTGGAAAATCGTAGTAAATTTGCGCGAAATTTCCTAACACCCTTAGTTTTCTTATGACGCCATATCCATCGTTTTGCCAAAGGAAATCTCACATGCATAAAAAATGGCGCTTGAATTATTCAAGCGCCATTTACTATGGGTTGTTTACTTACTGGTTCTATGCGTACTACTCAGATGCAAACAATTCTGAAGTGATAGTGTGTCTTATACGTTAAGCTGCTACGAATCAGAACCCAGCGTTACCTCGGCAGTGTTTTCTTGTCCATCACGAACATAGGTAATGGTTACTGTATCACCAACATTGTGAGAACGAACCGCCAATACCAAATCAGAAGAAGATGCTATCTCGGTATCGCCTACCTTGGTAATAATATCGCCTTGCTGAATACCAGCCTCAGCCGCACTTGAACCAGCATTTACATTAGATACATACGCACCCGAATCAGCGCCTAATCCATAGCGTTCAGCCAACTGACTGGTAACCGTAGTAGCCGATACACCCAACTGAGCATGAGAAGGCTGCTTTCCATCAATAATCTGTTGCGCAATATTGAGCGCATAGTCTACAGGAATTGCAAAACCAACACCTGAACTAGAGCCAGAAGAGGATGCAATTAAGGTATTTACGCCGATAAGTTTTCCGTCTTTGTCTACCAAAGCGCCGCCAGAATTGCCGGGATTAATTGCGGCATCTGTCTGAATAAGGTTGGTATAAACCGCGCTTGAGGTGTCGCTATTCAAGGCAGAAGTGGTTCGACTGGTTGCAGAAACAATACCTGTAGAAACCGACTGCTCTAAGCCATAAGGACTACCGAGCGCCATAACCCATTCGCCCACTACCAAATCTGATGAAGAACCAATTTCGATAGCAGTAAGATCGTTGGCATTAATCTTGAGTACCGCTAAGTCGCTAGAAGGATCGGTTCCCACAACCGTTGCTTCATATTCGCCACCGTCAGCGGTAACCTGCAAGCGATCGGCGTCTTCAATAACGTGGTAGTTGGTCAAAATGTAACCATCGTTGGAAATGATAATTCCTGAGCCAAGAGCCGATTCAGTGTATTCATCTGTTGATTGATCAACCATTCCGAAGAAATTCGAAGATTGACTTTGAGTGTATACGTCAATGTTTACAACCGAAGGAAGGCATTTCTGCGAAACCGTTTCTGCCAACGTGGCATCTTCCCCACTTACGGTAATGTTTGTTCCACTACCGCCCAGCACCGTTGAAGAAGCAGGATTAACGACAGAATACACACCTAGAGCAAGCGCGCAGGCAACGAGCGCACCACAAAATGCGGTTAGAAATGTTTTCCAGGAAAAGGAATGCTTTTTGTTGTTTGGAGCAGCCCCCATCGGTGCTCCAGGCTGAGTGCCTTGACTAAACCCCGCCTCTGGCGAAGTAGCGTTTTGTGAAGTGGTTGAATAGCCTTGTGTCTGTGGACCCGCCGAATAGGAAACCTGTTGCCCAGGCTGTTGCTCCTGTGGGGCATACTGGTTGTCCGATGAAGGAGGCTGTGGGTCACCTTGTTGATACGACATGATTACTCCTCTTATAACGTGCCTATTGGCATTGCGCCAATTCTTCTTTCGCCTCCTAGAATAAAACAAAGGAGCAGATAAACTATCTACTCCTTTGTTTGTAAACATCCCGAAACTATTTCAACAAAAACCGCGAACGAATCGCCCTATATTAACAACAATTGAAGAACAATTTGCCCATCCCTGTTACCTGTTTGTTGAAAAGTTATGCAGCAGAATCGGTGCTTTCGGCATCAGTAGAGGAATCTTCGTTGGTGTTTTCACTATCCGAGGATTCATCATTCGAATCTTCGCTATCTTCAGACTGTGACGATGCAGGAATTACTGTCAAGCTTGCGATATCTACATGTCCGCCCAGCCATTTACCTTCAATAACATCAACCACGCCACCACTTACCAACGAAGAAAGCGCGTTGCTTACCGCCTGCTGAAGTTCAGTTTTATCAGAAGCTACTGCAACGGTACGAGGAGTAGCAGCCTGAAGCAGAGCAATCGGATATGCCTCAATGCCAGAGGTGTGAACAACGTATTCACCGATGGTGCTTTCTGCAGCAACATAGTTAACGGAGCCTGTGCTTAACATTTCAAATGCCGCATTAGGATCACCAGCGTTTTCTAAGCAAGATTCACCATAATGATCGGTAACTTCCCAAGCACTCATAGATGAAGACTGCGCTGCTACCTTAAAGGAACCAGCTGCACTAGGAGCTTCTGCTCCTTCGGTCAAAGAAAACAGAGCAATGCCAGAATTCATGTAATCATCTGACATCCAGTATGCCGAATTAGCTTCCTCAACACCCATTACGATGTCTACGTTTTCACGAGAAAATGCAGTATCGGTAGCGGTTCCTACATCAACCAATTCAAGTTTAAGGCCCAATTCGTCCGCTAAAGCTGCGGCAATATCAACATCAATACCTACAATCGAGCCATTAGACTGTGCTGCATAGGGAGGATTAGATGCATTGATGCCCACTCGTAAAGTTCCCGCCGTGTTCAAGGCAGAATCATCGACAACTTGATCTTTCAACTCAGGGGTATAACTATTAGAAGCACAACCTGCAAGCGGCAAAGCCATGCACAGCGCAACCACCAAACTGAGCACAAGAATTGATGCGCGTTTCATCTACGATAGTCCCTTCTTTCCTTTTTAATATGCGCTTCTTTCAGCTGACCTGGTCTTTGCCCCCACACTCGCGCACTGGAACTAAGCCAAAATGACATCGTTCTCTCGCCCGTGCAACCCTATGTTGCAAAACTCATTCGCGGACGGTACGACTTACCCCTAGGATGCGCCATGATCGCCCCAATAAAGCAGTGCTTCGTTGGTAACTTACGTGGATCCTTTTGACCGCATCTGCCTTGGACTAGGAAAATCCGCAACCACAGACCTGAAAGAAGCATTCCTAGTCTACCAGATACCGAATTACTCCTTAAGAAAAGCTCAATATTACTGACAAATTCAACTATTACGCACGGGTATTTATACATTTTGGGGCTATTTTGCCCATTTTTAGCTAGTTCAATGCAGTTTTTTCAGAACAATTTTTCGTAAGAGAGTTTTCTCACACCACACTCACACATTTCTCATACCGCACTCACATACCTCATATGAGAAAGATGTGCACTTTCGTGATGCATTATGAAAAGAACAAGTCGAATAAAACCAAATCGAGTGGGGCTACCTATGCTTAAAGATGTCTTAGGAAAAGAAGTTTTGCTTAGTTCATGGTTTTACACCAAAGAGCTATTTAAAGAATTATTGTGGCCAACACGCTGCGTGCTCTGCGATATGCCCGATACTCTGTTATGCCATTCATGCAAGGTCAATCTCCCCTATCTTGACCAACTACAATCTTGCCCTGTATGCGGATCGCCCTTCGGAAAAGGAATTTGCACGGAATGCAATCGGTTCATTTTGGACTGGAAGCATCTTTCTTCTTTTCCCCTTGATGGATGCGCATCAACGACAAGACTCACTCCAGAAACAAGAAGAATTATTACCTGTTATAAAGATCGTGGCGAACAGCGCCTAGCACACGTCATTGCTAACTTTATGGCAGACAGCCTTCCCTATTCCTGGAAAGAAGGCGCCATCCTTGTTCCCATTCCCACACGCCCATCGGCAAGACGAGAACGAGGATTTGACCATCTTGAAAAGATTACCGCTTGTCTCAGTGCAGTTACACAGCTTCCCAGCAGTAATGCGTTATCTGCTAACACGAAGAAGGATCAGCGACTCTTGGACGGACAGGCGCGCCTGCGCAATATGAAAAATTCGTTTTCCCTTAACCAATCAATGGTTGAGCTGCTGAAATGCGCCCAACGAATTATCCTCGTCGATGACGTCATGACAACAGGAGCTACACTCTTTTCCGCAGCAGAAATACTGCGAACTGTAACCTCTGTACCTATTTGCGGACTTACGTTTGCTCGGGCTTAAATACGATCGGTGTCTTTCGCATTTGCTTGAGCAAATTCCTGAACATCCACCGAAATGCTGTGCTGAATAGGCTTCCAAGATGCTTTCTTGACCAAGGCAACCAACGCAATAGGAATATAGGTAATCATGAACAACGGGAACGTAAACATGTACAAAATCTTTTTATGTGCTGGCGCATGAATGTTGTCCCATTCGGTAAAGGTAGTAAGCGCGCCAAACATAAACATAAACAACGTAAAGTTAAACAGACAGAAGAATATAGAAGAAAGCGATGAAGTAATCATCACGCCAGTAGACATAACCCCCGTTACGCCCAAAATAATAATTGCTGCATTAAATACGATAGTAATAATAGTAAGCAACATGGCAGGACATACCGTCATGAGCATGTCGTAACAGGAAAAGCGCGACCCTTTAGGATTGGCGAAAATTCCCTTAAACAGTTTTCCGCCATAGCCAAAAAAAACCTGATAGAAACCCTTAGCCCAACGAAAACGCTGATTCCAGGAATCGCGGAAGGTAAGAGGCTGTTCATCATAGAGCATCGCCGTTGGGCAATACGCAATGCGACGACCGTGAATAATGCTATCGGTAGAAAACTCAATGTCTTCTGTAAGCAGATGATATTTCCATCCGCCCATTTCATCTATTACTTTCGCGCTAATAAAGAAGCCCGTACCAGAAACCATGCAACTCGTACCCAGCGTCAAACGAGCTTGAGAGAGATACTTTGCTTCGCGCATGAACCACACAGCATATCCAGCAGTGATCCAGTTAGAACCATAATTCTTTGAGTTACGATAACTGGTCGAAGCAAGTGCACCGTTGTCGAAGACCTTATTCATTTCGCGGAAGTAGTTAACGTCCAAAACATTGTCGGCATCAAAAACAAAATACGCCTCATAGTTGTTATCTGCGTAATGCTGGCGAATGCACGCTAAACCATAATCGAGCGCATAACCCTTGCCAATTTCTTCTTTATTAAAGCGAGGAAATACAATAGCGCCCGCTTCTTGAGCGACCGCCGCCGTGTTGTCGGTGCAATTATCGGCAATAACAAAGATATCGATCAGCTCTTGAGGGTAATTCTGAACGCGAATGCTATGGATTAAGTCTCCGATAACAGCATTTTCGTTGCGAGCTGAAATTAAAACCGCATAACGATGATTCTTTTTCGCAGTAAGCTCAGGTGGCTTTTTGGTTAGAGAAACAAATACATACACAATTTGGTATGCGTAGCAACACGTAAACACTACGAATACGCACATATTAAAAAAGTCCACAAACGAAAGGGACGATAACATTTGCTCTAACACAAAGGCTCCTCTAAAACCTGCACCTTATATAGTAATGCGTCTCTTTTTCTTTGTAGCGTAAACCACCGCATGCGAAGCAGCACTCAAACGCACAAAGCTACATTACTGCTTTGGGGATTATAGACTTTTATTCACCGCAAGACACGATAAGTAAACAATTTGTTTCCTCTTATCCCCAGAAATCCCTGACTTTCGCATTCTGAACACGTTGTCTGCACAGTACCTTCACACATTTTCACACAAAGAGAATCTCTTCGGCGTGGTACCCTTAACATAGTTAAGGAGGTTCACCATGAACTACGATATTAAGGACATTACGCTGGCAGATGCAGGTCTCGATCGTATTCTTTGGGCAGATCGCGATATGCCAGTGCTTGCTTCTATTCGACAGCGTTTTGAAAAAGAAAAACCCCTTCAAGACATTCGCATCGGTGCTTGCTTGCATGTAACCACTGAAACCGCCAATTTAATGCGTACCTTAAAAGCAGGTGGTGCTGATGTTACCCTGTGTGCATCCAATCCTCTTTCCACCCAGGACGACACCGCTGCTGCTTTGGTTAAGCACTTTGAAATCTCGGTATATGCCATTAAGGGAGAAAATACCCAAACTTACTACGAACATGTAGACGCGGTAATTGATACGCTCCCTCAGATCACCATGGATGACGGTGCCGATGTAGTAGGCCGTATCCACGAAACTCGCACCGATGCACTGGAAACCATTATTGGTGGCACTGAAGAGACCACTACTGGTGTTATTCGTCTTGCCGCAATGGCAAAACAAGGTGCCCTCAAATATCCTATTATTGCCGTCAACGAAGCGAAAACTAAACATTTCTTCGACAATCGCTACGGCACAGGCCAATCAACTCTTGATGGCATTATTCGTGCAACCAACCGTTTGCTTGCTGGTCGTACCCTTGTAGTTTCAGGCTACGGCTGGTGTGGTCGCGGTGTTGCTATGCGCGGTCGCGGCATGGGCGCTCAGGTTATCGTCTGCGAAGTTGATCCCTTAAAAGCACTAGAAGCTATTATGGATGGCTTCCGCGTAATGCCCGCCGTAGAAGCTGCTGCTCTTTGTGATGTGTGGGTAACGGTCACGGGTGATCTTAACGTTATTGATGGCCCCATGTTCGAAAACATGAAAGACGGTGCTATCATCTGCAATTCTGGTCACTTTAATTCTGAAATTAATATTCCTTGGCTAGAAGAAAATGCCACCGAGCACAAGACGCTTCGCCCCTTCGTGGAAGAATATACGCTTCCTAACGGTCGCAAGGTTGTTCTGTTGGCAGAGGGCCGCCTAGTAAACCTGTCCTGCGCAGAAGGTCACCCTGCTTCAGTTATGGATATGAGTTTTGCAAACCAAGCTTTGTGTGCTGAATTTATGGCAAAGCATGCCGATGAAATGGATCCTGATTGCTACGATGTTCCTGCCGACATCGACAACGCTATTGCTCGACTAAAGCTTGAAACCCTAGGTGTAACCATCGATACCTTAACCCCAGAACAGGCCGCTTACTTGAATTCCTGGCAAATGGGCACGGTATAAATTGCAGTAGATCTTTTCCGAGAAAGTCTATCAAGAGCAAGGAGGGACATATGCCAGTCTATAAAAATCGCGAAACACAGCGGGTAGAAAAAGTAAATGGCGGAGATGGATTTATGATTCGCGACCGTCTGCTTTCTGAAGAAAAAATTGCTGAAGTAGGCGGCAAGTGCACCTATATTTCTCAAATCACCGTTGAGCCTAACAGCTCCTTGGGTATCCACAAACATGAAGGTGAATGCGAATTATATTTCGTTACCTCTGGCAAAGCACTCTACACCGAAAATGACGTTGAGTACGAAGTGGTTCCAGGGAATGCCATGCTCTGCGAAAGCGGCAGCACTCACGGCATTAAAAACGAAAGCGGCACCGAACCTTTGACGTTCGTTGCAGTAATCATGCAAGATCCTGAATAAATTCGAACTAAAAGCAAAACCACTAAAACACGAAACCCCAAGGTGAAAACTTTGGGGTTTCGTTTTATTATTACTTCTTGCAAAACTAAAGGAGTATCCATGTTAGAAAACTTAACCGAACAACAACTCTTAGCCGCACGCACCGTGCTTGAATATGCCGATATTGAACCTAACGATGATAATCTTCGACGTTACATTAGCTGGGAAATTGTAACCTTTACCGAAGACGAAAAGGGTCATTATTGCTGGTACATGGACGATGAAGGCAATGAAATCTGTCTCCATGTTGAAACGCTTGAAGAGATTGACACCTACGACTTCGAATAGTTCAAATAATTAAGCAATACGCTGTCTTAAATCATCTGCCCATTCAACAAGTGCCGTATTGATTATTCGTACAGCATTGTAGCGTTTAGCTCCAAACAAAAGCCATCGGGAAACCCCGATGGCTTTAAAATGCATGGTGCCGGCAACAGGAATCGAACCCGCAACCCACTGATTACAAATCAGTTGCGCTACCGTTGCGCCATGCCGGCAAAAAAGCGTAACCCATTATGCCATAAGCTCAACAAAATGAGAACTACCTAATTAGAAATAACGCCTGTTCCATCAAATGCAGGAATAAAACTATCACTCGCAGCGCCACCTTCTTGCCAGAAATAATTCTCTATTCCCAGGTAATCAGCATAATCAAGAACCTGCTCATATTCTTCAGAAGACACCCTTCCCTCCAAGCCATAACGCACCAGATTGCCTCGTAAGGGTGTGTATTGATTCATAATGCTCAAACGGATTTTATCTTTGTAGCGTTCATGAAGAACCTTCACCACGCGCAAAGATTCCTCTATATGCCCTGGCAAAACAAGATGGCGAACAATAATGCCCCGCTTCAAAAGCCCCTGCTCATCTTCTTCCCAATCAGCAATTTGATCTACCATTTCATCAAGAGCAGCAAGCGCCACTGAAGGGTAATTAGCGGCGTGGGAGAGTTTCTGAGCGATATCAGAAGAAGCATATTTAAAATCTGCTAAGTAGATATCAACAAGTCCTCGCAGCATATGCAAGCTATCGACCGAATCATAACTTGAGGTGTTATACACCACAGGAATATACAACTGCTCCAGCTCCTTCAAAGAACGAAGGGCGGCAGCAATCGTGGGTACGTAGTGCGATGGTGTAACTAAATTGATATTCGCAGCGCCTTCTTCGTTTTGTAGTTGCAGTAATGTTTTCTTGAATTGCTTGAAATCAACTGCAACGCCCGCACCCGCAACCAGATCTTCATTTTGGCAATAAACACACCCCATGGGGCAGTACGAAAAGAACACTGCCCCGCTTCCCTTGTCTCCTACAAGACAAGGTTCCTCCCACCAGTGAAGTGCCGCACGACCAAGATATAGTTTGGCAGGAGCCTTACATACGCCAAGACCTCCAGAAAGACGATCCACACCACACGCACGGGGGCACACGCAACAATGACGGTACTGTTCTTCGTATGTCGATAAGGGTTCAGCCACAGTTTTAATTAATTCGAAGAAAAGCTGATATAGCTTGAGCTTCCGCCGTGGTGTCCATGATGATGGCCACAATCACACCCATCATCGTCACAAGAGCACTGATCGGGATCATCGCAATCACATTCGTGATCATGCTCGTAAGCACCTTCAGCGCGTGACCAATCTAATCCATATTTTTTGCTCGTCTCTTCATCAGCAAAAACCAACTTCAAGGCAGCAGGATTGTATGCCACACCACCCACCAAAGCCAGCAACTCCATAAGACGGAAACCTGCTTCTGCCTGTGGCAAAATCACATCGCCATCATCAACACAAGCAAGTGCTGCCGCTAATTCGCCCATCAGGTATTCAATCGTAAAGGAAGCATCCTTAAATTCTTCATCTTCCATCGCCTGAATAAATGACTCTTGCGCTGGCGTAAGGGCCCGAAGAGACAATGCGACGTCGAGGTAATCTTCCTCGCTTACAGAAGCCTCCTGCGCTTCAGAAGATTTCAGCGAAGCACATGCCTCAACAATACCAACTAAAGCCGCGGCAGACGAAAGAGTCAGTGCAACTTTAGTAGCTTGTCCGCACCCTGCTTTTCCCATCCACAGCACTTTTGTTGCAATAGAGCGAAGCATGGGTTCTACGCGTTTAAATACCTCTTCCGATCCCCCAACTACCATAGCGAGATTGAGCGAATCAGAAAACGCCTGAGACGAAACGATGTTTTGCACTACCAACGGTGCATCAAGAACATGCTTTTCACTTACCGACCCCATAGCGCATAACTCTTGTGCGAAAGAAACGGTAGAAGGACTAAGATCAACAAGTACTACGTCTTTTTTGGCGGTCTGCAGTATGCCTTTGCTGTCGTAATACGTATCCTCAAGCGCCGATTCGCTGACACAATACGTAAATACCACATCGGCTTCCGTAGTCGGTGCAGAGGTGAAGCCCGCTGCCGATAAGAATTCTTTTATATGCGAGCCAACATCGGGCTCGCCTTCAAAGCTAAAGGTTTTAACCTCTTTCGAAGCCATATAACTACCTTCCTTTTAAGCATACCTATCATAAGAAACAGCTTAGCTAACCAAATATGCTAGCTAAGCTGATAGTTTTATTGCTATTTCATCCCGTGCCGCAAGCGTTAATTACCACGAATCTTGCTTGCAATACGATCTGCTACCGATAAATCTTTTCGTTTATCAGGACCCCAAAATACTACTGCCAGCATTCCAGGACCAACATGGCTACCAATTACCGGACCAATGCTTGATTCCAAAATCAGTATTGATTCGTCTTCTTTGGTAAGAAGAGAAATCAATCGCTCAGCGTCCTTTGGACAATCCGCTCCGCCAACTACAACATTTTGCACAGGGCCTTCATCAGCGCGGCGCTTCTTCCAATAATCTACCAGGGTCTTAACACCCTTCTTGCGACCACGAGCAACACCCGTCAAAGCCAGCTTGCCTTCCATATCGATACCAAGCAAAGGCTTAACATCAAGCTTTGAACCCGCAAAAGCAACAGAGGACGGAATACGTCCACCGCGGCGAAGTGCTTCCAAATCATCCACCATAAACTGAGCATCCACGAAATAACGAGCTTCTTCTGCCCAGGTAACCATTTCCTGTGCGGTAAGACCTTTTTCGCGCTGATCGAGCGCCTCGTAGACCAACAAAGCTGCCGCAACTGAAGCAAGCTTTGTATCCACCACATAGAGTTCTATCTCGGGATTATCCGCTTTCATCTGCTCTAGCAACATAGCAGCGGTGTCATACGTACCCGACAAGCCGCTTGAAAAACCGAGATAAACCGTAGGTACTCCCTGATCAATTGCCCATTGATATGCCTTCTGAATAGCAGGCATAGGAACTTGAGCAGTATGCGGTTCATTACCGTTGCGCATTCCTTCGAAAAAGTCATGAGCGCTTTGGGTTTGATACAGATCGTCTAGATGTTCACCTTCATTATCAAAATAGGGAAAATTTAAAAGATACACCCCGTCTCGATTCACCACATCATGGGGCAAATCGCAGCAGGAATCGAGAATTAAATTACATTTGATATCCACTTGATCCTATCCCTTCTCTCTGCCGTTACCTTGCCTCTTAGCGTTAAGGCAAACAACACTATCAATTACTATTACTTAACCAAATACCGCCAGCGAAGAAGCATCCTTGGTGATCTTTCCTGAAAGCGGCTTATTGCATTCATACGCAATTCCCACCGCAGGACCTACATGAAGTCCCACAACAGGGCTTACAGGATAAACCTCAACTTCTCGCCCGAGCAGGGGTTCAATTACTTCATGTGCCCACTTTAGCGCTGGTGTTTTTTCTCCGATATAGTGCACCACTAAATTCTTAAGACCACCACAAGCTGCGGCTTCCTCTTCCATGATCGAAACCATTTTCGCAAGCGCTTTTTTTTGAGTACGCACTTTTGCCATTGCCTGCGGAAGTCCATCTACCACCGTCAAAACGGGAGAAAGCTTTATAAGATTTCCCAGCAAAGCAGCTGCGCCACCAATGCGTCCTCCCTTTTGTAAAAACGTCAAACTTTCTGGAGTAAAAAGGAAGCGAGTGCTTTTGATACTTGCCAACACATCATGGGCTACCTCGGTAAGGCTTTTCCCTTCCTTGACAGAACGAATCCCCGCCAAAACAGGAAATGCCTCATCAAAACCGCACGAAGAAGAATCTATCATGCAGTAAGAAAAATTGATATTTCGCGCCTCTACTGCTCTCGCTGCGCGAAGCACTCCTTCATAAGCGCCTGATAATTTGGAAGAAATCCAAATACCTAAAAGCTCATCGCCTGCTTTTGCAATCGACTCAAACAAAGATTCTAACTTTGCTTGCGAAGGCTGACTTGAGGTAGGCGGATTGTCCGCCATTTCATAAATGCGCTCATAAAACGCATCGACATCCATCTCTAAATCAGAATGCTCTTCACCATCAACATTGAGATAAAGCGATACCACCTCAACGTTTTCCTGCTCTGCGATATCACGAGGCAACGACGCTACCGAATCTGTCACGATCCTGATCATCTAGAACGCCTTTCCGATAGATACTTATCTACTAACCTACGAAAGACCCAACAAACGCGAAGCCAATTCATGACGACGATAGAACAGGTCATATTCCAAACCAACAGGATAAGAATGCGGATTTACAATACGTGTCTGACTTTCATCAAGAAGCTCAAGCTGTTCGCGGCAATAATCACGAGCAATCAAGGCGTTGCGATATTCGTCTTTTAATACAACTTTACCTTTACGAGCTAAAGGCTCAAGCAAGGTAATATAGCGCTTGTTTGAAAGATCTTTTTGACGAAGCTCGTCAGCGGGATCAACAATGCGCTCTCGAGAAATACCGTAGTTGATGTCATAAACCATATCGCCAGCAAGTTTTCCAGAGTCGTGGAAGTAGCGGCGAATATCTAAAATGCCAGGCACCGTCTGCTTTGAAGATTGACCGGTAACCTTCATGATAGGCTCCCATTCACCTTCATCGCCCAGACGTTTAGCAGCAAGCTTATACACACCGCCAAGTGCAGGCTGATCATAGGCGGTAACCATCTTGGTTCCTACACCCCATGAAGATACTTGCGCACCAGAATCAAGAATGGATTTAATAGTAAATTCATCCAAGTCGTTAGAAAGAACAACTCCCGTATCGGTTAATCCCGCATCATCGAGCATTTTACGAGCAAGCTTTGCATGCCATGCCAAGTCGCCCGAATCGATACGAACACCCGTTAGATGTTCGCCGCGTTCTTTCATTTCAAGACCAACGGTAATGGCATTTTTAAGACCCTGCACAACATCATAGGTATCAACGAGCAACACGCAATTGGTAGGAAATTCCCTGGCATAAGCACGGAACGCCTCTAATTCATCACCAAAAGCCATTACCCACGCATGGGCATGCGTTCCCGAAACAGGCAAACCAAACATACGACCTGCCAAAACATTGGACGTAGAAGCACAGCCACCTACAATGCAAGCACGAGAAGCACGAAGACCACCCGATTCTCCCTGAGCACGGCGTAGACCAAATTCTGCAACGGGAGTCTTAGCTACATGACAAATACGTGCTGCTTTTGTTGCTGCTAGAGTTTCGAAGTTAACGCAGTTAAGCAACTGAGTTTCCAAAAGCTGGCACTGCAATACGGGACCAATAACGCGAACAAAGGGATCGTTTGGGAAAATTACGGTTCCTTCACGCACAGCATCAATGTCAACATTTAGTTCTAACGTGCGCAAATAATCAAGAAAACCAGGATCAAAAAGCTTGCCACCACCAGGCGCATCCAAGGATGCAAGGTAGGTAAGGTTCTCTTCTGTGATTTGAAAGTTTTCTATCACTTCTGCAATATGATCCATACCACTTGCTATTGCAAAGCCACCATTGAAGGGAGGTTCGCGGAAAAAGATATGGAAGCACCCCTGTTCTTCCAACTTCCCGCAAGCCCAGTAGCCCTGCGCCATTGTGAGCTGATACAGATCCGTCAAAAGCGCATAATCGTTGTTTTGCATTGGTTATTCCCCTCCCGCTTTGTGGTGACGACGGCGAGGTTTACGATGAGCGCCTGCTTGAGGCGTCTCCCCTGACGACGTCTGTCGATTTTTTTGCGCTGTAGGATTGTTTTGTTGATGCGATTTCACAGGCGCATTACGTATTCCTGAAGACTTTTGTCCAGGCCTACGACGAGAACGCTGATTTTCATCGCGATTTACTTTATTGGCGCGATCATTGCGAATACCACGTTCCCCGCGAGCAAC